>JAFWQC010000024.1 GCA_017509245.1 Clostridiales bacterium | reverse complement strand
ATTACTTTAATAAAAACTCAATTCTTAGAATTGAAAAAGGTCCGTTTTACTTCAAGTTTTGCATTCTATTCAATTTTCAAGATCCGTGCTTTTCCTTTGATTTTTGAGCACATTTATATCGTGCCTCCGTCAAAGTGCTCGTAAAGGATATACCACAGCGTGCTGTATGTCAAGCAGTTTTTTCAAGCTTTTGAAAAATATTTTTAAAAGTCTTCAAAGCCTTTATTCAATTAAATTACAGGTGCACTAAGAAACTTCCCGTCCGGAGTGTGAAAGAGGCGGTCAGGACCGCCTCTGTTTATATGATTATTTCTTTCTGGACTGAAGCCTCTTGGCCCTTATCTCAGCTGCTTTCTTTATACGGTTTATACGTACCCACAGAACTATATTCAATATGATTATAAGGAGCATGAATCCGCCTATGACGGCTGATATCACCGGGTTGCTCTTAACAAAGAGCTCCAGCGGCGTTCCCGGCTCAACCTCCGGCTCGTCAGGCATCTCCTCCTCAACAGGTGTCGGAGTGGGAGTCTCGACGATCGGATCGTAACCTACCGGCTCATCGCCCGGATTTATCAGGGGGTCGAACATCGGCTGCTCATTTGCAGGCGCATTTACATACTTATAGTCGCCTGTTGTTCCATATACCCTTGTAACCGGATCTGCCTCCCAGCATGCGAGGTTGCCGTATGCCGTGACAGATGCAAGATACATTGTTGTATAGAAATAATAGTCCTGCGGAATGCCGCAGATGGATATCATGAGTTCATGGCCGTTCTCGTTGACCGTATATATCGTAAGACCCTTGCCGGCCTGTGATGTGGTACCGGTCTTTCCTCCGATGACTGCGGAAAGATGCGAATCCGTACCGTTGGCTGTTTTCGAGGCAAGCCACGGATCGTATAGGAGATAGTTCGAATTCTTAACGTAGTCCCATGCATCAGCCTTATGTCTGTTTGTCGCAGCGAATACGTGGGAAGGAGCGCTTATAAGCGTTCTGAAATCCTCAAGTTCCGATGCGGCAGCCATGATCAGTGTAAGATCGTATGCCGTCGTGTAGTGATCGTTGTCGGGAAGTCCGCACGCGTTAACGAAGTGAGTGCCCTTGCATCCGAGCTTGCTCGCACGTAGATTCATGAGCACAGCAAACGCGTCGAGCTTGCGCATCGAAAGGATGTGTTCCTGTGTATCACCTAATGTATCAAGTATGTACTGCGCATTTACGCCGTCGCTGTTAAGCGTGGTGCCGCCGGCAGGATACTTCTCAAAGAAAGCCTCAACACAGCCCTCACCAAGTACATTTGCCGCATCATTTCCCGACGGGAGCATAAGACCGTATAAGAGCTCGCTTACCTTAACCTTCTCGCCTTCAAGAACTCCCATGAGCGAGGAATCGCTTCCGAGTCCTGCAAGAGCACTTGGGCTTACGGTGAGCTTGGCTGATGTATCAAGATACTCAAGGCTCAGCATGCAGGTCATGATCTTGGTCATGGAAGCCGGATAGATACGGTCCTCCGGATTCATGCTCAGGACTATATAACCCGTGGTCTTGTCGTATACGCAGTAGGAAGCGCAGTGCACGTCGCTTAAGGCGGGAACCGCAATATCGGGCTGTCCGACATCAGCATTTACAAGCTTTGCCGGAAGCGCGAAAAATGCCGCAGAACAAACAATGATCACTGCAGCGGTAAACGCTGCAGCAGCCATTGATACAGATCTCATTACTTTACTGATATTCATCAGATGTCTTCGTCTCCATTGCTGTCAGCATCCGGATCTTCAGAAGATGCAATGCCTTCCTCTTCGATCTCGGAAGCCAGGGTATCAGCTAATTCCTGAACCTTCTCCGCATTAGGGCTTAATCCTTCAGGCAAAGATGCACCCTCAGGTATCTCTGTGCCTTCAGCGTTCTCAATATCTTCAGCAGGGCCGACGCCTTCTATTACTTCGCCCTCCTCAGGTTCTTCCTCCCTGTCCGTCAGGGCAAAGTCAACGACCAGTGCCTTGTTGGACTTCATGAGCTTGACGCCTGAAGTAGCTCTTGAGAGAGTAGGTATCTCATTAGCTCTTACTCTGATGATGACGCCCTGGCTCGTGATTATGAGGAGGTCATCGTCATCAGTAACCGATACTGTACCGCAAAGCCTGCCGGTCTTCTCGGAAACTTTGTAAGTAATGATGCCCTTACCGCCTCTGGACTGAACGCGGTAATCGTCGATCCTGGATCTCTTGCCGTAACCCTTCTCGGAGATAACGAGGATCTCGCGTGCGGGATCAACGGGCTCCATGCCTACGACTTCGTCGTCTTCAGCAAGCTTCATTGCGCGGACGCCCGTAGCGCCACGGCCCATGTCACGTGCATCGTCGGAATTAAATCTTACGGACTTACCTGCTGCGGATACAACGATAACTTCCTGTCCAGCTCTTGTAAGCTGAACGGCAACAACGCTGTCTCCTTCACGGATCTTTGTGGCGATAAGGCCGTTTCTGTTGATATTTGCATACTTGTCGATAGACGTCTTCTTGATAACACCATACTTCGTAACCGTTGTGAGGTAGAGGTCGGGTTCTTCGAAGCTGTCGATCGGGATGATGTTCCTGATCGTCTCTCCGTCGTTGAGGTTTAAGAGGTTTACGAGTGCCGTGCCTCTTGCGGAACGTGATGTCGTCTCAGGGATCTTATAGCCCTTGATCTTAAATACGCGGCCCGTGTTGGTGAAGCAAAGGAGGAACTTGTGCGTTGTGGTCGTGATGATCTTCTCGACATAGTCCTCTTCTCTCGTGGACTGTCCGGAGATTCCTCTGCCGCCTCTGTGCTGGGCCTTGTAGCTGTCTACTCTCTGGCGCTTGATATAACCGAAGTGCGTGAGAGTAACAACGATATTCTCTTCCGCGATCAATGATTCGTCGTCGATGTCCTCGAACGAACCGTTGATGATCTCGGAAACTCTTGGTGTAGCAAACTTATTCTTGATCTCTGTCATCTCTGTCTTGATGATGTCATCAAGGAGAGTCTTATCGGAAAGGACTCTGTGGAAGTATTCGATCTCTTCAGTGAGAGCCTTGATCTCGGCTTCGAGCTTCTCTCTCTCAAGACCCGTAAGACGGCCGAGTCTCATGTCTACGATATGCTGAGCCTGCTTGTCAGTAAGGCCGAAACGCTCGCACATACGCACCTTGGCCTCAGCCTCGGTACGTGAAGATCTGATGATCGCGATGATCTCGTCGATGTAATCCATGGCGATGAGGAGACCTTCATCGATGTGCTTCTTTGCCTCATCCTTTTCGAGATCGTACTGCGTACGGCGTGTAACAACATCTTCCTGATGCCGGATATAGTAATAGAGCGCTTCCTTAAGACCGACGAGCTTAGGCTCAAGCTTGCCGTCTGCGTCAGGTACGAGTGCGAGCATGTTGGCGCAGCAAGCGTCCTGAAGGGAGCAGTTCTTGTAGAGCTGGTTGAGAACAACGTCAGCATTGGCGTCCTTCTTGAGTTCGATAACGATACGGACCTGCTCATTACGGTCGGATTCGTCTCTTAATCCGGAGATGCCCTCGACCTTCTTCTCCTTAACGAGATCAGCCATACGCTCGATAAGTCTGGCCTTGTTGACCGCATAAGGAATGTCGTGAACGATGATCCTTGTCTTGCCTGCATGGTCCTCGATCTCAGCGTGAGCACGTACAACGATACGGCCCTTACCTGTGAGGTATGCCTCTCTGATGCCCGAGGTGCCGAGAATGGCGCCGCCTGTCGGGAAATCAGGACCCTTGACGACTGTCATGAGCTCATCAACAGTAACGTCGGGATTGTTCATCATCATGATACAGCCGTCGATAACCTCACCGAGGTTATGGGGCGGGATATTGGTGGCCATACCTACGGCGATACCTACCGCACCGTTTACGAGGAAGTTCGGGAAACGTGAGGGGAGCGATACAGGCTCCATCTCGTGCTCGTCGAAGTTGGGACGGAAATCAACGGTATTCTTGTTGATGTCACGCATCATCTCGAGAGCGATCTTCTCAAGTCTTGCCTCCGTATAACGGTAAGCTGCCGGCGGGTCACCGTCCAGTGAACCGAAGTTGCCGTGGCCGTCGACCAGAGGATGTCTCAGCGAGAAATCCTGGGCAAGTCTGACCAATGCATCATAAACCGAAGCGTCACCATGGGGATGGAAACGTCCGAGAACGTCACCGATCGTGGTAGCGCACTTACGGTAAGGCTTCTCGGGTGTGAAGCCCTGGGTAAACATTGAATATAAGATCCTTCTGTGAACCGGCTTGAGACCGTCTCTGATATCAGGAAGGGCACGGTCGGAAATAACCGACATCGCGTAGTCGATGAAGGACTTCTTCATCTCTCCGTCCAAGTCTACCGGAACTATAGTGGTCTGTTCCGACTTGAACACCTCGTCCATCTCGGCTTCCTGTTGAAGTCTGGCCTGTTTCTTGTCGTCGCTGTCTGCCATTTGTTGCCTCCGCGCGCGAAAACCTTATTCCGCGGGTTATTAGAATACTTTGTTCAATAGATATATTTCTACAAACTAAAGTATTATACCATAACTAAACGCACACGCGCGCATAATATTATAATATATAGCACAAATGTCCCATTATCAGACTATAGGGGTTTTGGAGGGTGTGCCCGCTTTTCTCGGAAACCTTGCGGGAGTGGGGCGGATCTTGCGGACGACGATTATCGTCCTCTCCATGTCAGTACCGGGAAGCTTGAATGTATCCGTCTTTTCGATGGTGCCGCCTAAAAGGGCGATGGCCTTGCCGGCCTCGGTCTCCTCTTCTTCGGAATGAGCCTTCATCGCAAGGAATACTCCCCCGACCTTGACCAGCGGCAGGCAGTATTCGGCAAGAACGGAGAGTCTTGCAACGGCTCTCGCGGTAACGATGTCATACTTTTCCCTGTATTTCTTGTTCCTGCCCGCGTCTTCGGCCCTGGAATGCACCGTAGTGCAGTCCGAAAGGCCTAATGCGGTAATGACCTCGTCCAGGAACTTAAGGCGCTTATCAAGCGAATCCATGAGCGTTACGGACAGCTCCGGGCATGAGATCTTTACCGGGAGTCCCGGAAATCCCGCACCTGTTCCGACATCGGCAAACGTAAGCTTGTCCTTTTTGGTCTTTGCCTCTTCCTCTCTTATGTAAGGGCAGAGTGTGAGCGAATCTATGAAATGCTTCATGGCAATACCCTTATCGTCGTCTACGGCGGTAAGGTTCATTACCTTGTTCTTCTCTTTGAGCATTGAAGCGTAGATCTGGAAAGCGCGGATCTCTTCGGCCGAGAGCGGAACACTTATCTCATCCTTGTGAGATTCCAGGATGGGCGCAACATCGGTGATTTCCTCATCATGCTCCGTTACCTTTGTACCTTCAGAGCTGATCTCCACCTTTTTGGGAAGGCTCTCCTTTAAACGCTTGATATCAGCTTTGGTAAGGGGTTTTCTTTTTGGGAACAGACCGTCAGCCATTATTTTGTCTCCTTCTCTGCTCGAGATAAACCAGCAGCACTTCGCAGTCGGCAGGCGATACGCCTGATATTCTGGAAGCCCTGCCCACGTTCTCAGGCTTCATCTTAGAAAGTTTCTGGGTAGCTTCGATCCTCAAGCCCTTTATAAGTGAATAATCGATATCCTCAGGGATCCTGATCTTTTCCAGATTCTTGAATTTCTCTATCATCTCTTTCTCAAGCGACAGATAGCCTTCGTATTTGATATTGGTCTCGCAGGCGAACCTGATGTTCCTGGCGAGCGGTTTTCTGTCCTTGTCGACCGGCGCCAGCAGATCGTATGTCACGCCGGGGCGCTTTATGAGGTCTGCCAGGCTCTCACCGGATTTAGGCAGGGTCTGGCCGCATGTATCGAGAAGCGCTCCCAGTTCTTCCGTGGGAGCCACATATGTCTTCTTAAGTCTCTCAGTCTCAAGTGCTATTGCTTCGGTCTTCTTTTCGAACGCCTCGAAAACATCATCTTCCACAAGTCCTATCTCATGCCCTATCGGAGTAAGTCTCTCGTCGGCATTGTCCTGTCTTAAGAACAGTCTGTATTCGGCGCGGGAAGTCATCATGCGGTAAGGCTCCTGCGTCCCCTTGGTAACAAGGTCATCGATAAGAACGCCTACATAGCCCTGCGATCTGTCGATGATGACCGCTTCTTTGCCGAGGAGCTTCATTGCAGCATTAATTCCTGCCACGATACCCTGGGCAGCAGCTTCCTCATAACCCGAAGATCCGTTGATCTGTCCTGCCGTGAAAAGGCCCGGAACGACCTTGGATTCGAGGCTCGCCTTTATCGAAAGAGGGTCAACGAGATCGTACTCAATAGCATAAGCCGCTCTCTGGATCTTTGCATTGCCAAGTCCCGGCAATGACTTTACCATCTTCTCCTGTATCTCCTCGGGAAGGCTCGTCGAGAATCCCTGCAGATACATCTCGTTTGTATGACGGCCCATGGGCTCGACGAAGATCTGGTGCCTTGTCTTGTCCTTGAACCTCATGAACTTATCTTCTATTGAAGGACAGTATCTGGGGCCCACGCCCTTGATCTCGCCGCTGTAGAGAGGCGATCTGTCCATGTTGTCTGATATTACTTTGCGCGTTTCTTCCGTAGTCCAGATGGACCAGCAGGGGATCTGCTCCTCAACGGGAGCCGGAAGCTTTCCTTCCATCTCGTTCCTGTATGAGAACGGCGGGATATCATCTTCCCCGTCCTGCCTCGTCATCTGTGAGAAGTCTATCGAATTGGAATTGACTCTTACGGGCGTGCCCGTCTTGAATCTCAGGAGCGGAACGCCCAGTGAATTGAGAGATGAAGAAAGACCGACAGATCTCGGAAGTCCGTCAGGACCGCTCTCGGTAATGACTTCGCCTCTTATTATGCGCGCTTCCATATAGGTGCCTGAGCATATTACGACGGCCTTTGCCCTGTATATTGCTTTGCCTTCGGTCATGACGCCTGCGGCATTGCCTTCCTCATCGACAAGAAGTTCTGTAATGTGTGCCTGCTTTAATGTGAGACCCGGAAGATTCTCAAGATAATGCTTCATCTCGACAGAATACATCGCACGGTCTTCCTGTGCCCTCGGGGAATATACTGCAGGACCCTTGGAACGGTTGAGCATGCGCATCTGTACCGCGCATTTATCGGCCATTATTCCCATTATGCCGCCCAAAGCGTCAATCTCTCTTACGAGCTGGCCCTTGGAAGTGCCTCCGATGGAGGGATTGCAGGGAAGGTTTGCAAGACTGTCCAGTGAAAGCGTGAAGAGGATCGTGTCAAGACCGAGCTTGGCTGCTGCGTGCGCTGCCTCGCACCCGGCATGGCCTGCTCCTACTACGGCAACATCGAATGTTCCCGCTTCAAAGCTTCTTTCCAACTCTAAAGCTTCACGGATAGTCATTTATTTACCTATGCAGAATCTGGAGAATATGGTATCTGCAAGCGTTGCGGATACCGTCTTGCCCGTTACTTCGCCGATCTCGTCAAGGCATGCCCTTAAAGCCGATGCGCAGACTTCGGTACCGAGGCCGTTATCCAGTGCATCAAGTGCCAGTGCAAGCTTCTTGGAAGCCTTTACGAATTTGGTATAGTGTCTGCTGTTGGTGATGAGAAGTCCTTCCGAAGCACCGCCGCCAAGCTCGTTATAGTAGTCGATTATCTCGTCTTCGAGCTTATCGATGTTGAGGTCCTCCTCGGCACTTATGGATATGAAATCCTTAACGCCCAGCGCTTTGAGCCTTGTCTCGATCTCTTCGTGTTCGGGGTTGTCTCCCGTATCGCTTTTCGAGAACACGGCAACAACCGAATCACAGTCCTCAATGATGTCTTTTACGGCGGAATATGCTTCAGCGGCATCCATGTCAGGCGGGATCATGTAGAAGATCATGTCAGCCCCCCTGCCTGCTTCATAAGCCCTGCCGATGCCCATTGACTCGATGAGGTCATCGGTCTCGCGGATGCCTGCCGTATCTATTAACGTAACGGGAATGCCGTTGATGTTTACCTGGACTTCAATAGTATCTCTTGTGGTTCCGGCAACCTCTGTGACGATCGCCCTGTCAAAACCCGTAAGAGTATTAAGAAGAGTGCTCTTGCCGCTGTTCGGAAGTCCTAAGAGCGCGACGCGGAGCCTTTCGGATAAGATCCTGCCCTTGCCATAACCCTTGCAGAGGGTCGTAAGCCTGTCGTGGCAGTCGCTTAAGTTATCCTTTACTTCCTCAAGCTTGGAATTCTCGGTCTCCTCATCGTCTTCAGTATCGAATTCGGTGAAGGTCTCAAGCATGGCTGCCTGGTCGTAAAGGTTCTTCTCTATATAGCCGATCTCTTCGGCAAGCTTGCCTGACATAAGACTTCCTGCTGCCTCAAGCTGTCTTTCGGTCTCGGAATTGATGACGTCCATAACAGCTTCTGCGGAAGCAAGGCTCATCTTGCCGTTTATGAATGCCCTTCTCGAAAATTCACCGGGATAGGCCATCCTTATACCGGACATGCCAAGGCACTTAAGGATCTCCTGCTTAACTGCACCGGAGCCGTGCGAAGAGATCTCAACCATCTCTTCACCGGTATATGAATGCGGTGCTTCAAAACGCGTGAATATGACCTCGTCCACTTTTGTCCCGTCGGACGGATCCTTGACGAAACCGAATGCGCAGGTATATCCGGGAAGTTCCGATAACTTCTTATAGTCGCCGCTGCTCCTTAAGATGACGGAGCATTTATCGGCAAGTTTCCCACAACCGTTACCCGAGATGCGGATAACAGCTATGCCAGAAATACCGGCCGGCGTGGAGCAGGCGCAGATTGGTTCGTCATCATAGGAATACATCGCTTAAAGACCGCTTTATTTGATAAGAGATCTTATGCGATTACTTCTTGTCTTCGGGAGTTACGACAACACATCTGTTGGGCTCAACACCCTCGGAGTGTGTTGTTACACCGTTTACGTCCTGGAGGTAGGAGTGAACTATCCTTCTCTCAGCGGGGCTCATAGCCTCCATAGTTACCTTGCGGCCTGAACGTCTTACTCTGGATACTGCCTTGTCAGCGAGGCCCTTGATGACCTGCTCTCTGTGCTTTCTGTATCCGCCGACATCAAGATATACGTGAACTCTCTGCTCGCTGTGCTTGTTAGCGATGAGGTTAGTCATATAAGAGATAGCCTCAAGAGTCTCACCGTGACGACCGATGGCAGCGCCGCAGTCAGAACCTGTAACAGAGATGTAGATGGTATCGTCTTCCCTGTAGGAATCCATGTTGCCGTGAATGCCGATGCCTGAAAGAACTTCTGCTACGAAGTTTGCAGCTGCGTCTTCAGCTTCGCTTACTGCGTCGCCTTCAAAGCTCTCGTCATCACCGTAATATGTGTCATCAGAAGCCTCTGCCTTCTCAGCGGGAGCTGCTTCGTCAGAATTAACCGTAACCTTTACCTCAGCGTCCTTTCTTCCCAAACCCAGGAAACCGCCTTCGGTACCTTCGTCTACAACCTCGATGGTTGCCTCTTCCTTTGTGCAGCCGAGCTCGGAAAGAGCTGCCTCAATTGCTTCGTCAACTGTCTTGCCTGTTTTGATTACTGACTTTTCCATATGTTCAAGGCCTCCTTCGAGCCAAAATTAATTCTTCTTTTTCTTGCCATTCTTCTTTGAAGAATCAGCATCAACTTCTTCATCAACGCCTGCGAGCTTAGCCTTTCCGCTCTTCTTGAAAACAGCATCCTTCTTGGCTTCGATCTCAGCCTTCTTAGCCTCATAAGGCTTTGTGAAGAGGTAGAAAACGAGGATGCTGGTAATGATCGTCATAAGACCTGAGATTACCCAGTAAAGACCCATTGCAGCGGGAAGTGTGAATGTTGTAAAGAGCATGAGTATCGGCATGAACCAGTTCATCATCTTCATCATGTTCTGGCTGTAATCCTCAGCGCCGCTCTTGCCGTCACCGACCTGGCCTTCCATAGCTTTGTTAAGCTTAGCACGCTCCTTGGCTTCTTCCTCTTCCTTGTGGCCGGGCTTCATCCACTTTGTCATCTGCATGGAGATGATGCTCGTAGCCAATACAAGAATGGGGATGATGAGCATGGGCAGATATGTCTTCGGATCTGCTGCGATCTCCCACGGCTTCCAGGCAGGTGTAACCGTAAGGTCAAGACCCAGGAAGTGAAGGTCGATCATCTGATCGAGTTTGAAGAAACCCTGGCTGATGCACTCATGAAGGAACTGGGCATTCTCATTCAATGCCTTGATAAGTCCGATATGCATGTCAGTTGTGACTCTTCCATCAAAGATACCGCTCTCGCCGAACCTGTTGCCGAGTTCGATCATGGCGGAAACATTCTCTTTGCTTACCTGTGATAGGTATGTCAAAGGTGCTATTACAACGTGATAGATAGGAATGAGGAAGAATAACTGAAGGATCGGAAGGAGGCATCCTGAAAGGCCGCCTGCGCCGTTCTCCTTCTGCATCTTCATGAATGCTTCCCTGTAGCCTTCCTCATCGTCTCCGTAGATACGCTTAAGTTCTGCCTGCTTGCTGCTCAGCGCCTGCATCTTGAGCATGGACTTCTGGGATCTGATATTGAGCGGGATAAGCGCTGCTCTGATAATCAGGGTAAGGAAGATAATTGCCAAACCGTAATTACCGAAGAATTGGAATAAGATCCTTGTAAGCCATCCGAACAATGTGTACAGGGGGCCAAACAAAGTATCAAAAATATTAAGTTGAACTATGATGTTTCCCATTTAATGGTCTCCGGTTCCTCTAACGAATAAATAACTGATTACTTTACGGGATCATAACCGCCCTTTGAAAAAGGATTGCACCGCATTATCCGCCAAATGCCCATAAGTCCGCCCTTTATGGCTCCGTACTTTGTAACCGCTTCGATCATGTACTGTGAACACGTCGGCTGATACTTGCAGTGAGGCGCCATGTTTGGAGAAATATACTTCTGATACCAGCGGACCATTCCGATGATGGCTTTTGAAATCATATGGAACTACCTTCCAAAAGATCGAGCCTTGCCAGACACTTCCCCATATCCGTGCTTAATTCGTGAAATCCGGGTACTCCGCCCTTGGCCTTTAAAGTGAAAACGTAATCATATCCTTCGGGAAGTCTGTCTTCCAGTTGCCTGTAAGATTCCCTCATAAGTCTTCTTGCGTGATTTCTTCCGACCGCGCCAAGCTCTTTCTTGTTAGCACAAAAGCCTGTACGTCTTACTGCCGGATCTACTTTATAGCCGCTCTGAGTCGTCCCCTCGCGTCTTTTAAGCACGTGAACCGACAGGTATCTGCCGGTCGCGAATCTTCCGTACCGGTAAACCCTGTTGAATTCAAAATTGAATCTGAGTGCTACCGATTTCAAAGCGAAAATGCGATTGGGATCTAAATCAATTAGACCGCAATTCTCTTTCTGCCCTTGGCTCTTCTAGCTGCAAGAACCTTACGGCCGTTAGCGGTCTCCATTCTTGCTCTGAAGCCGTGAACCTTTGCTCTCTGTCTTTTCTTAGGCTGAAAAGTCATTTTTGCCATGATATAAATCCTCCAAGATGTTGTTTTCTTTCAGTTGCACACCCGCGTTTCTGGCGGCAGCGCATAGTAAGACAATCTTAATATAACCTGAAAATTATATTAGGGCTAAAAGGTATTGTCAAGCAAAAAAGGCTTGCAGTTAACGCTTATATCAGCACTTTCCGAAGAGATATTCTATGAATTTCCGGTAATCATCAGTTCCCTTCGCTCCGATGGAGTATGCGAAACCGATGTAATAATCGTGCTCTTCATCAAGGCCCAGCTTCTTTTCAGCTTCATCAGTGAGCTTTAATGCAACCGGAACAGGCTCATCAGTATCTTCCGCACCCATCTTAAAAAGATCCTCGAAAGAGATTCCCTGCTTGCTCTTTGCCTTCTCGGCATCGGTCATCTCATAGTAGTAGAAGTCATCTGATGTGAAGTTATCCATATTTACGAGATCGTTCATGTCCATGAAATAATCCGTGGTGGAATAGCCCCAGACAACATCATCTCTCATGATGACGTAGTCGAATGTTCCTGTTACGATCTGAGATCTGAATGCAACCTCCAGATATTTCTGCTCATATTCGGAAACGCTGCCGTAACCCAGCTCGGTATCTATGAGTTCGGAAGTCCTTCTCTTGCCGTAGCCGCCCCACTCTATAAAACCCTTCGTCGCATAATCCCTGCCCTCATCAGTAACGGTACAGTTGATCAGTCCGCCGCCCAGAACGCGCATGCTGCTCTTGTAGATATCATGTGAATACCAGCATACTGCGCCGATAAAGAGTATGGCGAGTACCGTTCCCGGCAGATAATACTGGCAAAGATATATGGCCTTCTGCTTTCCGTTAAGCTCTTTGAGCTTGGCTTTCTCAGTCCTTATGAATCTCGTGAACCTGTTGCCGGACTTGTCTTCTTCCTTGTCAGGTGTCTCAAGATTCTTCTCAAGGGCCTTTACGTCCTTCTTCGCACCTGCAAGAGAGATATTTCCTGCAGCATCGAGCTCGGGATTTGTCTCAACGGATTCCTTGAGCGCCTTAAGCTCGTCAGCACGTGCCTTCTCGAGCTTGTCGAACTGCTTTATGAAGACGAGGCACATAAAATATGTGATCGTGGTAGATGTGAATGCATATATCAGAGGGAACCACTGTGCATACCAGAGACAGGCGATGATGGAGCCCAGGAAAAGTATTCCGATAAGAGCAAGCGGAATGATCTTGACGATCGCAAGGATCAAAGCTGCTTTGAATACTTCAAGCGTCTTCATCTTATATCTTGAGATGACCGGGAATATTGCCATCGTCATGAGGAATATGGCAATGCTGAATGCGATGATGCCGATCTTATAAGGAAGTGCAGTATTAGCCCAGCCGTTATATGAGATCCAGCGCCAGTCCAGGATTATCAGGGCAATGCCGACGAGAAGGATAAGCCAGACTGCCGTTGCCTGCTTGAAATTCTTTGCAAAAGCCTTAAAGAAAGGCTTGATGACGCCCGTACCCTCGCCTTTTATTATCTTCATCGCTACATAGTACTTAGCTGAATAAGCCGCACCGAAAGTAAATATCGGTATACTGCAGATGATAAAGAGTATATGCACGATGATGAGGTCAGCGATCGTGCTCAATAAGTTCATTACCGGACTGTCAGGCTTTAAAAAGTTCATTTATATATTTCCTAATAAGTTTTATTTTCGATTCTATCAGGGCGCGCCCGAAAATATTATCTCCGGACAAAGCCTATACATTCTACAACAAATTATCCCTTATTGCCTTTACATTCACCAAAACAGTAATATAAGGCTCTTATGTAAAAACTGCCCTGATCTTATGAGATCAAGGCAGCCCGTTATACATTCAATTCTGAACGATAAATTATTCCTTAACGCCGCCGATCGTGAGACCTGTAACGAAGTATCTCTGAAGGAACGGATAGAGGGCAATGATAGGTGCCATTGTCGCAATGGATGCGGCAGATCTAACCGTGATAGGCGTGATCGTCTTGGCGGTAGCAGCGGTCATCTGAGCACCGGATGTAACACCTGTTGTTGCAGATACGGAGTCAAGCAACTTCATAAGCTCGTACTGCAATGTTGTAAACTGAGGATCGAATCTGTTATACAGCATTGCGTCGAACCAGGAGTTCCAGTGATAGACTGCGACGAACAGCGCGATAGTAGCATAAACCGGTTTACAGAGAGGAGTAACGATACTCCAGAATACTCTCATGTAACCTGCACCTTCGAGCTGTGCCGCTTCTTCCAATGAATCCGGAATACCCTGCATGTAAGTTCTCATAACCATTACGTTGAAAGCGCTTACGAGGCCGGGGACGACATATACCCAGAATGAGGATGTCAGGTGGAGATATCTGTAGAGGATCAATACCGGGATCATACCACCGGAAGCATACATCGTGATGATCCAGAAAAGGGATACACCAGACTTGAAAAGGAACTTCTTGCGGCTCAGGATAAATGAGAGCAAGGCGTTTGCTGCCAGGGATGTGAGAGTACCGATGATGGTTCTCAGAACAGTGATCTTCGCGCCGACACGGATACCGGGTCTTTCGAAGATGATCTCTTCGTAGCTTCTTAATGACCACTTACGGGGCAAGAGATAGATTCCGCCTCTTACAGCGTCATTACCTTCATTGAAGGAATAAGCCAATGTATTAAGAACAGGGTACAACGTCACGATTGCGAACAATAAAAGGATAGTAGTATTGACGATCGTAAAGATGATATCCTCTGTTGCCATTCTCTTTTTGTGCTTGATTCTTACTAATTCAACTTCTTCTGCCATGAATAGTTCCCCCTTTCCTTAGAACAGACGCTCGTCGCCCTTCTTCTTGGCGATGTAGTTAGATACTACGATGAAAGTCATAGATACGACTGTCTTGAAAATACCGGCAGCGGTACCTAATGAGTAATCTAAGTTACGAGCATCAAGTGCCCAGTCAAGGACATAGATGTCGATTGTTCTGGCTACGTTCTGTACAAGACCGTTACCGAGCAGGTACTGCAATTCGAATCCGGCATTGAGAACGTTACCCATGTTCATCAGCAAGAGGATCATGATGGTAGGACGGAGACCCGGAAGTGTTACATAACGCATCTTCTGGAAACGTCCTGCACCGTCGATTGAAGCTGATTCATAAAGACAAGGATCGATAGAAGTGATTGCCGCGAGATAGATGATCGCATTCCAGCCTGTCTCTTTCCAGAGGTGGCTGCATGTGACGATTCCCCAGAACAGTTTGGGATCTCCCAGGAATGCATATGATGTCTTTAAAATTCCAAACTTTATAAGGAGCTCGTTGATGATACCGGTAGAAGTAAGTGCGTCGTGAACGATCGCAACAACGATGATCCATGAAAGGAAGTGCGGCAAGTATGAAATTGTCTGAATAGATTTCTTAAAGTACTTATTCTTAACTTCGTTTAAGAGTATAGCGAACGCAATTGCTACGACTGTGCTGAATACGAGATTAAGCACACCCATTGCAAATGTGTTTCTTATTACCATAAGGAATTTCTTATCGCTGAACAGGAATTTGAATTTGCCTAAGCCGACCCACTTGGATCTCGTAATACCCTTGGCGTATATGAAGTTCTGGAATGCGATTATCCAGCCTGCAAGAGGAAGATAATAGAAGATGATTCCGTAAACAATATAAATAGCCGCGATTACAACCAGAATCCACTGTCTCTTAAATTCTTTGACAGTGAGCTTGGGCTTATTAAGATCAATGTCTTTCTCTTTTTTCTTCAATTTTTTTGAAGTCGAAATTTCCATGTTTAGCCACTCCTGTTAAGAGTAGCGGCGACCATAGATTAGTTGCCATGGTCGCCGCCACACGATTAGTTAATTAACCTTTGTAGAGATTAGGCAGGTGTCCAACCGAAGGACTTAGCTGTCTCAAGTCTCTTGTTAACTTCTGCCTGAGCCTCATCAATGAATGCCTGAGGATTGCAGTTAGCATATTCCTTCTGGTAAGATTCCCAGTCAGACTCGAAGTTCTTGCTCATAACAACTGTAGGGAGCCAATAATGCTTGCACTCGCCCATGTTCTTCCAAGCAATACCACCTTCACTGTCTGTAGAAAGGTTGTTAGACCAAGACCAGAGAGGATACCAAGGAGCGTTTACAACGATCTCGGAACCGAGGAACTCGGAGTATGTACCTACGCCGTAAGCCTCGAATGTCTTTCTAAGAGGAGCTGCGAGACCTTCGATGAACTCTGAAGGCTGCTCATCAGGCATCATACGGTTGATACCATCCTTGCTCATACCTCTCCACTGAGGGCAGTATGAGTATTCGCAAGAGTGCTTAGCCTTGTAGCTGTCGCTCTTCCAGTTCTCTCTCATCTCTTCTGTTCTGTAGAAGAGACCATTCTCGTCTACGAGATAGTCAACACCTTCAATACCCCAGAAACGGAGGTTGTGGATGTCCTGCTCAAGGAGTGCGCTCAGGAATGCGAATGCGAGATCCGGATCTGAGCAGCTTGTTGTAACGCCGCAACCAGAAGACTGGTTGAGCTCGTCGTCATAAGAGTGCCACTGCTGAGGCTGACCAGCCTTAGCAACGAGGCCGAGAGGTACGTAATCGCAACCGATCTCATCAAGACGGAAGTCTTTTCCTTCCTTATCCTGGAGAGGAGAAGAGAAAGGTCCCATGAGGTTGTAAGCGAAGTCCCAATACTGATCGCAGAGACCAAGTACACGACCTGTGGAGAGCTTAGCAATATACTCATCGTATGTCTGTGTAGCGAAGTCAGGATCGATGTGACCAGCGTTGAACTCTTCGTTCAGCTTCTTGAAATACATCTTAGCTGTATCTGTTGTGTTGTAGTCGACAACCTTAGGATTCTCCATGCCTGCGTCGATGTTAACGATGCAGCAACCATCGTTCGGATAACCATCGAGGAACATAGGAGCGTTCTCTAAGCAATAATACTTCCAGTCTTCGCAGAGACATGTATAAGGGATAACCGGAGTTCCGTCAGGAAGCTCAGGATTTGCCTCAGCATATCTTACGAGGAGATCGAAGTACTGATCTAATGTCTCGATCTTAGGATAGTTAGCCCACTCAAGGACACGTACCTGGATCCAGAAAGCCTCACCATTGTGGCCTGTAGCTGTGTTGTGGTCATAAGAGTTACCGAAAACGTTAGCCCAGTAAATGTGGCCGTCGTCCATACGGAACTTATCCCACTCTTCTGCTGTATACATTTCCTTAAGGTTGGGATACTTCTCAAGATAGTCATCCCAAGCTACGAGCAAACCGTTCTCATAGAGAGTAACGCAGCCGTCGCCGCCATCAATAAGGTCAGGTAACTTACCTGATGCGATGATGGAGCCGATAGCTTCGCCTGCATTCTGACCTGTGAGCCATGTTTCCTTAACACGAACACCTGTCTTCTCAGCGATGATCTCCATGATCTCGTTTCCTGCGTCCTTCTCTTTACCAGCCATTGCAGCGAACATAGTGAAATCTACGATTTCCTTAGGTCCCTCTGATGTAGTAGCTGTCGAACCGTCACCAGTTTCCTTGGAATCGGTAGGAACAGTCTTGTTACATGCTGCGAGAGCGGACACCGCCATCATTGATGCGAGGACCAATGCAACGATTTTCTTTGTCTTCATTTTAGACCTCCCGAAATAAATTCTCGCTTGTTAACGAGTAATAAGCACCTAGATTATAGAGTTGCCCTATTTTTGCCACAACCTGATAAATTCTCGCTAAACAACTGATAAATTCTACATAAATGTAACGGATTTAACATGTATAACAGAGAACGGGAGGATTTTTTGTGCATGTCGCACAAAGAAAAAAGCTTGATTATGCCTCTCTGTTAGTTTTGCGGTATTTAGACGGGGTGCACCCAATAATTTCTATGAATTTGCGGATAAAATAGTCACTGTCCTTATATCCGACGTCTTCCGCAATACGGTTGATCTTCTTGTCAGTATTGATGATCTGCTTGGCAGCTTCCTTGATCCTGTAATTTGTCAGGTAATTCTTAAAGGATGTACCGTACTTCTTGCTGAAGACCTGCCCCAGATATGAACTGTTGATATGATATTTGTCGCCGAGATATTTAAGGCTGATGTTATCGGCATAGTTCTCCCTGATCTCCGCTTCGACCACTGCAAGGATACCGTGCGAAATGCTCTTTCTCAGTTCGGAAAGATAAGCGGCGTATTCCAGAGCGAACTTTTTAAGATGCTGGTGGCTGCCCCTCTTGAATGCGTCATCTGATGTCTGTGCGGAAATATACTGGATGATCTCCTCCTGGTTTACCGAGTCATCAAGCTCGCTTGCCAGATGGATGAGCTGGAAGAGAAGATAGTTGATGTTAAGGTCGAATGCCCTGTTTGTGCCCTCTTTGCCCTGGAGCTCCTCGAAAAGTCTGTCTATGCCTTCTTCGATAAGCTTTGGATCGTTCTTTACGATGGAACTGATGATGTCATCCACCGTATTCTTGCAGAGAACGATGCTGCTGTGTGAAGACTGTGTTTCCTCATAGAAGTACAGTTTTTTCCTGTTATGGAATCCTGCAATGCTCTTAAGACGTCTGCATGAGTTAAATGATTTTGAAAGTGACGCGATGTCGGGAACAAGTTCACCGCAGAACAATCTTATCGGCTTGATAACGAGGACCTCCAGTTTTCGTATGAACGCGTTGAGGAATTCCTCTTCGGTCATGTCTCGCATGACCGCCATATTTTCGCTATATATAAAACCTACATTATTATTATCATCATCAAGTGTGATGTCGAGGGTGAAGTGATCCGCATATTCCTTCAGGATCTCCCTGCACGAATTGTAAAGCGTTCTCTGGACTGCTGCAGAATCGTACTCATCAGTATCGCCTTCGATCAGCTCCGATTCACTTCTTACGGTCTCTATGTAGATGAACCTCAGTTTGCCCGACAGCTGGAGCTGCTTGTTCGCAAAATCGATATCCTCATCATTGAACTTGCCTCTTATAAGATGCCTTATGACTCTTGCAAGGTAGGCCTCCTCCATCTTCTCCCTGTCCTTGCGGAGCGTTAAAGACTCACGGTTGAGGTTGGATACTTTCCTAAGGACAGATATCAGTTCCTCTTCAATGACCGGCTTTAAGATATAGTCGAGACATCCGTTCCTTATCGCTCTCTGTGTATATGCAAAATCATCGTAACCGGTCAGAAGGACGAATTCGGCATCGGAGATCTTCTCCTTCTTTACTGTCTCAAGGAGTTCAAGACCCGTCATCTCAGGCATCTTGATATCCGAGATTATGAGGTCCACGGTATTCTCTCTTAAATATTTCAAAGCTTCCTTGCCGTTATGGCATGAAGCTGCGATCTCAAAGCCGCCGCTCTCCCAGTCGATCAGGACCTGCAGACCCTGAAGGATATAAGGTTCGTCGTCAACAAGCATTACTTTAAGCATATTTCACCTCACTCAGCCTTAGTGATCATATCCAGAGGTATCCTGATGATTACACTCATTCCGATACCCTTCTCGCTCTCTATCGTAAATGTCGCCTTATCCTTGAACATCATCTTTATACGCAGGCACGCGTTAAGGATGCCGACATGCTTTGCCTTCTTGATAGTATCAATGGTAACACTGTTCATCCTCTGCTGGAGAAGCTCAACCTCGTCCTCCTCCATTCCGTCACCGGTATCCTCGACCTCGATCACGAAGTCGTTATCGTCTTTATAAGCCCTTACGAATATCCAGCCCTGTGAAGATTTTGACTCGATACCGTGAACACATGCATTCTCAACGAATGTAACCAGTGTAAGCTTCGGGATAAGCAGTTTTTTGCAGTCTTCCTCGATCTCGATGTTGAAAGAGATCCTGAGCCGAAACGGTAACTCTGAAGCTGGAGATAAGCATCGATAAAGTCCTCTTCCTCTTCTATCGTTACGGCGTCTTCATGCCACTCAACGTTCTGTCTTTCCATGACGGCAAGTCTCTGGACCATCTCCGCCGTCTCAGTCTCGCCTTTAAGGATACTGTGCATTCTTATGCTCTCGAGCGCATTAAAAAGGAAGTGCGGATTGATCTGGCTCTGGAGCGCCAGGAGTTCGGCATTCTTGCGCGCGAGGTCAGACTCCTGCTCGCGGAGTTTGTCTTTATAGATCGTCTGGGTGAGTTCCTCGTTGATCTCGACGATCCTGTTGTAGTTATGCATGAGAGTCGAGATCTCATCCGATCCCTTTATTTCCTTTATCGGCTGAAGGATATCGTTCCCGCCTTCGCCAAATGCTTTCCCGAGAATGCTGATCCTGTCCGTGATCGACTTCTCAAGGAGCTTCATGATGAGGATCGGGATAACGAGCGTTACGATAAACAGCAGGAGCGTTACCGGCATGTTATTCTTCATGACATCTGTTATGGTCAGATCTTCCGTGATGGCGTAGATCGTGAACGTGGTGCCATACATCTGGACTTCCCTTACTGTTACATAGGGCTCGTTCGCAACCTTTTCCATGAGTTTCTGGTAGTCATTGGTGCTGTCCTGGCTCGGATAGATCAGATAATCATCACAGCAGACAAACATCGTGCAGTTGACCGGGATATCCGCAAGCTCACCCGTAATTCTCCAGCTTCTGTGCTCGATCGTTACGATCTTCTCTATCGGAGACTTGGTGTTGGTCATCCTTCTGACGTAGACGAAACGCTTCTGGTCAAAAGTTCTCAGGACCGGGGCGTAATCGTAATATGCAAACACACCCTGGTTCTCGCCGCTTTCTATAAGCTTCTGATACCAGATCTCATTCTCGGCCTCCGACAGATGGTGGAAATAGTTACCGTTGATGATGGAATTGTTATCGCAGTAGATAATGATCCTGTCGCGGTTATAGTCGGTCAGCGTCGAGAAGAATGAATTGGAGATCGTGTTGACGTAATTCTTGTAGTAGTTGGACGGCTTGTCGTACAGGGTGTTCATGAATGTATTGAGGTTCTTGTTAAGGTCGATCGACGAAGCAACCGCCGTATCGTACGCCAGAAGGTTCTCTATGTAATTGGAATATGCGTCGATAGCAGTCTCCCTGTAGTAGGACTGGTTCTTAAGTTCAGTCTGGTAGATGGATCTGATAAGGAAAAAATCGGTCGTGAGAATAGGAAGGATCACGCCGAAGACGTACATCAAAAGGAATTTCTTATTAAGTTTTAATCTGCCGAAAACATTTCCCCTGATGCGGTTAAACATATTCCTCCGGACTCATTTATGAGTTCTGTTCCTCGAAAACCGATACTTTACATACGCAATACATATTATAGAAAATCGCTTGTCCTTTGCAAACGTGCGGAACTTAATCTGTTGAATTAGTCGGGTTTTATCTGTAATTTATCCCGTTGAATTAAATGCTTCGATTATCTAACATTTATTGTAATTATATTGTTTTTTTGAGGTGTCCCCTATGTTAAGGATCGTAGAGACCGAGAACGGGCTTGTCAGAGGTTTGCCGGGCAATAATACACGCATCACGGCTTTCAAAGGCATTCCGTTCGCACAGCCCCCGGTAGGTGAAAACCGCTGGAGAGCTCCCCGTCCCTGCAAGGATTGGGACGGCATCTACGACGCTTACAAGTTCGCGCCCATCTCCGTACAGGATCAGCCCGGTGTCGGAACAGACATCTACTGCCGCGAATGGCACGTTGATCCCGACATCGAAATCGGTGAGGACTGCCTCTACCTTAATGTATGGACTAATGCGAAGAGTGCGGATGAGAAGCTTCCGGTCCTCGTATGGTTCTTCGGCGGCGGATTTCAGTGGGGCTACACCGCAGAGATGGAATTCAACGGTGAGAATCTCGCCAAGAGAGGCATCGTTGTCGTAACAGTCAATTACAGGCTGGGTGCGTTAGGTTTCCTCGCTCACCCTGACCTGTTTGAGGAATCTCCCGAGGCTCCCGCCAACTTCGGCCTGCTGGATCAACAGGCAGGACTTAAGTGGGTAAGAAGGAACATCGCAGCATTTGGCGGTGATCCCGACAACATCACGATAGCCGGCCAGTCAGCAGGCGGCGGGAGTGTTCTCAACCACCTTACGTCAAAATCCGGCATCGGACTCTATAAGAAGGCTGTTATCTTATCGGGAATCATCTCATTCCCCTATATACAAGACTTTGTCATGACCCCGAGAACACGTGAAGACGCATGCTCATACGGAGTTAAATTTTTCGAAAAGCTCGGCGTAAAGACAGTTGATGAAGCAAGAAAACTCGACGCTTCATATATCCGCGAGGTCTATGCAAAGTTCAGGGAAGAGGAAAACTTCTTCTTCACACCGATGATCGACAACGTCTTCATGGATGATGAGCCCTATAAGCTCTTCCTTCAGGGAAAGCACGCTCATGTGCCCATGATGTCAGGCAATACCTACGATGAATTCCCGAGCTTTATCCTTGCGGATTCCCGGGAAGACTTCGAAGCCAAGGCAAGAGCGATCTTCAAGGATAAGACGGATGAGTTCCTCTCTTTCCCCGAAGCGCAGAAACACAACGGCAATCTCTACGCTCCGGTCCGTGCGATCGAATGTGCGGTCAAGGCTGCTTTTACGCGCAATGACAAGCCGGGTTATTACTACAGCTTTGAGCCCGATATCCCCGGCTGGGATGACCCCGGCACATTCCACTCCGTAGACCTCTGGTTCTTTTTCGATAACCTCGACAAATGCTGGAGACCTATGACGGGCAGACACTTCGATATCGCAAGGCAGATCAGCACATATTTTATTAACTTCATAAAGAACGGCGATCCTAACGGCGACGATGTTGACGGAACTCCGCTTCCTCTGTGGAAGCCTTTTACTCCCGCATCCAAAAATGAGATGCATTTTACTTCCGAAGGCGCGAAAACCTCGATCCAGGAGGATTCCTCCGAGTCAGACTTCCTTTCCTTCATGACAAGGCACATCGAGGAAGCAACAGTAGGAGCAGATGCTTTTAAGGATGAGCCCTCCGGCCCCAAGGTCGCGCTTTACGAGGTTCCCAAAAAGCAGGCCTTCAACCCCTACCTCCCAAACTGGGAATTCATCCCTGACGGAGAGCCTTACGTATTTAATAACAGGGTCTATATCTACGGTTCACACGATTTCTTCGGAGGAGAATACTTCTGCCCGGGCGACTATGTAACATGGTCTGCTCCGGTTAGTGATCTCGGAGACTGGACATATGAAGGCGTTATCTTTAAGAGATCAGACGATCCTGCCAACGGCGATAACAGGGGCTGCCTCTATGCGCCGGACGTTACGGTCGGACCTGACGGCAGATACTATCTTTACTATGCACTCGACAACGACTGCGTTATTTCCGTTGCAGTATCAGACTCACCTTCCGGCAAGTTCGAATTCATCGGCAACGTTCATTATGAAGACGGCACGCTCCTTGGTAAGAAGGAAGGCGAAGAACAGCAGTTCGATCCGGGTGTCATTACAATAGGTGACGTCACATATCTTTACACGGGTTTCTGCGGACAGACTGATGCTTCGCGTCACGGATGCATGGTGACGGTTCTTGATAAGGACATGCTAACTGTCAGAAGAGCTCCCGAATTCGTTATCCCTTCCACACAGTACAGCAAGGGCACGGAATTTGAAGGTCACGCTTTCTTCGAAGCTCCTTCCATCAGAGAGAGGAACGGAATCTTCTACCTCATCTACTCTTCACAGGTAATGCATGAGCTCTGCTACGCTTATTCATCAGATCCTCTGGGACCCTTCAAGTACGGCGGAGTCATCGTAAGCAACTGCGATATCGGTATTGATACTTATAAGCCCGCTGACAAGCCAGCGGCTTTCGGTGCCAACAATCACGGCAGCATCGTTGAGATCGGTGATGAATGGTACATCTTCTATCACAGGCAGACCAACAACGACTGGTATTCACGCCAGGGATGCGCTGAGAAGATCAGCTTTACTAAAGACGGGATGATCCCGCAGGTCGAGATCACTTCCTGCGGCCTTAACGGCGGACCTTTGAAGGATGATGCCGAATATCCCGCGCACATCGCCTGCAATATTTTCGATGACAACAACAAGATGTATGTCGGCGAGATGCACTCGGCAAATATCACCATGGATATCAGTGAAGGTCCCAAGGGACGTTCGCATATAAGACAGATCTCTGACGGCACCACCGTTGGCTTTAAGTACTTTGACCTTAAAGGTGTCAAGGGCTTAAAGATCACGACAAGAGGTTACGGCAAGGGCGAGTTCGAGATAAGAACTTCCGTTGACGGGGAGATCTTGGGAAAGATAGGCGTGGATTTCTGCACAGCCTGGACAGAAGGCACGGCAGAATTTACTGTTCCCGACGGAACATATCCTCTCTATCTTACATTTAAGGGAGTCGGTAATCCTTCATTGCTCAGCTTCTGCTTCTTACATTGATATATAACGCTTTGAACGCTTTTACTTTTCTATTGTCTGAAACTTGACAAGGCCGAGGGGGGCTTTGTCAAGTTCTCGGGCAGTAGGTCTTTAGAGCTCAACAGTAATGATGATCCCTTTATCCTTTGAGGCGGCATTTATCTTTCCGCCGTGGGATCCGGTTATGCCTTTGGCTATAGAAAGACCTATTCCGTATCCGCCTGTCTCCGAATTTCTGGAGCTGTCTGCTCTGTAGAAGCGGTCGAACATATGCTTTATGACATCTGCCGGAACGGGTTCTTTTGTGTCGTTATATACTCTGAATATGATTTTCGAGCCCTGCTTATGAAGGGAAACTTCTATGTTGCCGCCTTCAGGTGAATACTTGACCGCATTGTCCATAAGGATCGATACGAGCTCTTCAATGGCCCGCTGATCGCCGTTATATGAGAGCCCGTCCGCGATCTCCGAAGTGATCGTCTTGCCGGATGCTCTTGCAAGCCCCTTAAATGATTCAACCTCTTCTGATATGCAGTCAGACAGCGGGAAATCGATCATCGTCATCTTCTGCTTTGAACCTTCCTCGGTCTTTGCAAGATAGATGAGCCTTCCGGTCAGGCCGGTGAGCCTTTCGGTCTGTTTTCTGATGTCAGCGATCCATTCATTACCGGCATTCTCCATCTCGAGAACGTCACAGTCGGCATTGATCACGGCAAGCGGGGTCTTGAGTTCGTGCCCGGCGTCGGTAATGAACCTCTTCTGCTTCTCATACGCTTCTGCCGCAGGCTTTACGACCGCTTTCGATGATATTGCTATGAGCGCGAAAACTATGAGAAGACCGATCAGTGATATGAAGATGCTTATCCAGAGAAAGGACCTCGCGTTATTAAGGCTTCTTCCGCAGTCATAGAAAACGATAAGCATGGAATCTCCGAGATCTGCTATCCTGAATCTGTAATCGCCTTCAAAGCCTTCCAGTTTCCCCTGTTCGAAGACCTTCTCTGCAAGTTCCCATGCTTCAGAAGCATCTACTGCAGCGATCATTCCGGTATTTGTAGCAATCCTTGAACCGTCATAAGATATCCTGATCGTGAAATATCTCGCCTCGAACCTCAATTCCGGAGATATCATGTCTCTCCTTCCGCCAAACGGATCAGTGAACGGGGCATCGGGCCATGGCGGCAGCATCTCAGGAAATACTCCCCCGCCTTCAACGAGCATATCTATGATGTTATCAGCTTCCCTTGTGACATTCCTGAAGTTGAAGATGTTTATCGATCCGATCAGGACAGCCAGCACGGCCGTGACTGAGAGCATCGAGATGATGATGAACTTTCTTCTGAGCCGGCTTATCATTTGATCTCCTCCAGGGTGTATCCTGAATTCCTTACGGCTTTTATCTGGACATCGGCTTCGAGAGCTGCGAGCTTCTTCCTTAAGTAGGATATATAAGTCCATGCCGTGCTTATGTCGGCCTCCGAATCAAGGCCCCATATCTTGTCCATGAATTTCTCGGTCGATATAAGGATGCCGGGATTGATCATGAGCATCTCCATCATCTGGAATTCCTTGCCGGCAAGACGGTATTTCCCCTTGGGTGAAGATAATTCAAACGAACCCCTGTCCAGTGTGAGGTTTCCGAACTTCAGCACATTGTCACCTGAAGATGCCGGCTGCCTTGTAAGTGCTCTTATCCTCGCAAGGAGTTCCTTCGTGGCAAAAGGCTTGGTCAGATAATCATTGGCACCTGAATCAAGACCTTCGACCTTGTCATCTATCTCGGATCTTGCTGTAAGCATGAGGACCGGAACATTATTGCCCTTCGATCTTATCTCTTTAAGAGCGGATATCCCGTCCTGCTTCGGCATCATGATGTCCATGATCACCAGATCGTACTCGCTCGCCATGCTGTAGAGCACGGCCTCTTCCCCGTCGAAAACGCAGTCAACGGAATAATTGCTCCTCGTAAGGATCTCTTTCAGGGCTTTTGATAACGATCTCTCATCTTCTGCAAGAAGGATTTTCATCTTTATTTCCTCTTTTGTATCTTAAATTGCTTTGCCGTTCAGAAATGCCGGACCGCGTTCAGGGAAGAACGCGGATCTTGTATGGGTGCTCATGATATTAAGGAAGAAGATAATATCAAAAGCTATCAGCACCAGAAGAATAATGTCTATGACCAGCATTACCTTGATAATGAGGCCTTCCGATCTTCCGTCCGGCGAATCCTTGTATGCACGGAAGAAAAAGAACGTCAGTGCACCGGCAAGGACCAGTCCTATGGCGGTTCCGAAGATCATCAGCACATTCGCCCTGGTGTTTGTCTTCCCGATATTCTCGTACTCCCATAGCAGGGTCTGGGCCATCGACAGCTGACTGAACCTGATATAACTTCCCTTGGCGGGCGCCTTCTCATTATCCTTCAAGACCGTCAGCCGGTACTTGTTTCCCTCGCCGTCCTGAAGTAATACGCAGTTATTAAGTCCGTTGAAGTCGTTAAAACCCGCCATGAATGCTCCCTGTGTTCCTTCCGGCAATGATATGCTCTTTCCTGTGTCGTCAGCGAAAACAATATCCTCTGCCAAGGTCACCGCTTCGCTGTACTCCCTGTAAAACGAGAACCGTACTACACTCTTTGCGGCAAGAAAGCCAAGAAGTGTGCATTCCAGCAGCATTATCACAGACAGGATCACGACCTTTGTCTTCATATACATCCTCCCCAAACTTATATCCGTATATGTGAAGCTGCCTAAATGCTATCGGATTGCCGGAACCAATACAAGTTTTTTAAGTATGTTTTAAATTTGTTACATAAGATTAAACTGTCAAACTTAAATCAAGTTAAAAATTGACCAGTAAAATAACATTCCGACAACCGCTTCAGACCGCGGATCACATGCCGGAGGAAAGGGAAAATTACAGAATTTACAGTAAAATCTTGTGCTTTTGGGACACTTATAATACATTCTTTGGAAAAATGTCCTGGTTTTGCACAATCTTTAGATTTGTTGTATAGAATTCACACGGGACATGGGTTATGATATCTGCCGTAAACGCAGTTCTTTTCGTTAATATTGCTGTAAAAACGTTAATATTCTTTTTAAATTACGTTTAAACATCATTAAAGTAAGGTTGTTGAAATTAGGCTCTTAATAAACTATACTTCAAATATCAACAAAGACATTTTTCTATTCCTATTATCCCCATATTTGCGGCCACCCTTCCCGGGGTGGTCGCTCTATTTTATATGAGTTTTATGAGCTTGCAGTTTTCGATGCCTTCAGCCCAGAAATCCTTAACGGGAGTATGCCTTACCTGGCCTATCAATGCAGAGTTCATGGCACCGTGTCCCATTATCAGGATGTCCTTTCCATCACCGACTCCGGGATACACGATCTCCTCAAGAAAGCTCTTTGTCCTTCCTATCAGATCGTTAAGACTCTCCGCCCCGTCTTGCGCAACATATTTCTCCGGTTCGAAGAACAGTGTCCATACAGGGCATTCAGGCTTATCGAAAACATTTTCGATGCCTTCATAGATGCCAAATCCCATCTCCGTAAGCCTGTCGTCTATTATCACGGGAATGTTCCTTCCATCAAGGACCAGTGCCGCCGTCTCGCGGGCCCTCATGAGAGGTGAGCAGTAGCAGATGTCAAAATTCACGTCTTTATAACGCTCTTTTGCCTCCCTGGCCATCTTTATTCCCATGTCATTTAAGGGAATATCTGTCTTTCCCTGAAGCTTATGCCTCAGGTTCCAGTCAGTTTTACCGTGTCTCATTATGTAAAGCATGTTATATTAGAATCCTTAAACCGGTTAATTTCAGGGGATATTTTGCCATAAAATACCGGAATTAATCAAATCTTAATGCTTTAAGCCGTTTTATGTTAATGTGTTTATCCTTAAAATGGCATTATCACAAACAGCGTGAGGGGGACAATATGTATAACATTCTTATTTGCGATGACGAGAAAGACATCGTTAATGCTTTGAAGATCTATCTGCAGAATCCGGATTACAGATTGTTAGAGGCACATAACGGGTTTGAAGCCTTGGATGTCGTAAATAAGGAGGAAGTCCACCTCGTTCTGCTTGATATCATGATGCCGCAAATGGACGGGATAACAGCGATGTCGAAGATCAGGGAGAAATTCAATATGCCGATCATCCTCCTCACTGCAAAGTCAGAGGACCAGGATAAGATATTGGGACTTAACATAGGGGCTGATGATTATATCACCAAGCCCTTTAACCCCCTGGAGGTTGCTGCAAGGGTCGGTTCACAGCTCAGGCGTTATACGAAGCTCGGTGCCGGCAGCATAGCCAAAGGTACCCTCACAGTCGACGGGATCGAGCTTGATAACGACACAAAGACAGTAACGGTAGATGACGTGATCGTAAGCCTTACGCCCAAGGAGTTTGAGATCTTAAAGCTCCTTATGGAACACCCGGGAAAGGTTTTCGCGCCCAGGGAAATATATTACAGAGTCTGGGGCGAAGATGCTCTTTCCGCAGGGGACAACACCGTAGCGGTTCATATAAGACACTTAAGAGAGAAGATCGAGATCACACCCAATGAACCGAGATACATCAAAGTCGTATTCGGTCAGGGCTATAAGATCGAAAAAGGGAGAAATTAAATGGAAGTTACGACCAAAAAGAAATCCGGCTTTTTCCGGACCCTGGCAGGCAAGACGGTGCTCTTTATCACCATTAACCTGTCTTTGATATTGCTCTGTGCGTCCGTGCTGGGCTTTGCGTTTGCTCTTGCCGAGGATATATACCATACGACGCCTGAACAATACAAAATGAAATTAAGTGAAAGAAACATTGAATACCAGGCAATGTCATTGGCTGATTCAGTAATGAGTCCATACGGGAGCTACTATTCTTATATTCCGATCAAGATCCAAAATGATAAAGGAATTGTGCTATACCGTTCACCCACATTTGACGCCCTCGAAAACAGCGTTAATGCAGGCGACAGTACGGATCTTTCCTGTTATACCTATCACACCAGCATCATATACAACTCTAACGGATCTTCAAAAGGTCTCGTCGGTTTTAATCCTTTCTTGGACACTGATACAACTGTATCCGCAACCATTACGGTATATGTCGATCCGAATGATTATTCTTATTTGACACCGCTGGATCTTGAAGTCATCGGACTCATCTACAAATTGAGCTCATGGCTCCTCCCCATCGCCATTATCAGTTTCTTCCTGTCACTTATATCATTCATCACACTTATGAGTGCGGCAGGAAAGAGACCCGGCTCAGATGAGATCGCTGCCGGCCCGTTAAGCGGTATCCCGTTTGATGTTTTACTTGCAGGCGTTATATTTCTGGGAGCAATAGGCGCTGTTATTATGAATGATGTTAACACTGACGGAGCTGCAATAATGGGAGGCGGATTGATACTTATTACTCTCCTGAACCTGTGTATCGGTCTGGCAGTCAGCATGGCAGGCCGGGTCAAGCGCCGTATGCTTATCAAGGGCTCCTTGATCTATAAGATCATCATGCTCACCGTCAAATTCCTTAAGTTTATCTGGAAAGGGATCACGGCTATCCCGCTTATCTGGGGAACTGCCATTGCGGTTGCAGTATTGTCAATTATCGAATTAATCTATCTGGCTTCTGCGAGATTTGACGGCGAAGCCCTTGTTGGCGGCTGGTTCGTGGAGAAACTTATATTCGTACCTTTTATACTCTATATCGCATATATCTTAAAAAAGCTTGCTAAAGCCGGCGAGAAGATCGCGCAGGGTGATATCACATACCGTGCCCCCACAAAGGGCCTCTGGGGTGATTTCAAAAAGCACGCTGAAAACCTGAACGCAGTTTCCGATTCCGTTACGATAGCAGTTGAGGACAGACTGAAATCAGAGCGCATGAAAACAGAGCTAATTACCAATGTCTCTCATGACATAAAAACCCCACTCACCTCAATAATCAATTATGCATCTCTGATAGGTGAATCTGATCCGTCTGATCCGAAGATTGGCGAATATTCGGAGGTAATCGTGAGACAGTCAGATAAGCTGAAGCGACTTATCGAAGATCTCGTTGAGGCATCGAAAGCTTCAACCGGCAATCTTGAGATAGTGCCCTCTCCTCTTGATTGCTGCACCTTTGTATCGCAGACAGCCGGCGAGTTCAAAGAAAAGCTCGATTCAGCTAATCTGACTCTTATAACAAACGTTCCTGAAGAAAAAGTAATGATCATGGCGGACGGAAGACGCATGATGCGCATCTACGACAACCTCATGAACAACATCTGCAAGTACTCAATGCCCGGAACGAGAGTCTACATCTCACTTAACGTGGTCAGCGGACAGGCAGTAACCGTCTTCAAGAACACATCAAGTGCCGAGCTGAACATCAGCCCCGATGAACTTGTTGAACGCTTCGTAAGAGGTGACCAGTCCCGTAACACAGAAGGAAATGGTCTCGGACTCTCCATCGCCCAGAGTCTTACCGAACTTCAGGGCGGCAAATTCAAAGTGGAGATAGACGGTGACCTTTTCAAGGTAACGCTGACCTTTCCGGTTATACAATAACCGCCTTTAATCGAATATTTACTGCAGTGTCCCAATCCCCTTCAGGCCGGTTGGGACATTGCTTATTTGGGAAGTGAACTGCAGTGGTTTGCCGTCTTATTTCCTGTTCTTTCCGGCCGTGATGAGCTTTGCGCCATCCTCAAGTTTCTCTTTAACAACATTATCCTTTAAGACATTGAAGTTGATGAAGAACATCTTTACCAGGGTCCTTACCTTCTCACCCGAATCGTTCTTGATCTGCGCCATCCTGGTGATGATCGCCTTGGTGCCCTTGATGCCGATCCTGGTCATCTCGCTTATGTTCTCGCATCCCGAAGCCTCGAAAACAGAGAACAGCTCATCCACAAACACCTTGCGTTCCTCAAAGCTCATGTTATCAAGCCATGTTGTCATGGTCTCATCGAAAAGATCGCTCAGTTTATCCGTGAAATCCAGGGTCTCGAATTCCTTGCCTTCAAGTTCCCAGGAAAGCGGATTGTGCTGCATGATGCCGAGTTCGTTACTCTTTACGACAACAGGTTCCACAGTGCTTGTAAGAAGCCTTCCCACAATGGAAGTCTGTGGGATGAACTTCTCCACTTTCTTTTGAACACGCTTAAAGTGATCTGTCACCATGGCCTCATCGTTAAACCCCGGGCCGTCAAAACTGTATATGGTCAGGACTTTGTCATATAATTCAGGTGCCGAAGCAACAGCATAAATCGCCAGATGACCGCCCTTTGAGTGCCCGCCGAGACGGACCTTCTCAGTCCTTCCATCCATTACTTCCCTGAAATACTGATCCGCTTCCGTTTCCGCAGGAACGGTCATGTAACTCAGGTTAAAGTCTTCTTTCCAGCCTACGATCCTGTCGTCTGTGCCTCTATATGAAATGAACACTGTACCATCGGACAAGTCGATCTCAACTGCCGCAAACTGTATCTCTCTTGAAATATCCGTGTCGTCCACAAAATTCAGAAGATAAGCATCTTTGAAGCGGTTCGATTCCGCGAGTGCTCTTAAGAGCGAAGGAGCAAAATTAATAAATGATTTATCCTGGGCAAGTTCCTCTTCAGTATGAAGCTCAAAGAACCTCTTTGAAGCTTCTTCCATGGTTACCATGCCCTCTCCCTTTGCGGGAACGACATTTGTGAAGTCAACATAAGACAGGCTCGACAGCAATAGCGCATCGATGCTGTTAAAAGGATCCTGCGCAAGCGACAAGTCGCCGCGCCATGCCAGATAATCAAGTAAGTTTCCCATATTTATATTATAGACCCGTTAAGGGACGAATAGAACTTTGAATCACCCTGAAAATAAAAGAGGTTGCCGCAAACGGGCAACCTCTTGTGGTTTTAATCTTTTGAAGCAGATTATCTTCTGCCTGTCTTGATCGTAAGATCTTCAAGGAATCCCTTAGGGCTTCTTACCTCAAGCTCACCTTCTACCTGTACGATAAGATCGTTTGCAACACCTGTAAGGATCAATACGGACGTACCTGCAAACCATACGTTCTCAAAGCCTGTGAGCACACCGATAACTGTCGGGATGATGCAGACCAGAACGAGGAAGATAGCCTCCATCCAGTTCAGTCTGTAAGCTGTCAGCTTGATGAAATCAGTTGTAGGCTTACCGGATCTGATGCCGTTGATCATACCGCCGTTCTTATTGATGTTGTTCGCAATCTCAACGGGATGGAAATTGATCGCCGTATAGAAGAATGTGAATGCAATGATAAGAACGAAGTAGATGATGTAATAATATACACTTCCTGAGAAGCTATCCTTGAGCCAGAGCGCGAATTCGTTCTGAGTGTTAGTCATGAACAGGTTTACGATGATCGAAGGGATAGCCAAAAGTGACATTGCGAAGATAACAGGCATAACACCGGACATATTAACCTTGAGCGGAATATAGTCTCTGTTACCACCGCGCTGCTGTCTGCCGATAACCTTCTTTGAGTACTGCACGGGAATTCTTCTCTCTGCGTTCTGAACATAGAGAACGAAGACGATTATTGCAATCGAAATGAGAGCAACAACGATGAATACGAGAATTCCTACTATTGTTCCAAGAACGGCATTCTCGATCGAACCGCTGATATCAACACACTTCATGTAAAGTGTCTTTACCATGTCAGGAAGACGGGTAACGATACCTGCGAAGATGATCATTGATACACCGTTGCCGATACCCTTATCGTTGATCTTCTCACCTAAGAAGACAACGATAGCGGCACCTGCCGTGAATGAAACAACAACTACGCCGGCATTGAGCCATGTGGGAAGGCTGCCGTTAAGAGCCGAACGTGTTGAGTAGCAGAACAGGCAAGACTGGACTAAAGCCAGGCCGATTGCCGAATAACGTGTGATCTTGTCCATTTTCTTTCTGCCGGACTCACCCTCTTTGGACATATCTTCCAATGCAGGGATTACGACAGTTAAGAGCTGAAGGATGATCGATGCGTTGATGTAAGGAGAAACACCCATGGACAGGATAGATGCGTGGAAAAGACCACCACCTGAAATGATATCCATGATGCTTCCGAGCTGACCCCACTGACGGATAAGTAAAGTAAACTTCTCACCGTCAATTCCCGGTACCGGTACGAGGCCGCCGATCATAAAGATCCCCAAGATCATGAAGGTATAGAGCAGTCTTTTGCGTATAGACTCTACACGAAAAGCGTTAACTGCAGTATCGAAAATACCGTTCATGCCTATTAACCCTCCGTAGCCGTGCCTCCGGCCTTCTCAATCTTCTCTTTAGCAGAAGCTGTGAACTTAGCTGCTGTTACATCGAGCTTCTTTGTGAGCTCACCGTTGCCGAGAATCTTGACGCCGTCATTGTTCTTGGGCAGAGTGATGATGCCCTTGTCAGAAAGAGCCTTAGCATCAACTGCTGTTCCGTTATCGAAAACCTCAAGATCTCCGATGTTAACTTCAATGTAAGCAGGAGCAAATCTCTTGTTGTTGAAGCCTCTCTTAGGGAGACGTCTGTAAAGAGGCATCTGGCCTCCTTCGAATCCGGGTCTTACGCCGCCGCCTGAACGGGCATTCTGACCCTTGTGACCACGGCCGGCTGTCTTGCCGTTGCCGGATCCGGGACCTCTGCCCTTACGATATGCTTTTGCGTTGCCTGCGGAAGTCATTTCATTGAGCTTCATTGCTGTGGCACCTCCATTAATTCTCTTCTACGGCTACGTAGTTAACTGCAGCCTTGATCATGCCGCGTGTAGCCTCGTTGTCAGCCTTCTCAACAGTCTGGCCGATCTTCTTCAAGCCCAAAGCTCTGATTGTAGCCTTCTCGGACTTTCTTGCCTTATTTGTGCTTTTGACAAGCTTAATCTTGATGTTAGCCATTTTGAGCGGGCCTCCTTACTTGATCTCGTCAACAGACTTACCGCGAAGTCTTGCAACTTCTTCTACGGACTTCAAGGTCTTAAGACCTTCGATAGTAGCGTTGACCATGTTATTAGGATTGTTGGATCCGATAGACTTTGTACGGATATCCGTGATGCCTGCGAGCTCGCATACTGAACGTACGGGACCGCCTGCGATGACACCGGTACCTGCTGCAGCCGGCTTCATAACGATGTGAGCAGCAGCGAATTCACCGATAGTCTCGTGAGGGATAGTACCATTAACGATAGAAACGTCAACGATGTTCTTCTTAGCCTCTTCGATACCCTTTCTGATAGCGTCCGGAACTTCGGTAGACTTACCGATGCCCTTACCTACACGACCCTTTCTGTCACCGATAACTACGAGAGCAGCAAATCTCATGTTCTTACCGCCCTTAACAGTCTTGGAAACACGGCCGATGTGGATAACGCGCTCTTCGAACTCCTTATCCTTCTTTTCTTCTCTTGAAATGTTCTTAGACTCTAAAGCCATCTAATTTGCT
>JAFWQC010000023.1 GCA_017509245.1 Clostridiales bacterium | reverse complement strand
CTCTTTCTCGATTTCCTCGCTCACGAGGCAGATGTTAGGCTGCACCTGCAGGGCGCACTCCAGGGCGATATGGCTTGCCGAACGGCCCATAACCTTGATGAAGTGCCAGTACTTCTTTGCGGAGTTAGCGTCTCTCTCGATGTTGCCGATGAGCTCGGAATATGTCTTTGTAGCTGTATCGAAACCGAAGGAAGCCTCGATGTCCTCGTTCTTGAGGTCACCGTCGATCGTCTTGGGGCAGCCGATAACCTGAATACCTGTGTTGTTAGCAGCCATGTACTCAGCGAGTGTAGCAGCATTTGTGTTGGAGTCGTCGCCGCCGATGATTACGATAGCTGTGAGGCCGTTCTCTTTAGCGAAATTAGCGACTGTCTGGAACTGCTCAACTGTCTCGAGCTTTGTTCTGCCGGAACCGATGATGTCGAATCCGCCTGTGTTTCTGTATGCATCGATGAACTTGTCGTCAAATTCAACGTAGTCATTCTTGAGAAGTCCGTCCGGACCCTTCTTGAAGCCGAGAAGCTTGTTCTCGGGATTTGTTGCCTTCAAAGCGTCATAAAGACCGGAGATAACGTTGTGTCCGCCGGGAGCCTGACCGCCTGAGAGGATAACGCCGACAACCTGCTTCTTTGCAGCAGATGTGTTAGCGCCCTTAACGAATGTGATCTCGGGCTTACCATATGTGTTGGGGAAGAGAGCCTTGATCTTGTCCTGATCTGCAACGGACTGTGTAGCAGCGCCCTCCTGTACAGAGATTTCTGAAATACCGTTTCTAAGCATGCCCGGAAGCTTGGGGCTGTACTCGTATCTTGCTTTTTGAAGTGGTGAAATATCCATAGCCGTACTCCTTTTTAAAAAATTACACAAGAATAATAATTAATCGGGAGCCAAAAGTAAATGATTGTTTTCGGACTTTTGTGTCCAAAAATACCCTATTGCGCATAAGGGTACTTTAGTGTAAATTCTTGTCTTGGAAAATCGAATATAAGGACGGGAGCTTGCATTACAGGCTGAGAGGAAGGTGTGCCCTTCGACCGAATACCTGATTTGGGTAATGCCAACGTAGGGACTCTTAGGTCATATACGCGTTTTAAGGAAGTTGCCTTTATCGGGCAGCTTCCTTTTTTTCGCGCACGAAACACGAAAGGAGATAATAATGAAAAAGTACAACATTTTACGTTTATCGGTAATGGCAATGCTGATAGCTGTAGGCGTCGTGATCTCGCCGATCTTAAGGATCGAAGGCATGTGCCCCATGGCGCACCTCATCAACATCACGGCGGCAGTCCTTCTGGGACCCGTTGACGCATTCATCGTGGCAGTCACCATAGGCGTCATAAGGATGTGCGTTATGGGCATTCCGCCTCTCGCTCTCACGGGCGCGGTGTTCGGAGCAACGCTCTCCGGCATTCTTTATAAGATCTCGAAAAGTAAGATCTGGGCTGCTGTCCTCGGCGAGATAATCGGCACCGGCATCATCGGCGCCATCGCATCCTACCCCGTCATGACTTACATCTGCGGAAGAGAGGGTCTCGGATGGTTCTTCTATGTGCCCTCGTTCCTTTGCGGAACCCTGATCGGCGGAAGCATCGCGGCAGTCGTTTTGTACAGGCTCCAGCATATGGGTGCCCTTATCAAGATGCAGACAAGGATAGCTGAAGGAGGCCTTCTATGGAAGAAAAAAGCCACAGCCTGATCCACTGCATCACCAACCCGATCTCGATGAACCAGACCGCCAACACGATCCTGGCACTCGGCGCAAAGCCCATAATGGCAGAGCACCCCGACGAGGTTATGGAGATAACAAGGACCGCATCTTCCCTCCTGCTCAACATGGGCAACATCACTGAGACCAGGATCACTTCGATGAGGCTGTCGCTTAAGGAAGCAAATGACAGAGGCATTCCCGTAACTCTGGATGCGGTCGGTGTCGCCTGCTCCACGCTCCGGAAGAATCTCGCAAGGCTCTTCATGGCCACCGGAAGATTCACGGTCATCAAGGGCAACTATTCGGAGATCCTCGCGCTTTACGACGATACTTACAGGTCAGAAGGCGTCGATGCCAAGGCAGGCATTGATATCACGCTTGTAAAAGAAGCTTCAGCAGCACTTGCGCAAAAAACAGGTGCTTTCATTCTCGCTACAGGCAAAACTGACATAATTGCAGACCATGGCAATATCACCGAAGTCACGGGCGGTTGTGCTCAGCTCTCGGAAGTCACAGGCACGGGCTGCATGCTGGGCGCGGTTATCGCTGTTTTCCTGACTTCAGATAACAGTTCCGGAAGCGTCGTAAAAGCATGCGAATTCTTTAAGTCATGCGGCGCTAAAGCAGCAACTGACAAGGGTATCGGGACTTTCATGGTAAATCTTCTTGATGCGTTAGGAGAAAAGCATGGGATTTAACACAGAACTGTATTTTATAACTGACAGCACAGGCTTTGAACATGATGAATTCTTAAGAAGAGTACGTTCTGCTCTTGAAGGCGGGGTTACCATCCTTCAGCTGCGCGAGAAGAACCGCACCACACGTGAATATATAGAACTTGCAAAAGAGGTCCATGAGATCACAAAAGAGTTTGGTATTCCGCTCATCATTGACGACAGAGTGGACGTAATGCTCGCCTCCGGATGCGAAGGCGTTCATGTCGGTGCCGAAGACATGCCCGTCGCCACTGCAAGAAAACTCATAGGAAAAGACAGGATATTAGGCGCCACGGCAAAGACGGTCGAGGCGGCAGTTAAAGCATATGAGGACGGGGCCGACTATCTGGGCGTCGGGGCTATCTATCCCACGACCACCAAAGTCAAGACGGTCCTCACTTCAACAGAGACCTTGGATGCCATCACCAAAGCTGTGCCCATTCCTGTCAATGCGATAGGCGGACTTAACCGGGACAATCTCGGAGTGCTCAAAGGCATTGATATTGCAGGCATCTGTGCGGTATCGGCGGTAATGAAGGCTGATTGCCCGAAGACAGCCGCCGAAGGACTTAAGAGCGCCTTTGAGGCATTAAGGAGGAACGGATGAAAAAGGTATTAGCCATAGCGGGAAGCGATTGTTCAGGTGGCGCCGGCATACAGGCTGACTTGAAGACAATGCTCGCCAACGGAGTTTACGGCATGTCCGTGATAACGTCTCTTACTGCGCAGAACACCACAGGAGTTACAGCTGTCCATACTGTCGGACCCGATTTTCTCAGAAAGCAGATCGATGCTGTTTTCGCTGACATAAGACCTGACGCTGTAAAGACCGGCATGATCGCCGACGCCGAACTTGTCAGAGTAATAGCTGAAAGACTAAGGCATTACGAAGTAAAGAATCTGGTCGTCGACCCTGTCATGGTCGCCACGAGCGGCGCTGACCTGTCTACTGCCGAAAGCGTAAAGGCGCTCAAAGAATCCCTGCTCCCTCTGGCTTTAGTGGTTACACCCAATGTTCCTGAAGCTGAAGTTCTGGCAGGCATGAAGATCGATACCAAAGAAGACATGACCGAAGCTGCAAGGAAGATAAATTCAGAAAGCGGCTGTGCAGTACTCATAAAGGGCGGTCACTGCGGCAGTGACTGTGATGATGTGCTGTTATACGACGGCGAAGTTTATATTTTCGAGGGCGCGAAAATAGATAACCCCAACACCCACGGAACCGGCTGCACATTATCAAGTGCCATCGCATGCAATCTTGCAAAGGGAATGGATGTTCCGGGCGCGGTTAAGCGTGCAAAAGAATACATCACCGGCGCTATTGCAGCAGGGCTTGATCTCGGTCACGGAAGAGGCCCTTTGGATCACGGTTACGACATCAATACACAATATAAAAACTGATCAGGAGAAATAACAATGGAAAGAAATTACAAGACACAGATGGAAGCCGCAAGGATGGGGATAATCACACCGGAGATGAAGACGGTGGCAAAGAAGGAATACCGTACCGAAGAAGAGATACGTGATCTCGTCGCCAAAGGTCAGGTCGTTATCTGCGCAAACAGGAATCACAAATGCATCGATCCTGAGGGCGTCGGATCGATGCTCAGGACAAAGATCAATGTAAATCTCGGCGTATCAAGAGACTGCAAGGACTACGATGTCGAGATGAAGAAGGTTCAGGCGGCAGTCGACATGGGTGCTGAAGCCATCATGGACCTCTCATCCCACGGAAATACTATTCCTTTCAGACGCAAGCTCACCTCCGAGTGCCCTGCCATGATCGGCACCGTTCCGGTATACGATTCTGTGATCCACTACCAAAGAGACCTTGCGACACTGACGGCAAGGGATCTCATCGATGTCGTAAGGCTCCATGCTGAAGATGGAGTCGATTTCGTTACTCTTCACTGCGGAATCACGAGACATACGATCGACCAGATAAAGAAGCATAAGAGAAAGATGAATATCGTATCAAGAGGCGGCTCTCTTATCTTCGCATGGATGTGCATGACCGGCAATGAGAATCCCTTCTATGAATACTACGACGAGATCCTTGATATCTGCCGTGAATACGATGTCACGATCTCGCTTGGCGACGCGTGCCGTCCGGGCTGCCTTGCAGATTCCGGCGACGTATGCCAGATCGAAGAGCTTGTAAGGCTTGGCGAGCTTACGAAGCGCGCATGGGAAAAAGATGTTCAGGTAATGGTCGAGGGTCCCGGCCACGTGCCGATGGATCAGATCGAAGCCAACATGAAGATCCAGCAGACGATCTGCATGGGCGCTCCCTTCTATGTATTAGGACCCCTTGTAACAGATATCGCTCCCGGCTACGACCACATCACTTCAGCAATAGGCGGTGCCATAGCAGCAGCATCGGGCGCGGCATTCCTCTGTTATGTAACTCCCGCCGAACACCTGGCACTCCCTAATGTCGATGACGTAAAGCAGGGTATCATCGCTTCAAAGATCGCTGCTCATGCGGCTGACATCGCAAAGAAGATCCCTCATGCCATGGACATCGATAACAAGATGGGTGACGCAAGACGTGTTCTCGACTGGGATGCACAGTGGGCATGCGCCATCGATCCGGAGACAGCGAAGAGCATCCGCGATTCACGCTCACCGGAACATGATGACACATGCTCGATGTGCGGCAAGTTCTGCGCCGTAAGGAGCATGAACAAAGCACTTAACGGGGAATACATCGATATTCTCTGATCAGGTGCCGGGATAATAAAGATCAGGTCTCATGAGATCAGGGATCTTTTTGAGATAGAGTCTTCCTGATAATGCAAAATGCGGGAGCTCGATGAAGTTTGCTTTTGAAGGTGATATAAGCCTTACCATAGGATCGGCAATGATATTTTCCGCATCCTTAAGCGCTTCTTCGAGCTCCTCTTCACCGTGGCACTTCCTGTCACAGTCAAGAAGAAGACCGTCTGTGATCTCTGTTGATGCGATCACGTTATAATCAATGCCGTATCTGTTCTTAATGTATGCAGCAACAGAACCTGATATGACAGGTTCACCGACTATGTAGTTTAAGGACTTTTGCCTGTCGGTTTCCATATAGTCGCTTAACCGTCCGTTCCATGGAAGACCCTTGATATAGGGTATGCCAAATTCCTTCTCCATATATCTGCATGCTGCAATGCCTGAAGATGAAACTGCCAGATTATATTCAGCTTCAGTGGCCCTGACCGCTTCTTCGAATGAGGTGTTAAGCCCCCAGTTGGAAACGGTCTCATATCCGTCCGGCAAGCTTATCTTTGTCGATGTGAAATCCAGAGGTGTCATGCCTATGATGTTGACACCGTTTTTTATCTTCTTCTCCGGGTTCTTCAGCATCTTTTCCGCAAAGCTCAAAAACGCTTCGGACTGGCCTTTTGAATAGTCATGCATCGCATTGGTGCTGATATAGAAACAGGGCAGACCGGTCTTATCCTCAAGAACCCTGCATATCCCCTTGAAGTCAGTCCCGTTAAGGTACGGAAGCGGAGAATTTGCCAGAGCAATAAACAGGGGGTTCATCCTTTGGGCTGCATCCCATACATCATTTATGAACTTGTCATCATTACCCGTGATGGCGTCAATATCGTTTAGCCCCGAAATATATATCAGGCTCTCCTTATCAAACCATCTGGTCTCATCATGAGTATCGTAAGTGGAATTGCACCCGGACGGGTCATGTATTACTGTCATGCCTCCGAACTCATAAAGAGCACTCGCGGCACCTGATACATCACCCGTATAGACCGGTAATATCCTGTATGTCTTCCTCATATGCAGCTCCTGCAGCCGAGGCCCTTGCGCGGCACTATGTCGCGCATGTCTTTGCTGTTAATAAATGCATCTTCCATGAGTCTTATAAACTCACATATTCCGCTAAATCCGTAAAGCCCTCCGCCTTCGATCATGTTTACAAAATATTCAGTTCCTTCAAACCACGCGGCCTTCTGCCCGATGGCAAGGACTTTCTCTTTGCTCCTTACAGGCCTTCTGTCACTTACATGCATAGTTGAGTGAAGGATAAGATCCGGATAATCCTTTTGCAGATATTCAAAATCCTCTTTCTCGCTCCCGTCAACAGCATCAAGATAGACTGTCTTAACATTAATTCCGTTATCAATTAAAAACCTTGCAAGCGACAAGGGTTTGGGAACAGCTGTGTAATCGATTGCTACCGGTGTGTCTTTGATGAGATCTTTCAGCTTTCTCAGTTCCTTGGCACAGGAATCTCTCCCGCCCTCGAAAAACTTTTCAGGAACGGATAATCCTGATTGCCTTATCTCTTCTTCTATGTTGTCATAATCAAAGCTCAGGGGACAATAGATATACTTACGGTCCAGCCTCTGCGTTATGGATCTCATGGCCATCAGGCCGGCAGGATACCGGCAGATAAACAATGAGGATTCCCCTATTGAGAAATACTCTTCAAGTGTCTTACAGTCAGCGGTATCTTTTATGTTCCTGCCGTTATACTCCAATATCTTTTTGAAGTCATTTTCAGATGCCGGCATATCGCTTCCCGCAAATGCCACGGTATCTTCATTTACAGGCATTGACGGAATGATGTCCGACATTGCTTTTCTTAATCTCTGGTCAGGTGTCGTGCCGCGCTTCTGCATTACCGGATCCATGAAGCCTCTTACGAAAATAACATCCGGGAAACGCTTTTCGAGCTCCTTGTAAATGAAACCTATATCACACCCCATAAACCTGTGGACACACACCGGGAAAACGATTACAACAGGAGGAGTCTTCGGGAGTTTCTTAAGGCAGTCAGTCACGCCTTCAATTGTCGTCTCCTCGATCCTTCCCGAATGCGTCATGTCATCTTCTTCAAGGACTACGGATGAGAAACGGCCGAGTTCACCCATCTCGGCAGCCGTCATGACAACTCCGCGCAGGCAGTTGTCCGCACAGATGTATATCTGATGAGCCCCGGGTATCCTGAACCCGATATGCACTATATTCCACGTTCCGTGAACGGGCGCGTTGAACTCAAGCCCGTTTGCAAACGGTTTGGGGAATACGGCATCACCGATCCTTACCTTTTCATCACTTGACGTTGGCATAAGATGTTTTTACGTTTACTCCGTCAAGACGTCCTATCTTTCCCGTGATCTCACTGATGTAATCCTGCGGTGCGTTGATGGCGATCATGATGATGCTTATGTTCTTCTCACGGTAGGGCACACCCATTCTTCCGATAATATATTTCCCGGCCTCATGAAGAAACGCATTAAGTTTTTCAACGGATTCGGGATTCTCCACGATTATAGATATTGCCGCAACTCTGGTATCCATATTATTCTCCTTTAGCAGATCCTCGGCAGAAATTCATTGCCGGGCTTGGGAAGATATGTCTGTCCGCCAACTTCCGTTGTCATCACGACTCTTCCGGGTTCCTCTCCTGTAACTTCGCCGATTATGGCTGCTCCTTCAGTATATTTTGTCTCTTTCAAAACATCTACCACCTGCAAAGCCTTATCTGCGGGACAGATCATTACCATCCTTCCCTCACAGGCAAGATAGAGAGGTTCAAGTCCAAGAAGGCCGGTAACACCGCCTACTTCAGGAGCAACGGGCACGCTGCTTCTGTCCACCTTGATGCCGACGCCTGATTCATCGGCGATCTCATAAAGAACGGTTCCGACACCGCCTCTTGTGGCATCTCTTATGACATGCATTTCAGGACACACCTCAAGAACTTTTCTCACAGGTTCCCATAAAGGTGCGCAGTCTGAATCGACTTTGGCCTCAATGCCGTATTCATCTCTGGCAAGAAGGATCGCTGTGCCGTGTCTTCCGATATCGCCTGTTACGATTATCTTATCGCCCGGCTTTGCAAACTTGCCTGACGTATTGATTCCCTCACCTATAACGCCTACACCTGCAGTCGTGATGAAGATCTTATCGACCTGTCCTTTTCCTGCAACCTTTGTATCTCCGGCAACGATATAAACACCGGCTTCTCTTGCGGTCTCGCCCATGGTCTTTGCGATCAGTTCCAGATCTGCTATCGGGAAGCCTTCCTCGATGATATAGGAGCATGTAAGATACAGGGGCCTGGCACCCATGCATGCAAGATCGTTTACCGTTCCGCAGACAGAGAGCCTTCCGATATTTCCGCCCGGATATTTCCAGGGGGACACTATAAAACCGTCTGTCGACATGGCAATACGTCCTTCGGGCCTCGGGAGCACTGCAGCATCATCTGCAGTGAAAAAGGAATTGCCGAGATTCGTCTTAAATATCTCCGATATAAGATCGGATGTCTTTCTTCCGCCGCTTCCGTGAGCAAGCGTTATTACATCATTCATACTTCGCCTCCATACATATAGAATGCCGAACATGCACCTTCGTCAGATACCATGCATGCACCGACAGGATTGTCAGGGTTACATACCTTGCCGAAGAGAGGACACTCTGATGGCAGTATCTTTCCCTGAAGAACGGTTCCGCATTTGCATGCAGTCTTTTTTTCATATTCCATCTTCGGTATCGAAAACTTCTTTCTTGCATCGTAATCCGCATGTTCGTCTCTGAGCTCAACACCGGAATCAGGTATCACACCGATGCCGCGCCATTCGGCATCACAGGATTTCATGAATTTATCCACGAGTGCAACAGCAGCAGGACTTCCCTCATCGGTTACAACTCTAGGATATGCATTAACAAAGAACGGTTTGCCTTCGGAAAGCTTCTTTACAGTCACCGCAAGAGCTGCCATGAGTTCGTCACCTGTAAATCCTGACATCGTTCCGCTGACACCGCGCTCCGCAAGTTCTTTGCAGAGCTTCGTTCCGGTGATCGCATGAACATGTCCGGGATAAAGATACGCATCTGTCGAAGAGGCCATGGCTTCATATGCACCAGGCATAGTCTTGTTCGCCGTAAGGAGCGAGAAGTTGTCAAGGCCGTCCCTTATGGCATTCTTTACGGCGATTACATCAGACGGTGTCGTTGTCTCAAAACCGACTGACAGGAAAACGACCTGCTCTTCCGGATGATCCTTAGCATATTTTTCCGCATCGATCGGCGAATAAACGATCTTAACTTTCCCGCCTTCCGCCCTTGCCTGCTGAAGACTCTTAACGTTTCCGGGAACTCTAACGAGATCTCCGAAAGTCGTAAGCGTGCAGCCTTTCTCGAGTGCCAGATAAACAGCCTCATCGATATAGGCAGCAGGTGTTACGCACACAGGGCATCCAGGACCTGAGATAAGATTGATCTTAGGAGACAGGAATCTTCTTATTCCCTGCCTGAAGATCTCATGGGTATGGGTACCGCAGACTTCCATGATCCTTACGGCAGGTCCGTCGTAAGTCTCAAGGAATCTCCTCATATCAGCAGTACTGTCAATACTTGTCATGCCATATTCTCCTTTAACACTTTCTCGGTCTCTGACTTGTCGTCGTCAGTGATCTTTGCGATCGCACAGCCTGCATGAACCATGACATAATCACCGGGTTCCAGGTCATCAAGGAGCTCAGCCGAGATCTCCCTTTTCGCGCCCGTGCAGTCAACCATTGCTACACCGTCCTTAACACTGATGATCTTTGCAGCTAATCCTACGCACATTTATATATCCTCCTGATTATTGATTTTATGTATTCCGTACAGCGCCTGACCCAATGCTATTCCGCCGTCATTAGGCGGAACCATCGAGTGGAGCAGTACGTTATAACCGTTTTGTGTGAGCTCTTTCTCTGTCAGATGAGTAAGGAGCTTATTCTGGTAACACCCTCCGCTCAAAGCAACAGTCTTTATGCCGTCAGACTTGGTCATAGCCATCTTGGCAACACCTTTTGCAAGCATATAGTGGAAGGCATATGCGAGTTTTCTTATGTCAGTTCCCTTAAGTCTTTCTTCTGCAAGATATCTGATCAGCCTGTCTGTCGCGATAACGTCTCCGTCTGTAAGATCTCCGCAATCGAAAACCTTATCCCCCTCATATTCCATTGCCTTGAATTCAAGAGCAACCGCAGCTTCACCTTCAAAACTCTGTTCATACCTGATCCCGAGTATTGCTGACGCAGCATCGAAAAGCCTTCCGCAGCTTGTGGATACGGCGGTATTGATCCTGTTATCGTGCATCGCTTTATATGTCTTAAATGACCCCTTTCTTACCAGACCGAGTTCATCACACTTTGCTTCCGCCTCATCACCGAATATATCGATGAGCATCGATATGGCAATCCTGAAGCCTTCGCGTGAAGCCACATCGCCGCCGGTATGAAGGAAAGGTCTTATATGCCCTGCACGTTCGAAGCCGTCAAGGCTGCACTTCAATATCTCGCCGCCCCAGACCGTACCGTCAGTACCGTATCCGGTTCCGTCAAGAGATATTCCGATAACATCATCCGTATAATCGTTCTCTGCCATGCATGATAGGATATGGGCATAATGATGCTGGACTCTGATAAGAGGCAGTCCCGACTCTTCCGCAGCAGCAGATGAGTTATATAACGGGTGAAGGTCGCATACAGCATAAGAAGGCTTTGCTTCCAGAAGATGCATCATCCTTTCACAGGATTCCTTAAGTGCATTCTTACCCTTGATATCGGTCAGATCTCCGATATAAGACGACGGATACATAAGGCTGTTTACCGCAACACAGAAAGTGTTCTTGAGTTCGCCTCCGTAAGCTATCACGGAACCCGAGAACTTTTTTGTCATCATGAACGGCAGCGGAGCATAGCCTCTAGAGCGCCTGATCATATAGGGTTTCCCGTCATAGAAATCCATTACGGAATCATCGGCTCTTATGATTATCCGCCTGTTGTGAGTCAGTACAGTATCACAGTATGACCTTATCTCTTTCCTGACATCATCATCATTTCTGCATATCGGAAGACCTGAGAGGTTTCCGCTCGTCATTACAAGACACGAAGGCATATTGACATCATCGTCATAATCGAAGATCAGACTTTGAACAGGTGCATAAGGGAGCATGACTCCGAGCATCGGATTATCAGGCGCAACCTGCTCTGCGAGCATTGATTCTTCACGGCGCTTAAGAAGGATTATCGGCTTCTGATGACCTGTCAGAATATCTCGCTGATAATCTTCAATGAAGCAGTTCTTCACGACCTCTTCCTCATCTCTCATCATGAGAGCAAAAGGCTTGGACGGGCGGTGCTTCAGTTCACGGAGTCTTCTTACCGCATCGTTGTCATATGCATTGCATGCCAGATGGAATCCGCCGATCCCTTTGATTGCCGCGATGCCGCCTTCGCTGATAACTCTGCGAACATGGGTTATTGCTTCCCTGCCTCTTCTGTTAAGCTCATCATCAAGGATAAAAACTTCCGGTCCGCATTTATTGCAGCACACGGGCTGGGCATCATACCTTCTGGTCGCAGGATCATAGTATTCCCTGCTGCAGTCAGGACACATCGGAAAGACCTTCATGGAAGTCCTCTCCCTGTCATAGGGAAGGGATTCCAGGATAGTAAGCCTCGGTCCGCAGCAGGTGCAGTTTATGAAGGGATGCAGATATCTTTTGTCGTTCCTGTCGTAAAGTTCTTTAAGACACTCATCACATATGGCAATGTCCGGTGATACAAATATCTCGCCGGATGTTTTCGCGCTCTCAATGATATCAAAGCCGTCATATACGGCACTGTCAGCGTCCTTTACGTCCATCTTAAGGACAGCGGCACGTTTGGGCGGCTGACTTTGCAAAAGGTCTATAAAGCTTTCAACCCGGGAAAGATCACCCTGCGCATATATCTCGACATGAGAGCCCAGGTTGGCCACGCTTCCCCTGATACCGAGAGAAGCTGCATGCCTTGCAACCGTCGGCCTCATGCCGACGCCCTGGACTATGCCGTACAATTTGATGCGCTTTGTTACCAACCTAGATCCTCCCGCTTATGGCAAAACACTTAAGATCGACCCAGTTGCCCTTGTAATCCGGAACAAGTTCCTTAAGGCATATATCTGCTGCGACAGTATCGTAGCCGCCTTCATAAACCATCGATGCGAATTCGTCTTCCTCGGTGATCTTCCTGTCACCTTCGTGCTTTATCGCGTCATGAAGTTCAAAGAACGTGGCAATATCGCACATAACGCCCTCATCACGGAATGTCTTGCCGACAACTTCGTCATGACACACAAGTGTTTTTCCGCTGATGCCCGGAGGAATATTGTTCCTGTAAAGCGGGCTGTATATCTCAAAATCCTTCCCGAGATAAGTCAGTGCATCGATGCCTGAAGATGACGCTGCGACAAGGGTCTTAAATCCGTTTATATTCTTAATATCGTCTATCGAGACGTCACGGTAACCGCTGCCGTAAGTAAGCGGCGTCATGCCCAGGATAAGCTCGCTGCCTTCTTTCTCCGGCACCTCTTTTGCGAATTCGCCAATAAGAGCTTTGTATGCCTCTTTCTCGCCCTCGTTATAAGGCCTCATACCATTTGCCGGTATCTGTATAACAGGGATATCGACTTTGTTTTCTATCAGCCTTTTAAGAGCCTTGTAATCTGTTCCGATAGTTGCGGGCACAGGTGTTCCAACCAAAGCTACAAACAATGTATCGATCCGTTCTGCTGCATTCCTGATCTTCGAAGCAAGAAGTTCATCCCTTCCGAGAATGGCATCCATATCACGGAGCCCTGCAGAGAAAACCGCACTTCTGGTCTTATGCCATCTGGGTTCGTCAAAGCCGCACACATTACCTGTACAGCCTCCCGCATCGATAATGACCGTAAGACCGCCCATCGGATACAGAACTCCTGAGGCACCAGACTGGTCCGGAGCAAAAGGCGTCAGAACCTTCTTAAGTCCTTTCATTCCTTTACCTCCTTCAAAGCATCGAAAACCTTTCCCAGAAGATCTCTTACACCCTGATATCCGAAGGGCCTTGTATCCTGATTCCATGGAACATTCGGAATATCCGGACAGTAAAAACCCGCATCCTTTCCGATGGTAATATCAGCCCCGGAATGCGAGATCTCGTAGTAGAGCATCGTCGGCTCCATGTTGCAGTATATCTTCGTCCCGGGTGACAGCTCCGCGATCTTCTTCACGTAAACATAATTCTCCGGCGCGAGAACTGCATATATCTCGTCCACTTTAAATCCCATCCTCAAAAGACTTAATGCCAGTTCGAACGCATTTGCATTCGCGCATTCACCGATGTTAAACGTCAGATCCGGATAAGCATCCTTAAGCTTCCGGATCATGTCCTCGGCTTCAGCTTTCTCATAACCGTCATCTATATCTATTCCGGCTATATGGGCAAATGCTTTGTACTGGTCGTGGATCCTGGCCGGCGTATGTACTCTCGTAAGCTCTATATACGGAATGCCCAGCCTTCTGTTCATGTCTTCAGCAGCCGCGCGGACTTCCGGATCGATAACTATATTGAAGTTGGCCCTTGCCATCTGAAGGAATTCTTCATATGTTCCGCATGTGGATATCTGTCTTATGTTTTTAATACCTGCAGATGTCAGATAATCCTTGAGTTCTGTGTTTTCGAGAGGTGCAAAACCTCCTATGATATTTACGGAGCGCGCATCTTTAGCAAGCGGCTCAAGCAGTGAATAGATAGTCTGTCTGACATGCACCATCGGCGGACGTCGGCCTTCCCTTGTAAGCGCGTACATATAGCAGGGGCGGACTTTTGTGCCTTCAAATCCGGTGCCGCTAAGGGATTCTTCCGCTTTGCGGCAGACCCTGTCCATATCAGTCCCGAGAAGCGCGTCGACACAGGTTATGCAGATCATTACGGCCTTGGGAACATTCTTCCCGGAGTCTTTCAGAAAAGAAAGTATTTCCCGGATAGCTTCCGGGATCTTTTTCAGGTGGTTGCCCGTTACCAGATCAGGCTCACTCATCTCAAGATAGAAGAACCTGCTCTTATATTCCGGCATAGAAGATATCAGGGAAGTATTACGTCCGCAGCACCCGGGTGCAACAATTAGCATGACCGACTCGGGAACACTCAATCCTGCGCGCTTGACACCAAAGCCCTCCGCTCCCGGAGAATTATAGGCCAGGGTGGCAGGAGAACTGTATACGAGATTATTTCCCGACAGAAGCTCAGAGGGAATATCATTTTTTCCTCTCTTCAAAACCTCTTCCGCTGTATAAAAGACTGCTTCGTGCCGCATATATCAGTTTTCCTCAAGGAGCTTTTTTGCCAGTTCAACAAACTTCGCCGCAGCCTCTGAATCTGCTGCGCCTTCAACTACAGTCATTCCCTTATCCTCGCAAAGAGTAATGTCATCGCTCCTCGGGATAACAGAAACTATTTCAACGTCATGGGAATCTGCGAATTCTTTTACCTTCAGATCCTCGTTCGGAACGTTTCTTTTGTTTAAGATGATCCCTCTTACGCTTGCGTATCCTCTGTCTTCAAAATTCCTTACAGCCTGACAGATGTTATTTGCCGCATAAAGAGCCATCTTCTCACCTGAAGTAACTATCAGGACCTTCTCGGCATATCCTTCTCTTATCGGTGCTGCAAACCCGCCGCACACAACATCGCCCAGAACGTCATACAAGACCACATCGGGCTTATATTCCTCAAAAAGTCCGAGCTCATCGAGAAGATTAAATGTCGCGATTATCCCTCTTCCCGCACATCCGAGACCGGGTGTCGGTCCGCCTGTCTCTATACAAAGAACTCCGCCATATCCCTGCCGTGAGATCTCTTCTACAGATGAAGGTTCTGCTCCGTCTTTTAAGATCTCGATAACGGGCTTAAGCGGCGTTCCGCCAAGCAGATTGATCGTTGAATCAGCCTTAGGATCGCACCCTATCTGTATAACTCTTTTTCCCAGGCTCGAAAAAGCAGCCGACAGGTTCGACGTAACTGTTGACTTACCTATACCGCCTTTGCCGTAGATCGCGATCTTAAGCATAAAAAAACTCCTTTATCATCGCTCAGACGGATAAAGAAGTCATATATACCGGCACCCTGGTGCCGTATCTGAAAGACTATTCCCGCTCGGAAGATTCCTTACCGTCAGAGTCGTTGATGTATTCAATTAATGACGCACCGGGAACAGGATTACTGCTGATTCCTTATGCAGCTTAAGCATATCACGAACTTGCCGTATCTGCTATTCTTATTTGTCTTATGATTCGAAAAAGTAAACTGTGCTGTCTTTTTTTGCACATTTCCCTTATCAGATCAGCCTAAAGGTATATATCCGCTCTCCTGAACGATCTTCTGGCCTTCGGGAGATAACATAAAATCAATTGCCTTATAGACATTCTCATTTGTCTCGCCCTTGCGGTAGACGGCATAAATGCCGCCGCTTATGGGATATGAGCCGTCAGCGATCGTCTCAGGCGTCGGCTCGATGCCGTTTATCGTAAGGATCTTTACGCCGCCTTCAGCGAGCATGCCGGTAACATAATATCTGAACGAGAAACCGATAGGACTTCCGAAAAGTGCCGTGTAATCCGGCTTGATCGGTGTGTCGCCCATTAACTTTTCGAGCGCAGTCTCAGAACCGCTGTTCTTGTTTCTGCGCATGGCTGCGATCTGAACAAGGTCTCCGCCCAGTTCGCTCCAGTTCGTGATCTCGCCGGAATAGATGCCGCGGATCTGGTCTATGGTGATATCAGATACCGGATTACTTGAATTTACGATAAATACGAAAGCATCCGAACCCACCTGAACCATCTCGAGTTCAACTCCGTTTTGTTCCGCATACGCCAGCTGCTCGTCGGACGGCTGAGCGCAGATGATTATATCCGCATTGCCGTCAACGATATCCTTGTAAGCGCCTCTTGTATTCGTGTAGTGCATCGCACTCGCAGCATCGTAATCCTCTCCGTTGAAGATAACTGAATCTTCAGGATAGATGCTCTCTACAAAACCCGCGTAAACAGGAAGGAGCGCTGCCGCTCCGTCTATTACCGGAATATCACCTTCAAGTCTTTCAGCGCCTTCTGCAGAATAAACATTCTCAGAGTCCGTAAAAGGCACATAGTTTGCGACCTCAACGCTCATCTTCTGCATTCCGGGAGTATGGTGACTCGTTACTTTTCTTATGAACAGCTGGTATATCGCAGTGTCCATTCCCACGAACAGCATGATTACCGCAAATATCACGGCAAGCTGGATCTTCAGTTTTTTCTTATCCATATCCTTATCCCCAGTTAGCGATCATCTCAACGATCGAAATCTCTTTCCAAAGGTTGTATCCGTGTATCATGAGCGCCGCTGTCACGCCTATGCCGATGAGGGCTACCGCGGTCAGGATTATGCCGAATGTCTTATCCTTCATAAGTACCTCCTCACATATGTGCTATGGCTGCGGCGAGCAAAAGCATCAGCGCAAGCTCACATAACGAGAGCACAAGAAAGACTCCTGCCAGAACCGCAAAAGTAATCAGCTTTCCCTTGCCTTCCCTGCTCTTCTTAAACTTCCGGATCTGAACGATCATGAGAATAAGGAAAATGATAAAAGCAACCGGCAGAGCACCGAACATTATCGATGAGAACAGGATATCCCAAAATCTCTCGGCCGAAACTGCCGCCGTCATCAATCCCAAAACATTCCCGAACATATTATTTCCTCCCTATGGAATCTCTGTATTCTTCAACCTCATCCTTGCTGAAAGACGAGATCAGTCTGCAGTTGTCTTTATCAAGAAGCCTGTAGTGTCCCGTGACAAAATTCTGCTGAAGCCTTATCCCGTTCTTCTCATCTATCACGCGCCACCAAACCTTGCCGCCCATCGTCGGTGGGTACTGTATGTGCCTGTCTTCAAACGCAAGTGCGTGAATGACATCACTTGATTCTCCGCCCACGATCTGCTGAAGCACTTCGCTCTTCTCGAAAACCGAAGCCACGGCTATGACTTCCGTCCATGACAGTTCGCGCCGGCCCTTCTCGGTCTCCACAAGCGTCTTCTTCGAAATGCCCAGCATCTCGCTCATCGCCTCCTGGGTGATGCCGTACTCGGTCCTTATGAGTTTGAGCCTGCCGCTCACGGATCTGATGAATTCTTCGCGCTTCATGGTTGCCTTTCCTGCCGGTTGGCTGTTGCTGGCATCGGTTGACTGCTATCGGCAGCTGTCGGCTGCTGTCGACTGCAGATTTAGTGTAATTTTACACTTTTAGTGTAGTTTTTCAAGCTCTGAACTGTGGCATTAATGCATTAACCCCTATGAATAACCCCGCTTAATAACCCCACTTATCAACCTCTCTAAATTACCCCTCTAAATGAGGCAAACGATGCGGCAGTGCCTCATTCCTGCAACATTTTTTATCGTTAGTCAATAAAAAATGCGGCAACTGATGCGGGGGTGCCGCATTACTTGCCGCATTGTAACTTCATTTGCAGCCGCATTGTAACTTCATTTGCAGCCGAATTGTAGCTTCAATAGTTTTGTTGCTGAATCATCAGCCGCACTGTCGCTGAATCAGCCGCCGGGTTACGGCCGCGTTCAGATCAGTCCGGAATATCAGTCACTGGATATCAGTCCTGGAACAGCGGTGTCGAGAAATATCTCTCGGCGGTATCAGGGAGCACGGTGACAACAGTCTTTCCGGGGCCGAGCTTCATTGCGAGTTTGATCGCGCACGCAACATTCGTACCGGAGGAAATACCACACATCATGCCCTCTTCGCGGGCGAGTCTGCGTGAAGTATCAAGGGCTTCATCGTCAGTTATGATGCAGATATCGTCGTAAACCGTTGTATCAAGGATTCCGGGAATAAGGCCGTCGCCGATGCCCATCTGGACATGGGTTCCGATCGAACCGCCGGACAAAATAGCCGCATTCTCAGGCTCTGCGGCCCAGATGACCGTGGAGGGATTTGCTTCCTTCAATGCGTGGCCGATGCCTGTGATCGTTCCGCCGGTGCCGATACCGGAGCAGAAGCCGTCGATCCTGCGCTCACCCATTGCTTCAAGGAGTTCATTTGCGGTGTAAGCATACTGGGCTTCGGTGTTGGCGGGATTCTCAAACTGTTGTGGAATAAAGACACGGGGGTCAGAAGCTGCTATCTCCTCTGCCTTTTTGCGGCAGTCGTCGATTGCCTTGCCGATGTCGTTGTCGTCGTGAATGAGGATGACTTCCGCACCGTAGTGCTTTACGAGAAGGCTTCTTTCCTGGCTTACTGAGTCAGGCATGATGATTATAGTGCGGTAGCCTTTTACGGCGCCGATCAGGGCAAGTCCAATTCCCTGGTTGCCGCTCGTGGGCTCCACGATGATGCTGTCCTTATTGAGCTTGCCCTCTTTCTCGGCATGCTCGATCATGTTGAGTGCAGTGCGTGTCTTGATGGAACCTCCGACGTCAAGTCCTTCGTTCTTGACAAAGACTTCGGCAGCGCCTTCAGGTACTATGTGATTGAGTTTGATTAGAGGTGTGTTGCCTACTGCCTCAAGGATATTGTTATAGATCATTAAAAGTCTCCGCGTTATAACCAAAATTTATTACGCGACATATTATACAAGGTTTTTGGAATAGTTGCAGACTTATCCTGATTTATTCAGCGAAAAGGTTTTGAAACGTCATGAGCTCATCCCTTTCCGGCCTCGAAAATGTTTTCACACGGTTGCGGACTTATACATCCTGATCTCGAAAATCGTTCCCCTGCCCTCTTCGCTCTCACATGAGACAGTGCCGTTCTGGGAGTTAATGATCTGTTTTGCAAGCGACAGGCCTATGCCGTTGCTGTTGGGGTCTGACTTCTCTCCGTGATAGAAGCGGTCGAAAATATGAGGCAGGTCTTTTTTGGATATTCCGCACCCGTTGTCCTCAATACGGATATTTGCCGACAGATTATTATCCTCCGAAGATATCCTGATATATCCGCCTGCCTCCGTATGCTGGAGAGAATTCTTTATGATGTTTGAGAGCGCCTCTGACATCCAGCGCTTATCGCATGTTATCTCGTCCCCAGATGATACATTGATGTCTATCGATACGTCCCTGATATCAGCTTCGACCGCGATGCCGGACACGATATCATCAACAAGTTCACGGATCTTTACCTGTTCTTTTTTCATAATAAGAACGCCTGCATCGATCTCGGCAAGCGTCAGCAATGTCCTAACGAGCCATGTGATGTGATCGGCCTGGTCTTCGATATTTGCTATGCAGCGGCGGCGCTGCGCCTCATCCATGCTGCCGCTTTTTAGAGCATCCGTCATGAGGTTTATCGCCGTAAGGGGAGTCTTTATCTGGTGCGAGATATTTGAAAGCATGTCGGCCATATAAGTATTCTTCTTGACTTCACCCGCATACTGTTCCTGAAGAGTGGATGCCAGTTTATAGATCTCGCTTCTTAATATCAGCATCCTTCCTTCGGCCTCAAGTCCCAAGTCCGGGAATTCATCCCTGTCCTGAACTTTGGTCAGGAAGTCTATGAGTTCATCAAGTTCTTTTCTGCGCTTTGCTCTGTCCGCAGCAATATAGATCACAAGTGCGGTCACGATAAAGGCTAATACGATTGAAAGGATCAGATAAGGGTTCATAGATTAAGTCTGTACCCCTGGCCTCTAAGTGTCTCGATAAGTCCGCCTTCTTCGTCACCGAGCTTGCTCCTGAGCCTCTTGATGTAGACGGTCAGAGTGTTGTCATTAACAAAGCTTCCGACATCGTCCCAAAGGATATTCAGGATCTGGTCCCTGTCCAGGATCTCGCCGGCGTGGTTGATGAAGACTAAAAGGAGCTTATATTCCATGGCTGTGAGGGGAACCTCGTTGCCGTCACGGTACATTTTCGCGTTCGTGATATCGACTTTATTGGCGCCTATTACACATGTGGAAGCAGAGGACTTGGTGCGCTTCATGAGGCGCTTCATCCTTGCGATGAGTTCTTTGATGTGGAAAGGCTTTGAGATGTAATCGTCAGCGCCTTTATCGAATGCCAGAACCGTATGTATCTCGTCATCCATTGCAGTGAGGAAGATGATGGGCATCTCGGAAGTCTCACGGATCTTCGTGCAGATCTCCATTCCGTTGCCGTCAGGAAGCGTCATGTCGAGAAGGCAGAAATCGATCTTCTTACCGGGGTCATCATTTTCGAGAGCGGCGTATGCTTCGGAAACGGAAGAAGCGAGGGTAACTTCCATACCCTCGCCTGTTAAAGCAAGCTTTAAGCCTTCCGCGATTATGCTGTCGTCTTCTACTACTAATACCATGAGTCAGACACTTTCACGTTTTATCTCATTTATTATATCAATCTTATTCTCGCGTCTTAAGCATGTAACTGTCATTATCATTAACGCACAGGTGATCAGCAGAACCAGTATCAGGGTAAAGCCCCACGGGAACGTGACCGTGAAGTATCCGAATCTTCTGATAAGGACCTTCGCGAACCCGAAGCAGATTAATGCAATGACAGGAGCCGCTGCAAGGACCGATCTTATCAGCATTCCGATACCCTCGCGAAGCTCTGCTGCAACGATCTGCCTGAATGTCGAACCCATTGATTTAAGTATCGCAAAATGCTTCCTTCTGGATGTCATGAGTGCGGATACCGAGCTGTACACATTGAGAAGGCAGATAGCTGATGCCAGAATGGTAAACACGATGAGCACTGTCTTCAGGAGGAATCCTATGACCTGCCTGAAGTCATAGCTGCGCGCATCAGTGGACGACATATGTATATTGGACCCATCCGCATTCAGCTGTTCGATTGAAGTCATAAGCAGCTTCATGCTGTCTTCATTGTCACAGTTAAAGAACACATCCGTATTCATTGGAGAGCAGTTTACCTTGTCGATATATTCCGCAACACTCATCGGGACGATCATTTGCAGCTGGAAGTTACCCGTGCCGATAAAGTAATCGTCAAGTTCGTTGCTTCCTGCTTTGCTTATGACTTTGAGATCCAGAGTTCCTTCGAGTTCGATCTCGGGGAATGCCATCTCATCAATGTCATAACCATACTCTATCGCCTCTGCTCTCGTAATACTCGAAGGCTTCGTATGGATATATTCTCCGGTCTTTGCAGCAAAGGGATCAGTGATCTCAAGGTATTTGTAATTCGAGGACTTGTGACCTGAGATGATGAATTCATCTGTTGTTACGGCAGCTGCGTTTACGAGGATGCAGGGGAACTCCCCTTCTTCGTATGAGATGGCGTTGACTTTCCCGGAGAGCTCTGCAAATGTCTTATCGTCCAGTGCGTATACGCCGACATATGTGCCTGCTTCACTACGTCTTTGCTCTTCGTCAAACATTTCTCTTGTATATTCCCCGGGCTCATAGAACATGCTCAGGATCTCGTATACATCGTCAAAATATTCATCACTCAATTCCTCATCTTCCACACGGAGAGAAGTGCCGGAATATTTGCAGATCTCCACATCAGAGACGCCTTCAGTATCCTTAATGCCCTCAATAACGGCTTCGGTATCGATATCCGGTCTGCTTGACGGATAAAAATTGACCACATACTGTCTGCTGTTGTAGTACTTGAGATACACATGGTTGTCCTGAAGCTTGAAATCCAGCATCTGCATAAGAACAGATGACGTGAAATTCACTACGACGGTCACGAGAAGGAATATCGCAACAGCTCTTATGATGCCCATGGACTTGCTCCTGTCATTCTTCAGGAATCTTGCAGAGAGCATCCTTGCCGGTGACGTGCCGATAAGCTTATCGGGGTTTCTGTTCTTTCTGTGTTTTCCGGATTTTTTCCCGGTTCCTCTTATGCTCTCGATGGGGCCGACCTTGCCGATCTTCCTTGCAGGGATAAGAGCAGAGATAAATACCGTAACTGCACTCATGACAATGATCCCTATAACAGAAGCGGGCTTCACCACAAGTACGGGCTCCAGGTCAATTCCCACGCTGTCGAAAACAAATATCCTCTGTGCAATCGGTGCAATGAAATGTGCTGCCGCCTTTGCAACGCCGAGTCCTGTTAGAAATCCCACGGGGATTGCCGGAAGAAGCATGCTGAACGCCTCAAAATAGACCGAGCTTCTCTTCTGTTTTCCCGTCGCACCGACCGACGCCAGCATTCCGAGATATCTTACTCTCTCGTCGTATGAGAGCGCGAAAACGTTATATATCAGCATTACCGATATCAGTGTGATCAGCACCAGGAAGAAGCACAGTGCCAGATTAACGATCGTATTCAAAGAGTCATCATCAGAGGTGCCGAGGAAGATGAGCAGTGTGTTATTAAAATCGTAATTAGTATCACCTGCAATATCTCTTAACATAAGCTCAAAATCGCCCGGTGTCTTCTTGGTATCAGTCATCAAAAAAGCATTAAATGTATCGTTATTAATGGTGGACTCATCCACAAGCGACATCGCCGTATACCACGCGCATCCCTTGTTCTCGAATGACGGCTGCTCAATAAAACCGACTACCGTATACTCCTGTTCAAAACCGGTATACTCACGGGTCTCCTCCATGTTGCTGTCAAAGGAATCGTCACCGTCTTTTCCGAAATCGATATATCCCATGTTGTAGGGTACTTCGCATGTCTGTCCCGCCTCTACAACAAATAAAGGCACGTTGACCACGAAGAAGCCTGAATCGGCATGATTGGTCCAAAACCTCCTGAATGTAGAGGCTTTTATGGTGTCGCCGATCTTTACGGTTGATCCCTCATCAAGCGCATCTGCACTTATGACGATCTCATTGCCGTTCTCCGGCAGCCTGCCCTCTGTGACCTTGATATTCATCCAGTCGATTGCCTGTGATGAGTATCTTCTGATGTTAAGGAAGGGTCTTAAGCTGTTTCCTGTCTGTTCGAAATCGGCATATTTCAGATCCTCCGTGACCCCGGTCTCTGTTACGCCCTCAATGCTCTTTATCTGTCCGAGCTTTTCCCTGTTGATGTTATAGACCGCATAATGGTACTTCCCTGAGTGGGCGCCGGCGAGATCCACGAAGTATCTGACCGCCGTATCTTTACCTGTAAACACAACCGTAAGGAGCATTACCATCAGCGCGATCCCTATTACCGATATCACGGTGCGCCTGGTATTCATCTTCATGTGCTTGAAGGTAACCTGATGTACGATTTTCCTGTTTGACATAATTCCTGATTCCTCTATCCTGCTATCCTCTTATTCGCGGCCTTTCAGGTCCGTTACCCTTATGCGGTCATCCTTAACAATGCTTCCATCTTCCATATAGATTATCCTGTCAGCCTGAAGAGCGATGTTCTCATCGTGCGTGATCAGGATCAATGTCTGTCCGAATCTCTTGTTTGAATCTTTTAACAGTTCTACGATCTCTGCGCTGTTCTTCCTGTCGAGGTTGCCCGTCGGCTCGTCAGCAAGAAGGAGTTCCGGCTTCGAGAACAGCGCCCTGCCGATCGATGCCCTCTGCTGCTGGCCGCCGGAAAGCTCACTCGGCAGATGACTTCTCCTGTCAGTAAGTCCGAGATATTCAACGATCTGGTCGAGTCTTCCCTTGTCGGGTTTTCTTCCGTCCAGCATATGCGGAAGAACGATATTCTCGTCAACGTTGAGCTCGGGTAGAAGGTTATAGAACTGGTAGACCAGACCGATATGCCTTCTTCTGAATATCGCAAGCTTGTCTTCTGACTGGCTGTGTATATCCGTTCCGTTGATAAATACTTTTCCCGATGTCGGCTTATCAACTCCGCCGATAATGTGCAGCAGTGTGGATTTGCCTGATCCCGATGCACCTACGATAGATACGAATTCGCCTTTCTCGACTGAGAAAGAAACATCCTGCAAAGCAACGGTCCTGCTATCCCCTTCGCCGTAAACCTTGCTTATATTCTCACATCTTAATAATTCCATTTCTGTTCTCCTTATTTGTGATAAGCCCATAGTAACAAATGCCGGGACATAAAAAATGAATTCCAAAGTGACAATTTAGTCACCTTGGAATCCGTCATTGATCAGTTTAACCTCTGAGGAACTTATACGGTATTACTCGTATACGTACTGGTTCATCTCCATTATCTCGCCTTCCTCATCGTACTTTGTCTCTACCGAGAGGAGTCCGGAGGAGTACTCATATACTATCTTCTGGAAGATGCTGCCGTCTTCTTTATGCGTTGTCCTGGTAAGCACATTGCCTTCAGAATCGAATGTGTATTCACACCAGCTCTTAAGGGTTCCGTCGGGCTTATAGACCTTCTCGGATGTCGTGTTGCCTGCTGCGTCATATTCATATTCGGTCCAGCCGTTGGCCTCTCCGCCTCTGGTGTTGGTTACCTTGATGATGTTGCCGGAAGCATCGTACTCGTACTCGTTATTTACCACATAAGAATCGCCGTTCGTTTCCATCTGTGTCTGGATAACGGGATTGCCCGAAGCATCGTATGCATAAACGATCCATTGTCCTACAGTCCCGTCCTGACCTACCTCCGTATCTTTCAGAAGGTTGCCGTTAGGATCGTATGTGTATTCATGTGCGATGCCCGGATTGCCTGCGGAATCGATATAGATCTTCCTGGTCTGATTGCCCGCGCCGTCATATTCGTATTCATATCCGCCCTGGCTTGCACCGTCAGTTCCGATCTTTATCTCTTTTGTAAGATTGCCGTAAGCATCGTATTCATACTTGCAGGTATAGCCGGAATTGCCCAGGTTCTGCTCTGAGGTCAGGTTCCCGAATTCATCGTATTCTTCTATGATCTTGAGATTGCCGTTGTGATATGTGATGCGGGTCCTGTATCCTTCAGAAGCCGCCTGTGTCTCCTGTGAGCCTGTCTGCTCACTTGTGGACAATATGCCGACACCGCCTGAGAGATCAAATCCGGATGCAAATGATTCGCTGCTCTTGTCAGTGCCGGAGGTGTTCCTGCACGATGCAAGACTTCCGAGGACCAAGACCGATGTTAATAACCAAACTGCTTTCTTATGCATAAATGTCTCCGCCTGTTACATTGAACGGGCATTGCGCAGAAGATCCAAAAGACCCTTTTCTTTGATGATCGCGATACCCTGTCCTTCGTCACCTAATACTAACAGACTATCACCCGGATTGATATTAAAAATTTTACGGGCCTTGGCAGGAATTACGATCTGGCCCTTGTCTCCCATCTTCACGAGCCCGAAAATATGCTTGCCTTTGGGTGGTACGGCATATCCGAGATTCTCACTGTCTTTTGGGTCGTAGTTCAAAAGGTCATCTATCGAAACCCCGAAAATATCAGCTATAAGTTTGCACTTCTCAATGTCAGGCAGCGATTCGCCCGTCTCATATTTGGACAGGGTCTGCCTTGATACCCCGATAAGGTCGGCAAGTTCCTCCTGCGACTTATCGTTCAATTTTCTGAGTTCCAAAAGATTGTCTTTGAACATGATCAGGTCTCCTTTTTATCTTTTTTCTTCTTTTTCGAGATGCCGAGAACAGCCCATCTGTATACGGGGATCCTCGATATGATCTCATAGAGCAGATATGCAAGTCCGAAGCCTGCAATGAGGCTTAAGAGATAGCATGCCCATGCGGGTGCAAGTCCGGGCTTTGCGATATAGAGCGCAACAGCTGAAATGCCCAGATAGTGGAATACATAAAGGCCCCAGCTGTGAGAGCTCATCCACTTCGTAAAACTGTCGGTAAAGTCAAAGAACTTCGCAAACCCTCCGATCATTGCAAGGCATCCGAACCAGCCGTACAGAAGGAACAGCGGCGATCTGTATACAGGGTTGTCAGCATAGTTCTGACCGAAGTAAACGATGCAGAATGCAGTGCAAAGACCTGCTGCGGCCAGTGCAAACAACCAGAAGTATTTCTTTGTCACTTCAATGACTTCATCATGGGAGAAGACAAAGTAGCCGAGCAAAAATCCCAGGAAATAGAGGCCGAATCTGTAGCAGACGATGACGGGAGTATTGAGGATCTGTCCCGCACCGTAAACAAGTGCAGCGATGAGGATCAGCACCCAGAAAGGAGTCTTCCTGCAAAGATTCCAGAAACGGTCTTTGTCTATCTTCTTTATGAGTACGATAACAAGAGAGAATAACCAGAGCATCTGGATATACCAGAGGACTCCTATGCCGCTCAAAATGCATGAAATAACCTTTCCGATGACCGGCATGTCAGGGCTGTCTGTAACGCCCGAGAACGATATGTTGATGTAGCCCTGAATGAACTGGAAAGCAAAAAGTCCGACTGTGACAGGTACCAGAAGCTTGGTCGTTCTGCTCCTGATGAATTCCCCTCCGGTATGCTTTTCGAGATAATAGCGGGAGCTGATGCCGGATACGATGAAGAGCAGGAGCATAAACCACGGATAAACGATGTACTGGAAGACATCGTAATACTGGACATCGAGGTCCGTGATCTTTCCGGGCACGCCAACTATTCCCTGACCGTTATACATGTAGATGACATGGTATATAACGACCAGAACGACCGTGACCCATCTTAAGTTGTCAATGTATGACTTTCTCATAAATCTACCACCTTTGCCATATATTTTAACATTATTGTATGGCGCGGGAATAAACTAAACCACCAACTTTGCTTTACACAAACCGGTGGTTCAGGTTAAAAATACGGGCAATATATTAGTTTGAAATACCGTCAGCCACGTTCTGACAGCATCAGATTCACCCTGTTCTCGATAATTGAAGCAACATCTTCATATGATTTCTGACCTTCGAAATATGCAGGCATCTCTTCATAGAATATGACGAGGACCGACGAATCTACATCGGGGATCCTTACCGCATCAGATATCTGATCCATGTATCTGTCTAAAAGGTATCCGGGCACAGGAACAGATCTGTAGCTTTTAGGATAGACGCCACAAAGCGCATTATATTGTTCTATCTGCTCTTCATATTTGGTCCTCAGGGCACTTATCAGGACAGGGTCATGATCGTAATAACCTGACATAAGCTGGACATCAGGTGACATCATCTTCATTACAAAGCTCCATGCCGCATCCTTAAGCACGCAGCAGCTTGTAATGCCTGTTCCTCTGCCAGACACAGCCTCGGGATGTCCGTCAGGAGAGGGCTTGCCGATTACCGAGAATTCAGCATAGCCGCCCGTAAAACAATAATCGTCATAAGCATTGAAATATCCGCAGGGGGTCTCGTGGAGCGGGTCATTCTCGCGGCAGTCAACATCGTAAGAACCATCAGGTACTGACGTAATGTAATCAGCCAGTTCTTTGAATCCGTCATTTATTGTGAATTTTCCGGACTTGTCATAAGCAAAATAATCTGAAGAACTGATCAAAGCCTCCATCATGGAAATATCATCAAAAGCAAAATTGATCACACCGCCATTGTTCTCACTTATCACCTTCTCATATTGCTCAAATGTCAGGCCCTTAGCGCCGCTTTCTGTCAATGAATCCTTTATGACCATCCCGTCGAAACAAAAACCGTAATCCAGGCGGTAATGATTGCCGTCCCAGCCGTTGGGCTCAAGTATGTGAGCCATGTAATCCCCGCCGTTAAGATCCTTCTCCGCGCTGATCCTCTTGGTCAGATCTGTCAGATAATCCTCATTGTTAAGCTGCGCGCTGCTGTTGTCATATATGACCAGATCAGGGCCTGTTCCTTCCCTTATGTCGGACATGAGAATATCAACGGCATCAGCTGCGCAGGCATTGATAATGCCGTAATCAGGATAAGCAGAATCATCTTCCATGTCTTCATATTTCATCAGGGCATCGTAATACTTATAATCGACTTCTATAAAGTATTTGTCGGAATTCCTGTTGAAATCATTTACGGCATAGTATTCCTGTGAAGTCATTTCCAGAAGCGGGGCAAGTGACAGCAGGGCTTTGCCGGCATTCGGATCGGCATCGGTCTTCTCGAGCAGGATCAGTTTTGAAGTATCCAGAGAGGATCCTTTCCATTCTTCCTTTTCATGTATCACTACCTTGTCATCCGTCACCAGTACCAGTTCAGGATCTGCCGTGAACAGCCCGTTTACAAAAGTATCAGACAAGTCCAGTATAACTTCCTCATCCCCGGTAAATGGATCTATCTTCTTTACCGAACGGTTATCTCCTATATCGAAAATGCCGCAGCCGGGTACATACTTATAATCCAGCGCTGAATAATAATCCAGTTCGACCGAATCAAAATCAAGCGTATCAGGATCCAATGTGCAGAACATCTCCTTCTCCATCCCGTTATCGGTGATGTCTGCAACGAAGCACACGGAATCGCCATATCTCATCAGATTATCAATATACTCGACCTTGGAATAATAACCGAAATCGGGCTCGAAAGTCTTTGACTTATCACCGTCGATCACTAAGATCTCAGAGGTAAAAGTGAAGTCACTGTTCTGATAGCTCACTACTGCAACGAGTTTATCGCCAACATCCGTAATATATTTCAGCGATGACGGTCTTTTGTCTTCTGACGGAATATCTATTATGAAAGGATCTTTCAGAATCCCGCCATCAAAATCAATCCCGTAACAATAGCAGACATAAGTTCCTTTATCCTCATCATAGACATCAGCGAAAGTATAGTAACCGCCGTTTTTCTTATATACATCCCCGGAGTAACTGTAATTGGTTCCTTCCGCGAAGGAATCTCCGACATTTACCTGGCCGAGTAATTTCCCGTCATATGAGTAATTCCTGAGCAAACATTCCGATTCGTTAAATCCGTCATCCTCATTATTGATAAAAGCACTGAAGGACAGGATGACCGATTCGTCATCGGCATAAAGATACCTGTTAAAGACATGATATGCCCTGTTATCGAATTCATTCCATATATCGCCGCCGGAAATCTCAGTAACTGTATCATTCCACCACGTTCCGCCTTCAGGAACTTTTTTGGCCTTCGAAAGATCATCACCATTCCTGCCGCAGGATGCCATGCCAATAAGCATAGCCGCAGCCATAAATATGCAAACCGCTTTTTTCACATTATCCCCTTTATGAAAACAACGTTTCCGCTGTTATAGATTATAAACAGAACTATTATAGCAACAATTCCCAAGAATAATACAATGAGGTTATTCCTTAATCTTTATTGCTTTATCCTCTTTCGGGGATGGGAAAAGCATAACTGCCGCAGGCTTACTTCTTCGTCTCAAACTCTGCCGTTATAACGGTTCCGTTGTCCAAAGCTGTTTCTGCACCCTTTTTATCGGACCACCAGAATCCGCTCACTGTATCCGGATTTGTGCGTAATACCACTGTGACAGCAACCACTGAACCCTTATTAGTTACTTTCTTAACGAGTTCGTCATCACCAAGCTTATTCCTTAACTCCTCCTGTGAAGTTGCGGTTTGAGCGATATCACGTACCGTGCCCTCCATATAACCATACGTCTGCTTGTCTAATGCAGAAGGACATACTTCAACTCTCATTCCTGCCGTAAGCTTACTCGCTTCTGCCACAGGAACATAACATATGACTAATTTCTCTGCATTCGCATCAGATGCAACACTCAATACAATGCTGCCCTGCTGAACTGTATCTCCTTTTGCAATATTAATCTCGGAAACAAAGCCATTTTCCGTGGAATGAAGAACAGAGTCTTCTAACATCTGTTCGCATTTATCTATATCCTGATCCAGCTGCTCAAGAACCGCATCCCTGGCAGTGTCGAACTTAAGGATCAGGTCGGGCTTCAGCTTTTCAAGATCTGTCTCTTCATTTGCTATCTGTGTCTTTAACTGGTTTACACTGTCCTGAATACTTGAAATCTTATCTGCTTCTGTGTTATATGCCTTTAAAGCCTCCTGATATTCAGCATCGGCACGTTCTTTATCCGACTGCCGCTGTGCCTCTGCCTGCTTGGCATCTTCATACTCCTTTTCTGCTCCGTCGCGCTCGGTTTGTGCATCGGTAAGTCTGTCTCTCCATGCAGCTGACAGATCCTGTGCATTTGCAAGTTCGATTTTTGCTTCCTTGATCTTTGAATCTATGTCATCGAGCTGTTTCTGACAGGCATCAACTTTATCCTGTGCTTCTTTAACCATAGATGCTGCTGTATCGTATGCTCTCTGGGCATCTGTATAAAAGTCGTACGCATTATCATAAGATGACTTTGCAGCATCAGCCGCTGCAGCCAGTGCCGGTCTGTCCTCATTCGGTCCGG
>JAFWQC010000022.1 GCA_017509245.1 Clostridiales bacterium | reverse complement strand
TCTCCATACTCACCGCTTCCCTTCACAAGTGAATTATCTATGGATTCTCTCGTAATCCCATCTAATGCACCTGCCGGAATATCTTTACCTAATTCCCATTTTGGATCAGTCTTCTTACACGCATCATAGAACGCCTGCCTATATGCTTTTTCATATTGTTCAAGCGTCCATGTTCCTTTTAACCTATCTTCAGTCGGAACACTTAACTGATATTTCTTAAATACCTCTGAGCGTCTTGTTGTATCACCGTTAGCTACACCGTTCTCTTGTTTGAAATGCCGCAGAGTTTCATTAAACATATTCTGTCTGGCGTCGTCAGAAATATTGATAATTTTATGTCTTTGAGAAATCGGAATGCCCGTTGCATCCATTCCGGCAACACCAAATCCATTAATCATTCTTCCGCTGGAATCGTACATCTTCATTTTGTTCTGGATAATGCGATCACGACCTCCAAATGTTTCATAGATAAGCCGTTCCTCATCGGACATCATCGCTTCACTCTGAAGAATGCTCGCCATAGAATCTCTTTCCACAGCTTTGTACTGCGCACTTTTCTTATTTATACCAGTGTTTCCGCCATTAGAATTTATTCCAAATCCAGATCCTATTGATATTGACATAAGCATTTACCTCCTTGTAAACACATTTGCTGTTTTCCGTACAGCAAAAGATGGAGAATACACTCCTCCAATCTCTATATCGACATCCAATAACAAAATCTTAACCAGGAAATAAATTTTTTAGAATCGATCCATATCATCCTGAGATGCCAGCTGATCGTGTGGCTCGTCATCCCTCTGAAGTTCCGTGTACATATCCACAAAGGCACCCTCGGGGATCTGTATCTCTACTGATCTCTTTGGACGCCTTTTTCCTTTCAGTTCATACGGTAATTATCGATTGATTGAAAGTTATAATATGCTCTTTGGATATTTCCCTGCCTGCCCTATTGTAAGGTTATGCATTAGCGGTAATTAACGTCATATTTTCACGTGCCTCTTTCTCAGCTCTGCGCTTTGCCTTTCCCTGCTCACTAACACGCTTCTTCCGGTACGCTATCCTGCGGTCATACTCTGCTAACAGCTCAATAGCCTGCGGATCTCCCTGCTCTGCAAGTGCCTTGGTATTCGCATATTTCTCCTGTTCCCCGCGATAACGCTCTTTGAAGTATGCCTTACTTCGCTCCCGCTTTTCCTCTTCTTTCCTGCAATGCTCCTCATACTGCGCTTTCGCCTCGGGGTCTCCGGATTCAGCGGCAAGCCTGAGTTCTTCAAGCCTCTTTTCTTTTTTGGCATTATATCTGACAAGGGTAGCCTTTCTCTTTTCAGCACGGATCCGGTTCTTTTCGGCTTGGATGGCAGCCTGCCTCTCGGCTTCCTCCCGTATCTCTTCTTCGGGGATCGGTGGGATAAACTGACCAATGAAGTTGAAATAGATCTCTATCTTCTGCTTCCTGCCAAAACCTCGGATCCCATTGGATTCGTGTACTATGATCTTGTCGATAAACTCGCTGATCATCTGCGGTGTCAGTTCCTCAAAGTCCGCATATCTCTTTGCCAACGATATGAAAGAATCCATATCAGCCTTAGGATCACGGTCTTCCGCTCTGGGCGATAACTCAGCCAACAGCGCTTCAAGTTCCTCATATTCAGCATTATATTGGCTCATAAGGCGTTCATACTGCTTCGGTGCTATCTTCTCTAAAGCAAATGTTTCATACAGCTTGCCGATCAGAATATCAAGTTCCTGCATCCTGCTCTCGGCAGACACACGCTTTTCTTCGTTTTCCGAATCGTCTATCTCCTGTTTCACCGATAACTCCGCCATGATCTTTTCTCGGAACTCCTGCTCGTTAGTTATCGAATACTTGCTTGCTCTCTGTATTGCCTTGCGGATCAGTTCAAGCATATCGTTTCGCTTAACGTAGTGCATGGTACATACCTTATTCACGCCTTTCCGGTACATACCGCAACTGTATGCGCGGTCTGAATCCATCTTTTCCCGTGTGGTCGGTTTTGCATCATGACGGATCAACCTTGAACCGCAATCCGCACAATACAACACACCGGTAAGATTAAACGGATCCTCGGTATATGGTGTTTTCTTCTTGCGTGCCTTTATCTTATTGGCAAGCTTCCACGTTTCCTCGTCAACTATTGGTTCATGTGTATTCTTAAAAACCATCTGATCCTCAGCAGCCACGTTCACTCTCTTCTTGGATTTATACGATACTCCCTTTGATTTCTTAAGCACCGTATGCCCCAAGTATTCCTGCCGATGAATGATATATCCCAAAGTAGTGGAATTCCACATATAAGGATCCGGCACGGGATTATGTCTGCAATCGGATGGTGAGTGTATTCTCTCATATTCTGCCGGAATAAGTATCTTCTCTTCGTGAAAGATCCTTATGATCTCATTGTAGGTATAACCCTGCACAACCATGTCAAAGATGCGTCTGACAACCTTGGCTGCCTCTTCATCAACGTACAGTGTCTGCTTATCATCCGGCTTGCGGTAATATCCATAGGGAATGGCACCACTACAACGTAGTCCACGCTCCATACGGTCGGTAAATACCGCATTGATCTTTCTGCTTGAGTCCCTGGCATACCATTCGTTCATGATATTCAAGAACGGTGTAAAATCTGAGTCTGTCTGATTTGCGCTGTCTATGTTATTATTAACAGCGATGAAGCGGACACCTTTTTCGACGAACATGATCTCGGTGTAGTAACCGACTTTCAGATAGTCACGACCGAAACGACTCATGTCCTTAACGATGATCGTGGATATGTTCCCCTCAAGAACCTCTTCGATCATCGCCTTAAAGCCTTTACGGTCAAAGGTAGTCCCGCTGATTCCATCATCGGTGAAATGACGGACGGGATCGAAACCGTGCTT
>JAFWQC010000021.1 GCA_017509245.1 Clostridiales bacterium | reverse complement strand
AGGTTCTGCATAGCGCATGAGGCCGGACACATCATCAAGAATCGTATGACAGGAAAAGTCCAGGCAGAGTTTAATCATGTTGGCGGAGTAGTTCTTACTACGGCTCCCGCTATGAAGAAGAGATACTCCTACCATGAGCTTGAAGCCAATAAGTTTGCAGCAAGTATTCTTATGCCCGAAGCAATGGTAGCTATGCTTATGCTTAAGCTTTACGACGGTGAGAAGATCGTAAAGTATCAGGGTGACATCCTTGCCGGCGAAGACGTCAAGAAGATCAAATATATGGCTGAAGTATTCGGAGTCGCATATGAGACTATGTTCATCAGACTTAAGGATATGGGATACCTCATTGATGGGATATTGGAAACTTATGTTGAGGAGTATGTAATCGGAGAAGATCCTAATGAATAAAGATAAGACTTATAACTACCGGATGCGCAAAGCGCGAGATTCCCTAGCGGAAACGAGGGGACTCAGTTCAAGAATAATCAGATGCCCTGAGTGCGGAAATAGGATAATGCAAGCTTTTGAAGATCTTAATGGTCATGCAAAACTGTACTGCAACAAGTGTCACGAATACCGCTTCATAGAAGGAAATGCATCGAGCCAGTACCATAAAGTCAGAGACTGTCTGACTGAACCGGAAGGGCTTAATTCAAGAACAGTAAGATGTCCCGAATGCAGGAACAGTATGCTGATTGCTTTTGATGATCTTCAAGGGCACACAACCATGTACTGCAACAAGTGTCATGAGTATCGCACTATAAACATCAAATACTTCAGGATAGTTTCGAAGAGGCGCCGCCTCTAAGATCCCTACCCTGTACTCCCCGCCGCAGGGGAGTAGAAGCCGAACATAATGAATAGACATAACTTACGGATAAAAGGGCCACCTGGTAGCGCGGGTGTGACGCCGGCGACGTGCGAGTTAGATAAAAATGGTTGATCCATAATCGGATCTCCTGATATCTAATCGCACGCCGCCTTTTTTTATCTAACTTGTATGTCTTGCCTCTTTCCCTTGAGTCCGGGAAAGAGGCTTTTTTATGCATAACAAGTGGGCTCCTTATTTTGATCGCTACCCATAGTTCTTCGGAAATTTCGTTCAACACAAAACTAAATTTTTTGGAGAAGAATTATGGCAGAAATAAATACAGAAAAGAAAGAAAAAGAATACAAGGACGAGTACGTAATCATCAATCTTGCAACTGAATATCACGGATATACCGGTGACATTTCTTATGCAATTGTTACCGATCTTTCAGAGAAAGAATTCTTGGCCAATTTCGGTGAAGAAACCAAATCATTCAGGCCATGTATTTATCTTACAGGCAAGATGTACTCTGCTTTCCATGACTATGACAAGAATGAGCATCGCGAACACACCAGAGAAGGAGATTATCATGATGCATTCGCGTTTGAATCATCAGCATTGCTGTTGGTAGATGAAATGGCGAATCCTGCTCGCATCTGTGAGTCGAAATTCACATTAGCGTGCATTTTCAAGAAGCTTCGTGCACTCCCTGACAACGAGGGCTCAAGGATCTACAAGCGCTATGTAATTGGGTACACGGCAAGAGAAATTGCTCAGCAAGAAGGCGTTTCCCATTGGTCAGTTCGCGCAAGTATTGTCAGAGCCAAGCCAAAGGTTCATGACATCTTCGTAGAGTTGGGGGTGGCAGCATGATTACTAACTCAGTTAAGCGTGGTGACATCGTATTCTACGATTTTGGAACAAAACCCGATTCCGATAAGAGCGGACTCCGTCCTGCATTAGTGCTTCAGCACGATAAGTTCAACACATCCAGTCCTACTACGATCATTGCACCGATCGTTCCGGCAAGAAAGCGGAAGATGTGTGCACATGTCCTTCTTGAGAAGCGTTT
>JAFWQC010000020.1 GCA_017509245.1 Clostridiales bacterium | reverse complement strand
GGACTCGAACCTCCGGCCCACAGCTTAGAAGGCTGTTGCTCTATCCAGCTGAGCTAATGACCCTGGAGCGAGTGATGGGAATCGAACCCACGTGGTCAGCTTGGAAGGCTGAAGTTCTACCATTGAACTACACTCGCATATCGGCACTTTGTTAAGTGCCTATGTATATTACACTAAGGTTTGAAAATAATCAACTAAGAATTTCTTAATTTGGCATCGTAGTCTGGAGGTAATTCTCAGATACGTAGAATCCGTCCTTTGTCTTGAGCCAGCCGCCGTTGCATCTGGCTACAATAGAAACAGACTGACCTCTGGTCAGAGTACCGACCTTCGTATATGTTGTGCCGGGACCCTGTCTGACATTAAGGAACTCGCCCTTGGTAACCTTGCAATAATATGTTACGGGTGCCTCAAGCTGCGTCTCAGTCCAGTCAATGACGATATCATTGGTCAACGGACCTGTATATTCAGTTAATGTCGTTGTAGGTACTGTTGTCGTGGTTGTAGTAGTAAGTTCAGATGTTTCCGGAGTTGATTCAGTCGGAGCCGGCTTCTTCTTACAAGCAACTGCTCCAAGGCACATTGCGCCGATCAGCATCGCTGCAATGAGTGCGGTTGTAAATCTTTTTCTGTTCACAATAGTCACCTCCGCATGAACATATACCATATTATTACATACTTTACGCATAAATATATTGATTTTTTGTTACAAGTTAAGGCAAATTTACGTTAACCTTGCTATTCCCGGCTCGAAAATGGCTTCCGGACATCATTTTCGAGCAGATAAAAAGCTTCATGGTCCCTGTATTCGCCGTTAATGTGCATGTAGGATCTTCTTACGCCTTCATAATGGAATCCGGCTCTTTTAACGAGATTCAAAGATCTCTCATTGTCCGGCAGGATGAACGCTTCTATGCGGTGCATCTTATACTCATCGAAAACAAAAGATATGGCGGCATTCAGCGCCTCTGTCATGTATCCCTTACCGGTGTGGTCCTTGTCCAGATGATAGCCGACGCTGCAGCACATCATGCCTCCGTAAGCAAAATTGAAAAAGGAGACTCTTCCGATTATCTTTCCGCTGTCTTTAAGAGTGATCCAAAGCGGAACGAGACTCCCGTCCAGAAAGGACTCGCAGTCAAAGGCTAGATACTTCTTCTGTACCGGAACAGTGAAATAGTCATTGGTGTGAGTCTGCGAATACTTCTTGTGGAAAGCCCTGTTGTACGAAAAGTACTCAGCCGCCCTGGGCGCCTCGCTCTTCCTTAGAACGGCGAGCCTTAAGCGCTCAGTCTCCAATGCAAGCATCTCGCATCTTCTGCGGTTGGTGGCAACACTGTAGCCTGGTCTGGACATAGGATCAGTTATGTTATTCCTCTGTATCTTCTGTCAGAGGCTCAGCAGGAACCTTTAACAGCTGCTCTTTTGCATATGCACCTGACTTGGAAAGCAGTCCGTCAGGCCAGTGTCCTGAATACTTCTGCTCGTCAGTATATCTTTCCGAATCAAGCTTAAGTGCATTTGCATCATCCTTCACGCTGCTTCCTATAGCATAGTTGCACCAGGAGATCTCATACTCATCAAAGAATTCAGCCCATTTTCCGCTCTCGGTATAATAAACACCGCCAAGGCCCCTGTCGTTGCAAAGTCCCCACCCGGTTATGAATACGCAGTAATCATCATCTGCGGCATCCTTGATCTTATCCCTGAACTCCTGTCCCTGCGAACCTGAATAGAACTTGCATCCGTATGCGATATTATCGTAATCGAGATCCGAATCAACGGCTGCATCAATGCCAATGCCGTTGTCTGATACATCCACGATAATAATGGAATCAGGGCTGTTCTCTCTTAATGCCTCGATGACCTCTTCGGCAAAGGGCTTTATGTTATCGCCCCAGTCATCAACTTCTTCCGGCTCTTCATCAGTTTCCGCAGCTGCAGTAACGGGAATCTGAGCGTTGGAGACCTCATACAGAATATTGGGCGAATCAGAATAGATCGCTGAGATCCTCTTAAAGAAATCAACTGCAGCGTCCTTATTCTCATCTGCCTCATCCGCATATAACACATCCCAGTCGATCAGAACATAGATGCCCTGTTCTGTACACATGTCACAGAGTTTGCAGATAGTATCAAAATTCTTGTCGGCATCTTTCAGATATCCGCTGTCCTTGTCTCCGGTAAGTGAGATCCTTAAGATATCGCAGCCCCAGTCCTCAGCAAGGGTCTTCACGACTTCCGCAGTAAAGAAATCGCCGCAGTCCTGTATTCCGTAGGTACTGATGCCCTTAAGGATTACAGTCTCGCCTTCGCTGTCAACGAGATTCTTGCCGTCGATCGAGAGCTTTCCATGCTTTTCGACGATCTTCTCGGTTACAACGGGCTTACTTGACGGTTCAGTGGCTTCCGGGAATGTGGTCTCGACTGTCTCAGTCGGTTCAGGTTCGGTTTCTACTGTTGTGGGTGTGGTGGACGGCAATGTTTCCGGTCCGAGATTGGTTGAACAGGAGCAGAGCAAAATGGCGCCTGCCAACGTAATGACTGATAAAGAACGGTATATGTTGTTCATCAAAATTATCCTCTCAAAACAATCAAAAATAGTAAAAAATCGTTTCATTTTTTTCGTATTTGATTGTATAATCAAAAGTATTATAGAGCAAAGTATACCAAAATCTCAGAATATTCTAGTTATTTTTGGTGATAGTAATGTTTTTTTCACAAATATACTCTATAATGATATTGAGCAATCAAGATAATCAGGAGCCTATAGGTATATGGCACGTAACGACGCTTTGAAAGATAAAATCCAGAAACTCGGATCGAAGCAGAAGCTTGGCGCCTTGTTGAAGTTTGCTGATAGTCCCGAAGATGATATCCGTGTGGCCGTAGCAATGGCTATGGGCTTGATTCCCACGTATGAGTCCGGTATGGCTCTTATTCCGCTCTTACGCGATTCTTCCCCTATGGTCAGAGCAGCCGCAGCAACTGCAGCAGCTGATATCCACGCAAAACATTGTGAAGAATACGTTAAGAAGCTTGCATTTGCAGACTCCGATCCTAATGTAAGACAGGTTGCCAAAGCAGCTTTCGATAAGCTCAAGGACAGTGTAGTCTGATAACAGTTGAAGTTTAAAAGTTAAGGGGTTGTGCTTAAGTCACAACCCCTGTTAATTTGCAGTCTTTTCTTGAATACTGTTTTCGAATCCTTCAGATCATCCGTCAATGATCGATTCATAATAATCGCTCATTTCATCACGGGTTCTCCACTCATCGTATGTTATTGATGTCTGAGGTGCTTCAATGCAGGATCCGGGCGCGAAACCCTTGTTGTAAACGATAACGTTTGCACTGTTTGCACAATTTCCGATTACTGTCTCATATTCACTAGCACTGATCACATCATCATCGGAAAGGCCTTGTATGAAGTTTGTATAATAGTTCTCGCTTCCTGTTGAAAGATCTTTCTCGTATCTGTAATAGGAATCCGGGAAAAATATCTTGTTGTAGACTATCGTCTCACACTTATAGAAGCCATCCTCCTCGTAGGAATATGTAACAACAATACCGTTATCGGTAACATACATAACAAAAGAACCGTCTCCGTCAGGATCAATGCATGCATCAGGCAGCGTGTTATAGCAGAAGTAAACGCCATCAGCCTCCGGATCATAAACAGTGATGCTGAAATAGGGACCGTAATCTTCCATATATCCGAAGTAGATTGACTCAGTAGCACCGTTACCGTCGAAGTCAAAATCTCCGCAAGACTCCTCGAAATAACGCTCTTCAAATGCTTCGATATTGTCCTGTGAAATATACAGCTCATAATGGTTATAATCCATCGCATTGATATACTGTTCTTCCGTTACGGGAACAATATTGAAAGTTTGAGTAACTTCCGGCTCTGTCTCAACATAATCCGTATACTCAACATCAGCTCCGCTTAATCTCGGTGTGTTGCAGTAGAACAGCAGAAGGTCAAAAAGGCTTTCAGTTCTTGTGATCTTCCATTCGCCGTCGACCTTCTTGAATGTGATCTCATCTGATACGTGCTCTTTCTTATCGGTTCTCTTAAGGTCGCTTACCATTCCGTTAGCATTTTTATATTCCTGCCAGCTAACCTCTGCCCAATAGACAGTAGAGAAATCAACCTCAAGAAATGCCTTGCCATTATCGAACTCGAGGTCATCGAGATCATAATCAGCCTCGATCGTTGAAGCGATATACTTGCAGTACTCAAACTCGGCTGCTCTCTCACTTCCCGGTTCAGCATCCCTCTGCATCTGGATGGAATTCGAAAGCCAGCTTTCTTTGCCGTCAAGATCCAATGTAGTCAGATCATAGAGCGGCTCATACTCCCAGTTCCTAAGGGCGTCCACATAATCTTCCATAAGTTCACCGATCTCTTCGATATCCTCATCAGTGAGCTTATCCTCCTTTGCGGTCTTTTTAATCAAATTGCAACCTGTAGAACCTATGATGACCGCTAAACATAAGCATACCAATACTATCCCACGTTTTTTCATACTCTCTCCTTTGTGAAATAACCGTGAAAGATCCCCTAACCAACAATTGAATTATACAATTTTGTTCTTTTATTTGTCCATAATCTGCAGTCGTGGCTAATTATGCTCTGCCCCAAAATGCAAAACCAGTGCAGAATCCGCACTGGTTTGAACACTTTTTCAGCAATGTATCCTGCATCAATAAATACCGCTCATTCCTCGATTGGAACGATATCATCCTTATCCTTGAAGATGTGCTTCTCGGGAATGACGCCTCTTACTCTTGAAAGAGGATATACGCGGCAGCCTCTGCCGATAACTGTTCCCGGATTAAGAACGCTCTGGCAGCCGACTTCAACATTGTCGCCGACGATTGCAGCAAACTTCTTAAGGCCTGTCTCGATTATCTCGTCGCCGTTCTTTACGCAGACAAGAGTCTTGTCAGACTTAACGTTGGATGTGATGGCACCTGCACCGAGATGTGATTTATAACCGAGAATGGAGTCGCCTACATAGTTATAGTGAGGAACCTGAACGTTGTCGCTGATGATGACATTCTTAAGTTCTGTGGAGTTACCGATAACGCACTTGCTTCCGATAAGAGCACTGCCTCTGATGAATGCGCACTGGCGGACCTCAGTCTCAGGACCGATGATGCAGGGACCTGCGATATAAGCTGAATCAAATACCTTGGCGCTCTTTGCGATCCAGATGCCGTCGCCCTTGTCTTCATATACTTCAGGGTCGAGCGTGGGGCCTAACTTAAGGATGAATTCCTTGATGAGCGGCAATGCTTCCCAGGGATATTTCTTGTCTTCCAGAATGGGAGCTGCAAGGGTATGAGTTAAATCAATAAGATCTTTGGTCTCTAACATAAAATATATCCTTTCTGCCCGGAGGCATAAAAATCATCAGTTACTCGGGAATACAGTTACCGGGATCGTATCAGCTGACTGACGGTCGACACGGAAATACATGTTGTTATCCCTGCTCGAGATTATTATAGGAACAGTTACAACACCGGTCTGGCCTTCGTCGATACCTGAATAATCGAGTGATACGACAATGTCATCGGCTGTCAGTTTGTCGAGCGTGCTGGCACGTCCTACGATCACAAGATCAACAGACTTGAGTGAATAAGATACTTTCGTCTTTTCAGATACATTCTCCTCACTGGTTATCTGAACGGTGAGGTTCTTTGTAACAACAGGGTTCGTAATGATCTGAATGTATACCCAGAGGATCAGGGAAAGGATGATCGAAACAATAAGGAAGAGTATCCTTGTGGCAACGCCTACCCTCTTTGAATTCGATGTCTGATCAGCAACCTTGGTCCTGATGGAGATCGGAACTGCAGTCTCTCCTGCAACTTCAACCTGTGTGGTCGCAACGATAGCTTCAGCAGGCACTTCGGCCTTGCTCTTCGAAGTCTTGCCGACCTCTTCCCTGCTCAGTATTTCCTTCTCTGCCTCAGGCTTTGAGTGGAATTTATCAAGGAATCTGCCGATAAAGTTCTTATTCTCTCCTGCATAGTCCTTCAGACCCAACAGATATGAGAGGTTTGCTTCAAGTTCTTTTGTTGACCTCATCTCGAAAAGTCTTCCATTGACTGCAATGGAGGTCTTGCCTCTTTCCTCTGATACGACAACCGCTACGGTATCACCCATCTCGCTGGCGCCGACAGCAGCTCTGTGACGTGTTCCGGCACGCTCGAGCGAATGCATGGTAACAGAAAGCGGTACATGGCATCTGGCAGCGATGATCCTTCCGTCTCTGATAAGGAGGCCGCCGTCGTGCATCGGTGAACCCTTATAGAAGATGCTCTGCAGCACGGAGCTTGTAACTTCCGAATCGAAAGTTACGACATTCTCCTGTGACAGGAGTTCATCAAGTCTTGTATGCCTCTCGATGAGGATCAGGGCGCCGGTATATGTTCTGGACATCTCCTTGCATGCGGCGCTTATCTCTTTGATGAAAGAAGTCAGTTCCTCTTTGGACATCACAGCCTCGCTGTGCCTGAACGGGTTCGCAGCATTTGAGGTGCGCAGACCAACTGTCTCAAGAGCTCTTCTTAACTCAGGCTGGAACAGTACGACAAAGAGGATCGCGATAATATAAAGCAGGCGGTTGAACAGGAACCCGACCATGTCGAGACCGATCAGTCCGCAGAAAGCAACGAAAGCGAGGATAAGCACTATACCCTTGATGAGCTGCCATGCTCTGGTCTGTCTGATGAAGAGCAGGATGGTATAGAAAAGGAATGTTACGAGCGCGATATCGATTGCATATCTGATAAAGTCCCAAACACTTCCGAAGAAGAGCGTGCCTTTATCAAGGCTGTTAAAAAGCTCGCCCAAGAATTCAAATATCTGGCTGATGAATGATGTGTTGGACATCTATGGGCTCCTTCTCCTCTTACGCTTATCTTATTTATTATATCATAAGGGGTCAGAATCAAAGCCGGAAATTTTAAATGAGATCATGTCCCGGAAGCAGCCGCAGTGGATTCTGTTCCGAATGTCTGTCTGGTCGATTCGATCTTGAATGCTTCATATTCAGAAGGTGTCATTCCCTTGTCGGATCCCTTGAGCAGAGATTCAACGATGATGAACGCTACGCAGTTGATCCTTATCTGGAGTCTGTCACCGCTGCAGTCGATCTCACCGTCACCGTTGCGGTCGTAATCTTTTTCAAGGAGAACGGAATCAAGATAATAAGAACAGTCCGCCGGCGTCCTTCTGATCACTCCGCCGTAATCCTGAAGGCTCAGGTTCTTTGTGTCCTTCATCTGATCGATCGACGTGTAGTTATAATCGTAACTCTCGAAATATACAACAGGTATCATGCGGTCATCGAAAACCTTGTAGTCGGAGATCGTCTTCGGCAATTCATTGAAGATATCAGTGATGCCGTCATCATTTACATCCTTCTTTACGCCCGATTCGTTATAAACAAGATCAAATCCGTAATTCGTATAAAGCGGGTTGCCGAAGCAGACGTCATATGCCTGGTAGAGCTTACGGCGCATCTCATATCTTCTGCTCGATATCAGGGACTTAAATCCTGATGAGGCATATACCTTGTCACCGGCATAAAGGCTGTCCACGTCATACATTACGTCGATGCTGTTCTTTTCCTCATAGGAAAGGGACTGGTAGAAGGCTTCCGCACCGCTGAAATTGTCAGTGCCTGCGCCGAAGAATACGAACCAGACGTCAAAAGAGACATTCGGATAATCCTTGAAAGCCCTTAATGCGGTGAGAATGCATGCAGTACCCGAAGCATTGTCGGATATGCCGTCGAAGATGTACTTAGGCATCTCTGTAGGCTCTGCATCCTCCTCGTCGTCCTCGTCCTCATCTTCCTCTTCGTCTTCTTCCTCAATATATTCCGGCAGCAAAGCAGCATCGTAATGAGTGCCGATTATAGCTGTCCTGTGCTCTAATTCATATGTACCGTCATTTTGGAGGCAATAGAATCCCGTTCCCTCAAACCTGACAATGTAATTGGTCGAATACGCTCCGTCAGGGCCCTGGAAGTTCTGAACTTCAGGCACATAGCCCAGCTCCCTGATCTTCTCCTCGATATAGTCACCCGTCTTGTCTTCGCCGGGTGTGTATGCACTTCTGATAGGAAACTCACTGGCGATCTCCCTGGCTATATCGGCTCCGTATGAGCCATAGTCTGCCGCCTGGGCATTCCCCGTATTCTTCTTTTTGCAGCCGGCAAGAAAGAGCGGCTCTGCAAGAACCACCAAACTTAAAGCCGACGCCACTATTCTTCTGGTAATGTCTTTATTCATAACGAACCAATTATACTCTAAGCTTCATTATCTTTTGAGGCAATCGGAGATGAGTTGTCGGTGATCTTCTTGAGTCTTTCCTCAAGTTCCTCCAGAGCTTCCTGCTTTGTAAGCTCTTTTATCGCCCAGCTTCCCTTGCCTTTTGTCTCTTCATAACAGACCAGCGGCCTGTCTGCAGCTGCACCTTTAATGTAAGCATCCTTAAGCGAGTTCATGATGGCATTAAAGCTCACGCCCTTTAATTCCGTGGGAAGATCGAGCTTCAGGTATATTGCTGCAAGAGCTTTTCTTGCCTGTTCAGGCACGGTCGCGAAAAGGCTCAGCGCCAGCGCTTCGCCCTCCGAATAGTTCATGAACCTGAAATAGCCCTCGATCGCATGCGAGAGCTCATTTCCGAGCGAAAGGAGCACCGGATTCTTCCTGTCTATCGCCGCCCTTGCGGAATAAACACGGTTAAGGAACACCCTGATATCTGACAGGCTTGAATCCGAAATATCTATTAACTCCGTCAGAAGTCCGAAATCCGCCAGAAGTGCATATCTGATTATCTGGGCATAGCCGTTGGGGATAAACTTCTTTGGAACTGTCTTAAGGTAGACCGGATCATTAAAGACTGCAGTCTGGGTGACCGGTATGGAAGCAGTATTCTTGCGGCTTCCGGAATTAAGGTATGCCTGATCGGAACAGCAGGTCTCCGCCATGGCAGAGAGCGTGGTCGGAACTGTAATAAACCTGGATCTTGCGGTATAAACGCTTGCGGCAAAGCCTGCCAGGTCCAGGACAGCTCCGCCTCCGAATCCGATTATCCAGTCATTGCCGTTAAGGCCGAACTCCGTAAGTTCTTTTATGATGTTATTTACCTGGGAAAGGTTCTTATGTTGCTCACCTTCATCCACGGTAATAAGGCAGGTCTTGATATTTCTTAAGACAAACTGCTTTTCGAAAGCGTTGTAATAGTATCCGCTTACCTGTCTGTCGGATATAATGGCCGCTTTGATCTGCTGGTCGCTCATATCCTTATTGCCGTATTGCTCGAGAATGAATCCTGCAACGAATTCGTCAGCGATCCCGCTTCCCGTAAAGCAATCGCAGTTCCGGTTACAATCAAGTCTGTCCAAAGGTTTTAGGGCTCCCTTCTGTCCTGAAATCAATTTGTATATTAACACAAAAGTGCTAAAATATACGCTCAAGCAAAATAATTAATAGAGGTTATGTATGAAAATAAGAACGAGATTCGCGCCCAGCCCTACGGGCTTTATGCATGTCGGCAATCTCCGCACCGCGCTTTATGAATACCTTACGGCTAAGCACGAAGGCGGCACTTTCGTCCTGAGGATCGAGGATACTGACAGGGAACGTTATGTTGAGGGAGCGACTCAGGTCATATATGACACAATGAAGCTCGCCGGCCTTGAGCACGACGAAGGACCTGATATCGGCGGCGGATACGGCCCTTACGTCCAGAGCGAGAGACTTTCGATGTATAAGCCTTATGCCGAGCAGCTCGTTGAGCAAGGCAAGGCTTACAGATGCTTCTGCACCAAGGAGCGCCTTGAGGCTCTTAAGGAGAATGCTCCCGAAGGCACGGGTTACGACCGTCACTGCAGAGACTTGTCTCCCGAAGAGATCCAAAAGAACCTAGACGCAGGCATGCCTTACGTCATCCGTCAGAAGATGCCCCTTACGGGTTCCACTTCTTACCATGACCTCGTTTACGGCGATATCACATTCCCCAACGAGGATCTGGACGATCAGGTTCTGATCAAGACAGACGGCTTCCCCACTTACAACTTCGCAAATGTTATCGATGACCACACAATGGGCATCACTCACGTTGTAAGAGGCAGCGAATACCTGTCTTCAACACCTAAATATAACCTCCTCTACGAGGCATTCGGCTGGGAGATCCCCACATATATCCACCTGCCGCTCATAATGGGCAAGTCGGTTGACGAGGAAGGCAACGAAGTCATTTCCAAGCTTTCCAAGCGCCACGGCTCCACTGGTTTCATGGATCTCGTTAACGAGGGATACCTCCCTGAGGCGATCATCAACTATATTGCCCTCCTCGGCTGGGCTCCCAAGGATACAAGAGAGATCTTCTCCCTGCCTGAGCTCATTGAGGCATTCGACATCAACGGCATCTCCAAGTCACCTGCCGTTTTCGACTACGACAAGCTCTCATGGGTCAACCAGGAACACATCAAGGCTATGTCCGACGAGGAGTTCTTAGAGCACGCAAAGCCTTTCTACGACGAAGCAGGCGTTGATCCTTCATGCTATGAACTTCTCGCAGAGCTCTTAAAACCCAGGATCGCGAAGTTCAACGAGATCGTTGAAAAGCTCTCATTTATCAAGGAGTACGGCGATTTCGAGCTGGAACTTTTCGAGCACAAGAAGAGCAAATCAACACTGGAATCTTCCAAGCAGATGCTTGAGAAGGCTATCCCCGTGCTCGAAAATCTTGACTGGGACAGAGAGGCAATCACAGAGGCAATGAAGACTCTGGCAGAGAGCCTTGAGGTCAAGAACTCAGTTGTTATGTGGCCTGTCCGTATCGCTGCTGCCGGCGTTGCCGTAACGCCCGGCGGATGCGCTGAGGTCATGCTCCTTCTGGGCAAGGATGAATCGCTCAGAAGAATTAAATATGCTTATTCAAGACTATAATTTGGAGAGTGTGGAATATGGCTGAAAGTAAGAACTTTATAGAGCAGATCATTGACGAAGAGCTCAAAGAAGGCGGAAGAGTATACGGTAAGAAGATCCATACAAGATTCCCGCCTGAACCGAACGGTTACCTTCACATCGGTCACGCAAAGGCATTGGAGATAGACTTCGGCACAGCTGAGGAATATAACGGTCTTTGCAACCTCAGAATGGATGACACGAACCCCACCAAAGAGGATGAGGAATTCGTTGAGGCGATCAAGGAAGACATCCACTGGTTAGGTCACGACTGGGACGACAGATTCTTCTATGCTTCCGAATATTTCGAGAAGATGTATGAATTTGCAATAGAACTCATCAACAAGGGTCTCGCTTATGTTTGCGAGCTCACGCCCGACCAGATGAGAGACATGAGAGGCGATACAAAGACTCCCGCAGTCTCACCTTACAGGGACAGGCCCATCGAGGAGAGCCTGGATCTCTTTAAGAGAATGAGAGCCGGCGAATTCGAGGACGGCAAGATGACACTCCGTGCCAAGATCGACCTCGCATCCGGCAACTTCAACATGAGAGACCCCGTTATCTACAGGATCAATCACCTGCCCCACCACAGAACAGGCACAGAGTGGTGCATCTATCCGATGTATGACTTCGCTCACCCGATCGAAGACGCTCTCGAAGGAATCACACACTCACTCTGCTCCCTGGAATTCGAGTCCCACAGACCTTTGTACGACTGGGTAGTCAATAACATTTCCGTAGAGTGCAAGCCCCGCCAGATCGAGTTCGCACGTCTTGGCATCACACATACGGTTCTCTCAAAGAGAAAGCTCCGTGCCATGATCGAGGCAGGCATCGTTGACGGATGGGACGATCCCAGAATGCCTACCCTTTGCGGACTTCGCAGAAGAGGTTATACACCTGCTTCAATCCATAACTTCAGCGCGAGAAACGGCGTCGCAAAGGTCAATTCCGTTGTTGATTTCGCATTCCTTGAATACTGCCTCCGTGAAGACCTTAACGACCACGCACAGAGAGCAATGGCAGTATTAAAGCCCATTAAGCTCATCATCGACAATTATCCTGAAGGCGCTTCCGAAGAGTTCGATGTCGAGAACAACCCCAAGGACGAGAATGCCGGCACACGTAAGGTCTCCTTCTCCAGAGAACTCTGGATCGAATCAGAAGACTTCATGGAAGAACCTGCTCCCAAGTACTTCAGACTCTTCCCCGGCAACGAGGTGCGCCTC
>JAFWQC010000019.1 GCA_017509245.1 Clostridiales bacterium | reverse complement strand
GCTACAACGTAATCACAAGACCTGTATCGGCTACACGTACACAGGAACTGAAGGATGAGGTCGCATCACTCTACTGGTTCTACAGAGCAGCCGAAAACTACATGGCAGATTAAGATATGAGGTATTGATCATGAAAGAAGAGTACAAAACAGTTGAGCTTGACGTCATCAAATTCTCTTCCACGGATGTCATCGTCACGAGCGTCAAGGATGAAGATGAATTATATCAAGAGGGGATGTAATCCTTCAACACACTACCAAGCCCTCTGCTTTTGCGGAGGGCTTTTTTATTGGAGTGCTGAAGAGTGCTTAAGGCATGAGGGTCTGCCCGTCTTATTTTCGCGATGGGCTCGAAAAAATCCTCCACGGCTGCGTTGTATTTTCGCGATGTGTTCAAAAGAAAACTCCCACGGCGCATAGTTTTCGAGTTGATTACAAATTGCTTGACTATGTGCGCAATTGTCAAAAAGAAGTTATAATACCATTATGGCTAAGAATTTGTCTTAGTGTGGTTGGTTTGGGAATTTTTAATTGAGAGGGTTATTCCATGAAAAAGAAGATCTGGGGCACACTGCTCACTCTTATGTTCGTTGTGGCAACAATTATGGCTGTCAGCGGTATCACCGTCAATGCCGATCCTTATGATCCTGATACAGTCTACACCGTCACGCTGGATCCCGGCGACGGCACAGGCACTCCGATCGTATTTAGGTCCGATGAGTGCGAAATAGCCGCAGACTTTCATGATGCAGGTGAATGCCAGTTCTATATTGAAGAAGACGGCAGCTTAGCATTCTGTCTGGACTGGTATTTTTGCCCTGACAGCTTCACTGCTCCGGAAGGATATGGGTTTTCAGAATGGATTGGAAATAGCAGGTATAATAAGCTAACCTCGTATAATACTGTTTTCACCGCTTCATGGATTAATGCGATACCCGGTGATAATCTTACATATAGCATCCAAAACAATGTTCTGACTATCAGCGGAACCGGTGATATGTATGATTTTAATGCTCTGCAAATTAATAGACCCTGGGAAAACGATAAGAGTAATATAAGAAGCATAATCATTGAAGATGGAGTTACATCTATAAGTCCTGAGGCTTTTCAAGGTTTTAGGGAATTGAGAAATGTTTCTCTTCCAGACAGTATCACTGAAATTGGAAAGCGAGCTTTCAATTCATGTATTGAACTCCAATCTATATGCATTCCGAATAGTGTGCAAACAATAGAAGACAGTACATTTCATAGTTGCCGTCACCTAAAAACTGTAACCATACCAGCCAGTGTAACAGAAATAAGTTCTGTAGCTTTTAGGTATTGCTCTGAATTAACCGATATATACTGTCAGGCTTACCCCATCTCACTGGAATGGGAAGGGGATAATGAAAGTTTCATGCGTGATCACGGCACAAAATTCCACGTCCAACAGAAATACTATGACCAGTTCGTGGAGTACCATGGTGATGCCAACGTTACCTTTGTTGGCGACCTTTGCGGCGATCAGGTAGTCTGGGAATACGATGATGAGACCAAGACTCTGACTATAAGCGGAACCGGCAACATGTTCGATTTCTATCAGGGCGGAACAAACTGGGAGTCGATCAAGGATGAAGTAACAACGATCGTTATTGAGAATGGCGTAACTTCAGTAGGCAATTATGCCTTCTACGGCTTTACTTCACTTACTTCAGTCACAATGCCTGCCGGCATCAAAAAAATCGGAAATTATTCATTTGGGAATTGCTACAGCCTTTCTTCCGTTACTGTTCCTGCAAGTGTGATCAGCATTGACGACTGCGCTTTTTACGACAGCGGATTATCAGAGATAACATTTGCGGGAAGCGTAAAGAGCATCGGTCATTCTGCTTTTGCATACTGCGATGCTCTTGAGACGGTAGAATTGCCTGACGGCCTTGAGACCCTTGGTTACGTTGCTTTCTATGAATGTGAGAATCTCAAAACCGTAATTGTTCCAAACAGTGTAACCGATATAGGATACGGGGCATTCAACGATTGTATAAATCTGGAGACAGTAAATATCTCGACCGGGATGACGTCTCTGAACCATGAACTTTTCTATAATTGCAAAAGCCTTAAATCGATCGAGATCCCTGACAATATCGAATTCATAGACTATTCCGTATTCTGCGGAAGCGGTCTTGAATCTGTCACTATACCTGACAGCGTCGAGACTATCGGGGAAGCAGCTTTCTTCTATACCCACTTAACATCTATCGAGATTCCTGCAAGTGTAACTACTATGGGCTCTTACGCTTTTGCCAGCAATAACCTCACATCCGTAACTCTTGCAGAAGGTTTGTCGGTTATCGGCAATAGCGCTTTTTACAGCAATCCGGAGCTTGAAGAGATCACCATCCCGGGCAGCATGGAAAATATTGGCGGTTATGCTTTTTCTAATTGTGAGAAGCTCACCAAAATAACTCTTTGTGACGGCATTAAAGCCATCACTCAAAGTGCATTTGCCGACTGTAAAAATCTTACTACGATCAATATTCCTGATACGGTAACAAGCATAGGCTACTATGCTTTCGGCGGCTGCGATTCACTCGGATCGATCTATATTCCTGACAATGTTACTGTTATTGAGGATGCCGCTTTCGAAGGATGCACAAGCCTGACCGACGTAAGACTTTCTGATAATCTCGATTGCCTTAGTGAAGAAATATTCTGTAACTGCTCAAGCCTTGAGGAAATAATTATTCCTGATAAGGTCCTCTTTATTTCACCAAGCGCATTCAACAGCTGCACATCTCTTAGTACAGTCAGCCTTCCCTCATCTTTATACAGTATAGGAGACTTCGCATTCACTAATTGCTGGTCACTTGAATCGATATATCTTCCTGACGGGTTGAATGTTATTTGCAATGGAGCTTTCTGCGGATGTACAAATCTTAAAACTATCAGCATTCCAGACAGTGTAACCTATCTTGGAGAACAGGCATTCTCAGGATGCGAAAATCTTGAGACAGTAAAACTCCCGAACGGCATTAACGAGATAAGCTCGCTGCTGTTCTCCGGCTGCTACAGCCTCAAATCAGTAAATATCCCCAACAGCGTGGAAAGGATCTCTTCATACGCATTCCTGGAGTGCGCAGCCATGGAAAGCATTGTGGTTCCCTGCGGCGTTAGGGAGATCGGTGAAAAGGCATTCATGAACTGCTATTCACTTAAGTCTGTAACACTCCCTGAGAGCATTATCCATATCGACGGTGATGCATTCTTTAACTGCACAAGCGTAAATGATGTCTATCTCTTCGCGCCTTGTGTCGTGCTTGAATGGAATGACTCACTACTCAATGATTTTAAGATTACTTCAATCGAAGAAAACAAGACAAAGTGTCACGTTCTCAGCGAACATCTTGAATATTACATTTACTGCCAGGGTCAGCCGGATTTCAATGCCAATGTTGTTTTCGTGGGCGACGCCAACGAAATATTCATGGGCAGCGGCAACACCCACCTCTATGGTTATTCATTAAGCCTTGACGGCAGTATCGGCGTTAACTTCTATATGACAGTAAACGAGTCTCTTACCGGTGCTGACAGCAAAGCTTACATGCTCTTTACCATTAACGGCAGAACAACGAAGGTCATGGTAAAAGATCTTACAGCTAATGCTGACGGTTACTATATCTTCCGCTGTGACGTGGTCGCAAAGGAGATGAGTGATATCATCACTGCCCAGCTCTATGCACTCGACGGAGTTCCGGCAGGTCCTTCCTATTCTTTCTGTGTAAGAGATTACTGCCAGTATCTCCTGAATCACGGTGATCAGAAGACTGTTGATCTTGTAACCGCAATGGTCAACTACGGAGCTTGCTCACAGCTCTACTTCAAGCACAACGTGAATAGTCTTGCCAATATGATCCTCGAGCCTTGGCAGCGCAGTTTGATCAATGTTCCTGATTCGGCTATCTCAGGTTATGTTTATTCCGGTGTTTCACAGTTTGACACGGGTACGAGGATCATCACTTTGAACAGCGCATCTCTTTCAACTAAATCCGAGCTCGTCCTGAACTTCTATTTCAATGGCTTGCCTACAGACACTGTCGTTAAGTGCAACGGCGAGGTAATAACGACTCCCCTGAAGTCCGACGGCACTTACACCAAGGTCTCTGTTACCGGCATCAAGGTTCAAGACATCTATGAGGATTACACTCTCACATTCACTTGTGATGGTGTTAATTTCAGCCTCACATACAGCCCGATGAATTACTGCTACAACGTTATCACCAGACCTTTGACGGCAACACGAACACAGGAATTGAAGGATACCGTTGCTTCACTTTACTGGTTCAGCAAGGCTGCTGAAAACTACATGGCTAACTAAACTGATCGGCGGTAATTAATCAACACACTATCAAGCCCTCTGCAAAAGCGGAGGGCTTTTTATTAGAGTGCGGATGTATGGCGAATAAGGCTCGGTTGCTTCAAGACTTGTTTTCGTGCGGCAGTATTATACAGAAGACGCGGATGTTGTGAGATATATTTTCGCGCACGCACAAAAAACAGGCTGTCCTTATGCATTCGCCTGGGACAGCCTTATTCTTTTGGGGTTGCTTATATCTAACGGGATTAGTTTGCTCTGTAATAGATGTGGTCAGAATGCTTGTCCTTGACGGTCATCTGCCCGCTGCCGAGAATGAATGTGTATTCCCAGCCGCCGTTGGAATCCGCATCGCCTGTCTGTGAGGCAATGGTCTGCTCAGCATTATCAAACTCCATGTCGTATTCGTACAGTTCGATATTGCCTTCCATCTCGTGGTAGAAATGCACCTTGAACCCGGCCGCCGATAATTCGTAGATCTCCATGTGCTCTCCGGTCTCCGGATCTTCCCACTTGCCTTCCCAGGTTTCTTTCTCCGGTCCGTTTACTTCGGTCTCAGTGATCACGGCGGGCGCTTCTGTGGTCTGCTCCTCCTCTTTGCTGCAGGAAGCAACAGACAGGACGATCCCTGCTGCCAAAAGTGTAGCAATAAGTTTTTTGTTCATAATCTCTCCTGTCGGTTTCTTGTTCGCTCAGTGATTATTATACCCGACCCCGGTGTTACTTTTGAGCGAAGTTTGAGTGAAAGCCCTGTTATGTCGTATAATATGGAAATCACGAAAAATTCACTTCAGGAGCGTCACATGACACTGCAATCTCTCCCCTTCCCGTTCACGGTATGCAAACTTAACAATGTTACACAGCTTGAAACAGACAAGGAATTCTATTTCACCGGCATAACCGATGAGGAGATCTCGCTCCTTTGCAAGACGACAGACGTTCCCTCCGATACCCTCGAAAGGGACGACGGCTGGAGGGGATTCAGGATAGTCGGAACGCTCGACTTCTCGCTTATCGGCATACTCTCGAAGATATCGACGATCCTCGCAGAGAATAAGATCGGAATTTTCGCGGTGTCCACATACAACACCGACTATGTGTTCGTTAAAGAAGAGAACTTTGACAGAGCGCTCAGCGTGTTAGGTGCGAACGGCTACGAGATAAGATAACGCTTACCGCTTACGCCCGTTTTCCTTGTGGAAATCATTCTTGTCCCTGTACATCAATGATGCACGGCGTGGTTACGAAATGGTTACGAAAATTGCAAAAACAGTGCAGATTCTGCACAACAAGCTGCCCAAGCATCGCGCCTCACCGTAAAAACACCCCCGAAGTCGATCGAACTCCGGGGGCACTAAATTATTAAATGCTGAATTTATTAATATCAGATAAGTCCGTTCAGATCGACATACTCGTAATCAAGCGCTGCCGCAACGTTCTTATTTACGATCTTTCCGTCGTAGCAGTTAACGCCTAAAGCGATAGCGTTGTTAGCCTTGACTGCTTCTTCAAGACCTGAAGCCGCAATCTGGAGACCGTAGCGGAGTGTTGCGTTTGTGAGAGCGATCGTGGATGTTCTCGGAACTGAGCCGGGCATGTTGCCTACGCAGTAGTGAACGACACCGTCTTCAACAAAGATCGGATCGTCGTGTGTTGTGACGCGTGAAGATTCGCCGCATCCGCCCTGGTCAATTGCAACGTCTACAAATACTGCGCCGCTCTTCATTTCAGGAAGATACTTGCGCTTGAAAAGCTTCGGTGTGGAACCGCCCGGGATAAGTACTGAACCGATGACGAGGTCAGCGTCCTTTACTGCTCTTTCAACATTTGAGTCGTTGGAGACAAGTGTCTGGATGTGTGAACCGAACCTGTTGTCGAGTTCTTCCAGTCTCTTGAGGTTAACATCAAGGATGGTAACGTTGGCCCCCATGCCGACTGCGATCTTGCATGCATTCATGCCGACCGTGCCGCCGCCTAGGATGACTACGTTTGCCTTGGGAGTGCCGGGAACACCTGCTAAGAGGATGCCTTCGCCTCCGAACTTCTTTTCGAGATATTTAGCGCCTTCCTGAATGGAAAGACGGCCTGCGATCTGGGACATAGGCGCGAGGCACGGAAGTGAGCCGTCCTTCTCCTGGATGGTCTCGTAAGCGACTGCCTTTACCTTGCCGTTAAGGAGAGCATCTGTCTGCTCCTTGTCAGCTGCAAGGTGAAGATATGTATAAAGAATAAGTCCTTCTCTGAAGAGCGGATATTCTTCCGGCAACGGTTCTTTTACCTTGACCATCATGTCAACGAGAGCCCAGATGTCTGCGGCGTTGTCGATGAGTGATGCACCGGCATCGATGTACTCGTTGTCAGTAAAGCCTGATCCTACACCTGCACCCTTTTCCATGTAAACGTGGTGGCCTGCTGCAACATAGGCTTTGACGTTGTCGGGTGTAAGTCCTACACGGAATTCATTGTTCTTGATTTCTTTTACGCATCCGATCTTCATTTTATGGATTCCTCCCACCTTTTATTGTCGCTTTTTTCGTGCGAACAGTAACATTATAAAGCATCGTACAGGTGTGAGACTCAATAAAATAGGGCTTGTTCAACTGTGCAAAAGCAATAAATCAGATGCGGAGCGCTTACTTGTCGGCGATATAACCGTAATTGCTCATGAGATCTGTCAGGGAGTTCCACTGGAATATCTCGGTCGTGCTCATGCCGGACTGGTATCTGCCCGAAATATCAGAGCTCAGCGCCGAATAGAAATCCTTCGCATTGGTAATATCCTTCTGGTTGTTCGTGGCATTGGCATATTCGGCATATGCGAAACCGAGCTTGATGCGGCACATAAGGAATGACGGATCCTTCTCGTAGATCTTCTCGTAGATGCTGATCGCGGATTCGATCAGGCGGATCGAGTCACGGGACGCCGTTCCAGCACTCTGGCCTCTGGTATAGTAAGCGAACATCTTCTCGTAAGCATTCGCCTTTTTAATGTAGAGGTCGTTATCTGAGATCTTATATAACTCTTCAAGATGGTCAAACCATTCGATCGACTGGGTGAAATAAAGGATCATGCTTTCGTCCGTTGCTGTAAGGCCCGCATTGTAATTGCCTATCGCAAGCATCTCGTACAGCGGATAGATACTGTTGAAACTGAAGTTCTCATCATCCATGTTCCTGTTGATCAGGTCGTAGGCTTCCAATCCAAGCTGCTGGATCTTCTCATAGGAATTCTCGAGCGTGGTCGGATAAGTGCTGTAGATCAGGATCAAGGTATAGTAATTCTGGAGTCTGTCTTCCAGTGACAGACTATTATTGTTATTGACTTCCTCAAGCTCCCTGATGGCGCTCTCCAGGCCGTTGAAATCCTGTGTGTCGATCGTGTTGGACATGGCATCCGCGATGAGCTGGTACTGCTCGAGATTGACGAATGCGTACTGGCCTTCAATATACATTTTGCTTTCTTTGATCAGCGAAAAATACTCGGACGCCTTCAGGATATAACTGATCTCATTGACTTCGATGCACTTCTTGCCGACGATAAACATGAGACGCGGATCTTTGTACATGGCGGAACTTGGATTGTCGATATATGTTCCGCACATCTGGTCGATCGCAAGCTTTGTTCCTTCGGCATAATCCTCCGAATTATCACGCGGAAGCAATGCATTGAACAGTTTGACGTAAGTGTTATAGTCCTGTCCGTTATAAGAGATGGCCTTCGTATAGTAGTCCGCAGCGCCCGCATAATCACCGCTTCTCTCGAGGCTGAAACCCATGTTATATGAGCTCTGGAATTTATCCGCCTTATCATTCTGGATACGGATATATCCCCAGATGCTGACACCGGTGAACACCAGGGCAAGCAGTATGCAAAGACAGAACGACAGGAGCTTCTTTCTCATCGATTCCCTGTATTCATATGACAGCTCCGTGATATGCTCAAGGTCGCTGATCATCTCATCACAGGACTGGTATCTGTCGGCAGGATCATCCTGCGTAGCCTTCGAAATGATGTATTGTATACCCTCGGACAGGTTGGGATTGATAGTCCTTACGGGAGGGCATGCATTAGGCGCCTTGCCGGGAGTTTGGCCGGTGATGAGATAGAACATCGTGCAGCCCAGACTGTATATGTCCGTTCTCTCATCAAGTATATTGCTGCCGTTCTTGTACTGCTCAGGTGCAGCATATCCTCTGGTTCCGTAGCACTCGCCCTTGTCAACGGCGCCCCTTACACATTCCTTTGCAATTCCGAAGTCGATGAGCTTTACTCTTCCCGATTGCGAAAGGATAATGTTATCCGGCTTCATGTCCCTGTAGACGATAGGGTTGGATCTGACCGTGTGAAGATATTTCAGTATCGCGCAGAGCATCTTGCTCCAGTTGATCAGCGTGTCCTCATCGACCGGGCCTTCAGTTATCAGCTTCTTGCTCAAAGACACTCCGTCGACGAAATCCATGACAACGTAATAGTCGTCGTTGTCTTCAATACGGTCTACGATCCTTGGTATGTCGGGATGATTCAGACCTGCCAGCAACTCAACCTCCTGCTTGAACGCAAAAAGTTCGTTGGTGGCATTATTCTTCATTTGTTTGACAGCCCAGTACGAACCCAGGTTGTTGTCTCTGGCCAGGTAGACAGTGCTCATTCCACCATGGCCAAGTTCTGTCAAAAGTTCATATCTGTCTTTTAGAATCTTTCCCATTTTCGGCTAACCGGAAACTGCTCCATTATCTCCTTTTTCTCTTTATGGCATGTACGATAACGAATGCCAGAGCAACAAAGAATACAACGGCACAGCAGCTGGCGATAACAAGTCTCGGAACGTTGACTCCGGATTCGCTGTTCTCATCTGTGAAGAATCTTCCTACTGCATCGATGAAGCTCTCGGTAAGTTTCAGCTCATATCTGATCTCGCCTGTGGTGTTGCCCAGATCATCTGTAGCCTCCACGATCACTTCATATGTTCCGATGTTCTTAAACTCATAAGTGTATTTGCCTGAGTCGGATGCGCCGTCAGCCAGGAGGTCAACAGTTGTTCCGTCAGGGTTGACGATCTTCAGTGTTGTGAACTTATCGGGGCTGTCCGGGTTATAAGACAGATCCTGAAGTTCGAAGGATACGATTGCAGACTTATCGAACTCGTTTAATCCGGCTGACAGAGTCTTAAATGTAATTGTGTCCTTAAGAATCGGATTAGGTGCCGTACCGTCGATGAATACGTCCAAGACAAGCTGTTCAGAAGCGTTGCCTGCTTTGTCTACAGCGATAAGGGAGATAGTCTTCTTACCGTCAGTATCAAGAGGCGCATTGACATCCCAGTCTGTTACTGAAGAACCGTCAGATACAGTGCAGCTGATCTCCTGCATGTTGTCTTCTTCGATATCGAAAAGATCTGCGATAACAAGACCCGGCTTATAGATCTTATTGGAAGATGAGAACAGAGTCGTTGTTGTGATCTTAGGATTCGTCTTATCAACTGTAACAGAATACTTTTCCTGTGTTGCGGCATTGCCTGCAAGGTCTACGGCAGAGATGACAACAGTAATGTTGCCTTCTTCTTCGTTCTTTACAGTCATTGTGTAAACAGTGCCGTTTTCTTCCAGACCATCACCGATAGTGTTATTATTTCCATTTACTTCAACACCGGTCTTCGACTTGTCGATGTTGGCATCCTCGATGCTGATATTAAATGAGATGTCCGAAGCGGAGAAGCCTGAGAAAGCGTTGCCAACTTTGACTGACGGCTTTGTTCTGTCGTAGATTACCGATCCGCTGTTTGTCTTATCTGACGAGAATGTATTTCCTGCTGCATCGGTGAAGGAAACTGATGTATTAACAGCGCCTTCCTTCAATTCCTTTTCCGTCGCGGAAATAACATATGTCAGTGTCACAGAAGCTGTGTCATTTCCGGCAACCGTCATGTTCTTGTCAAGAGCGGAAGCTGATACGACCTGAACAGCGTGGTTGGCTGTTGCCTTGATGGTAATGACATCACCATTCTTTGCATAACTTGCGTTTGCGCCGTTTGATGCGATCGATGTGTTGATAGCCAACGGGCTGTAATAAGTAATGTGGTTATTTGTAACTGCGGAATTCTCATTAACATCGACACGTGCGTTGTCGGCGATATCCGTTACGGAGAATGCGAATGTTAATCCGGCCTGGTCATTGACCTCGCCATTTGAGATCTTCCTGGAATATGTATATCTGTACGAACCGTTTGTGAGTGCATCTTCAGCTACTGCCATGTTCTTTTCGCTGATGAGCTCGAAAGAACAAGCCGGAGTGTGGATCTTGTGGTTCGTCGTGAAGCTTACCGTTACCTTGTTGCCGTCAACTGCGTATTTGCTCGAATCCTTGGAATTGTCCGTAGTGATCGATACTGCAGAAACAGTCAGCGGAGCATAGTACATAATGTCATTGGAGCCGATATCAATATTATCGTTACCGGAATCGTCACCGATCTTGATCTTTATATCGATCATATTAAGATCAGGAACGATATTGTCAGTTACGGTATATGTTGCAGTCCAATGCATTTTGTCATTGTTTGTGCTGGTAAGTGACAGTTCCTTATCCGCGATAGTAGCAGAGACTATCTTGGTCGGGTGTGTCGTATTGAACGAAATATTAATATCGTTTCCGTTCTTAGTTATCTGATATCCGTTTACATTATTGCTCTGAGCCTTATAGTCATGTGCTTCGATCGGAGCCTGATAACGTACATTAGGAGTATTCTCATCATTTCTGTAGTACGCAACGTTGCCTGCATCATCGGAAAGCCCAAGGAAGAAAATTATGTCAGTATTGTCATCGATCTTGAGGTCACGGATATTGCAGGATGCTTCATATGCGAAATAACCTTCACCCTCCTGACATTTCAGATTGGTCATTTTATTAGCTATAAGGCAGTTATTGTTGCTCAGCATATGAGAAGACTTAAAGGAGATCGTTACCTTGTCATAGTCATTTGCAAGTCTGCCGTTATTTGTGTTGTTTGAAATGAATTCCAGATCACTGATAGAGATAGGAGCATAATAATATACATTCCTGTCAGTAATAGTTAGTGTATAAGGTTCCTGTTGAGCCTTGTCGAAAAGCTCAGCGGTCAGCTTCAGCGCTCCATTGTCTATCCACTCATTATCATCAAGAATCGTATACCGAGCTTCCCAATTGTACTGATCCTGAGAATAATAAACGATGTCTTCTCCGTTTAACGTGCCGTTAAGCATGTAGTACCCGTATTTATTCTTGTGTTCTGAATCAGATAATGCATGCGAAGATGAGAACTTGAATTTGAGAAGGTCACCATTTCTTACGTATGTCCTGTCATCCGGAGTCTCGATCTTAATATAGTCAACACACTCTTCCAACGTTTTGAAATAGTGACAATAAGAAGGGTTGATCTCAATTTCAGATTCAAGTCCGCTTCGGTCTACAACAGTAATGTAGAAAGACAAAGCCAATTCATCAAAGTAGAAATAATCGTACTTTTCTTTTTCCGCAAGGATTATTTGCATGGAAACCTTTGTTGTTATTGTCTTGCTGAAAGTTGCATTTGTATCAACAGGAATGCTAACAGTGTTAGACTGCCCATAGGGATTGCTGTATGTCATTTTCAATTCTTTCAGTTTTATCTCTCTGTCAGCATCCTTAGGCGTAAGTTCAAAATCTATCACACCCTGACTTGTGAGATATCTCGGATTTTCTTTATCAAAGTCCTGGGCATTGTAAAGAACATCATAATCTCCCATATAGATTATGTTGTTGAAATTAATATTATTTTCAAGAATATCTGCCGTTTGAGAAGATTTATCCGTTAATAAAACGTGTGAGAACCTTATAGGCTTTCCGGATTCGAAGTTAATTTTATTCAGCTGGACAGAGTAAGCTCCGGCTCCTTCAGATTTAATTGAATTTTTATCAAAGTGATATCCGGTTTCGCCCACATATACCGTGCAGGATGATAAAGCGTGATTGCTGTTGAATGTGAGCTTAAGAGTATCGTTTTTGTTCGCATAATGGTATGTGACTTTCGTTTTCGAATCAGTGAAAGTAATAGGATTTGATGTCGTCAACACAGCAGAAGATACTGTGAACGGACCATAGAAAATATAATCGGTATCGACCTTAACAACACATGTTTGACCTGCAGGATCAGAGATCTCCATGTAGAAATCAATTTCATTTTCTTCCCTGCACAATTTCTCAATATCACTCATTTGAATTGTTGCTGTTGCATGATAATTGCCGTCAAGAGAAGAGATCGCAGATGTAACGGGGGTTGCCCAATGAGGATCAAAGCCGGTCTCTGTTTTTGAGAAGTTTGTGATCGTATATGTAGGGCTGACCTTGCAATTTGAATCGATCGAGTAATTATCAAAATACAATCTTGCGTCAAATTTGCCGTCTTTGCTGAGTGTATTACCATCATCTACGCCGGAGTATCTTTCCACATGGGCACTGAAAGCAGGATAGATCACAGGTGCTTTATCAATAAATGATAAATTGTCATAGTAATCTGTCGTTCCGTCTTCAAAAGTGATATACAAATACGAAATGCGCAGATATCTCAAAGAATCAACATCAGTTATCGTTCCTTGGTAGGTATAAGTTGAACCATTCCTATACCACGTCTCAGGATTTTGGTTTGTAGGTATCACTACTGGCTTACTGTCCGTTAACTCAATACCTTCAATATCAGAACTTATCGATTTGATCGCTGTGTTGGATTTAAAAAGGATGATGAAGCTATCTCCGGCCCTTCCTGCATTTGCATCCGGGTTTCTATTTGTCCTAATCTCCAACGCATCGAGAGAATTGTTCGCCTTGATAAAAAACGAGTAAGAACCATCACTGCTGCCGGAATCGGTTCCGTCAATAAATGTGAATTTTTCCTCATTAGTATTCTTTATGACCAATTTGTATGACAGTTTATGATCAACAGGCACATTGGACACATTGAACTTGCCGATGTATGTTCCGGAACTGTGGGTTAATTCCATAGAATCGCACAGCACATTACCATTGTTGATGTCAGTAACTGTTAACTTTACATACTTGATGCCATTTTCAGGAGAAACTGCAACGCTGAACTTGTGATCGCCATTGCTGATACCTAAACTGCCGGAAGAGGTATCCTTGCCATCCAAAGTGACTGAAGAAATGGACGGTTCGAAATACTTCTTCATATTCCATTTATAAATCTCATTGTTGTTATTATCCTTGAAAATGACTTCAAAGCTGTTAGTGCCGATGATGTAGTCTTTTTTGATTTCCAGTTTCTTGCCATTTTTTAAGGAATATTTAGAACTATCAATGTTCTTAACTTCTATTTTGTCGCTAAATCCGGCATATTTCAAAACGGGTGAAATATCGGCTGAGAATACACCATTGCTATACTCAACACTGATCTGATCAAACAGCTCATCAAGATTTACAACTTTAACGGGAGCACCCTCCCCTTCGTCACTACCATACCAGAAATATTTGATCTCGTATGTGCTTGGAACATCCTTAAGCTTTCCGTAAGAATAGTCTCCATAATTACCATAGTATTTATATTTATTATTGCCACTCCAACAATTGAAATAATAACTTTCCTCATCATCGGTATTTTCCGTGCCATAACGATACAAGTGCGCTCTGTTATATACGTTGTCCCATTCATCCAGATTTGTTCCCTTTTCCGGCAGAAAGCAAAAACTGCCGCTGCTGTCTTTATAAAAGGCAATCGAAGCAGTCTTGTCAGCCAATACGGTGTTTGAATAGAAAACCGCGAAAAAGGTGACCAAGAATAAGATGGAACTGATAATTACTGTTAATACACAGGTGCGCTTACTCATAACATTACTCCAATATTTCTGTTACATCGTCACAGAGGATCTCAGTGTAATCCTCTGTCATTTCCAATAATTCCGTACTATCTTTGCTGACTTTAGGTGTATTCTCCTGAACACGCTTCTCTTCCTTCTTTTTCTTCACCGGAGCCACAGCTGGCTTCTTAGCTGCAACCTTGTGATTACGGTGCAGGAAAAAGGATATCGACAGATAGACCTTGTTGTAGAAAAACAATACAACAGCAGCCAGCAAAGATACGCCGGCCAGACCTATACCACCATAGAAAAGCAACTCATTCATATAAAAATCCTTATTATCAGTATAAGTATTCTAATATATTGAAACCCGTTGTCAATTAATTCACAGATAAAAAATGTGATTTAAAAACAATAATCTGAATACGGAAAAAGTCGATAGCCAAACTTCACAAAATTTTAATGATTTGTCTGAAATAATGCACAAAAATTTGATAAAAAAATAAGATTTTGTTGATGAAGAACAAGAATACTCATATACTTACAATGAATTCATAACAACAATCAGGTTATGTTTTATTTTTTGGGAAAGGAGGAAAATATCAATGGCTGCTACTAATGTTCGAGTTTCTTCTAGTGATTTAAGAGAGTTATCTAAAAAATTCTCTACTCTTTCTCAGGAGTTGGGTTCTACTTATAAGTCAATTTCTGACAATACTACACTTCTTGAACAGCAGTGGAGTGGTGAAGCTTCACAGGCTTTCGCTACTAACATCAAGAGTACTTACACAACATTCCAAAAGGCAGTAGAATACCTTGATTCTGTTTCTAAGGCTCTTACTCAGACTGCTAATAACTATGACGAAGTTGAAAGAGTCAATGCTAGCATGACAACTTCATAAGTCATTAAGAGGTTCGGGAACCTCGGTTCCCGAACTCTTTTTTATTGGGGAAAAATTTATGACTCAAAAAGAGTATGAGGAGTATTATAGAAATCTATATGCTCCCAAAAATACCAAATCGAGCAGCTCCGGAGGGAGCAGCAATAAGAAGAATACCGGATCCGGTGGTTCTTCCGGTTCATCTGGCAGTTCTTCAAGCAGTTCGGATGATAATAATAACTGGTATGCTGAACTTATGGAAACCAGAGGTCAGTTGAATAATCTGATCACTAATACGCGTTCCAGCAAAGGCAGTTATGACGGGGATATAGGCACACTTAAGCAAGCTATCGGCACAGTCGACAGATCTTCACCTGTAGTTGAAAATATGCTCACATATTTAACAGGTCTTTTAGGCGATCAGTCCTATGACAATGCATATGAAGATGCCATCTCCCATGTATCGCGTTCTATGCCTTAATTTCGAGGAAATAATATGTACTATGGCATAACAGGTTTAGATGAAGGCGTAATAAGAAATTACCCGAAAATGAGCGAAGCGTCCGGAAAAGGCGTAAAGATTCATAATGCAATGAATATGTATGCCGGCCGCCTTAATTCAGTAATCAGCAACGGGTTCTATTCAGATGACACAAGCACAGCTCATGGAGTTATAAGTGCTCTTAATTCGCAGATGGCCGTAGCTATTTCTTTACTGGATAATATTGATGTTATATTCGATGAAGCCATTCAGACTATTTCTGAGGATGTTCTGGACAAAGAAGATAAACTGGCTGCATCAATTACAGAGGGATAAGAAATGATCAGGATGAATCAAGTCGGTTTCGATCAGGAAATCGCCAAGTTTGATAAAGACATGCTCGACCAGCATATAAATTATACGAAAGAGCCTTTAAAGTCATGTTCCGGCAAGGCAATTCTTAACCTTAACAATTGCATTGACGGGTTTGACAGTCTGATAGACAATCTGAACGCTTTGTATACTGCAACAAGCGGTTATCTTCATAAAGCCAGTTACAACATTAATCTTTGTGAAGAAACGAATAAGTCTCTCGCTTAAAGGATCAGAGGAAATAGGATGAGATATTACGGAAGCGAATATGCTAAATCATTAACTGGCTCAATTACCAGAGCTAAAGGGTCTGTTGATTCGACCGGTTATTCTTCTGTCATTTCTTCAACTACAGTAAAACCCAGTTACTCAGGTTTGAAGTCTGAGTGTATAGGCGCAGCTAACCGTGCTTACGGAAATGTATCAAACGTAAGGGACAAACTGGGCACGCTGAATACAAAACTCACAAGTTTCTATAACGAAGTGGATTCTACTGCGGAAGAAGTAAACAACACTGCATTAACGGTCAAACAGGTACTTAGTTCGATCAATACTTCATTAAAGAACATGCATGATCTGCTTGGCGGTACAGGAAGCTTTAAAGGGAAAACCGCTACCGCAGATTCTATTAATGCGGCATGTTCTTCACTGGCTTCAGGTGCAGATGCATTGACCAAACACTACGCCAAGAAATTTACGAATTCTGACGGTTCATTGAATATGGATGCCGTTAAGGAATTTTGCAATGAGTATGACATCAAGATCGAAGAAGGAATCGAACTCAAAGATGCTTATGTCGTCAACGGATTCGTCGAAGCTACAAAAAAGAGACTGGATGCATGTAAAACTGATGAAGAGTTTACGGAAGTCGTAAACGAATTGTTGAAGGTCTTTTATGTTCAGGACAAGTCTACACTTTCCATATGGGAAAGAGGTTATGAACATAACTGGGAGGACGGGCCTGACGGATACATGAAGGAGACAACCTGGTTTAATTACCAGTTCAGACCTTCAGCTTCTTTATTCACCGTATTCCTTAATCAGAATGTTCAGGCAAACATTGAATCTAAGGGGCTCAAGGAATACTTTGAGTCTAACCCTAATTCCGTTAGATTCCGTGATGCCATGATAGTAATCAACGATAACTTTAAACAGATTTCCTGCCCTGTTTATGACACGGATGAGTATGAAGCATACAAGGAAAAACACTATACACCGAATGGCGATGATTTTGCCAATGATTCGGTTACGGTGGATATGCCTTTTAACGGCTTCAAGTTTACGACTATAGTTGATGAAAGCGTCCCGGGACAGCCTGTTACTTATACAAGAATGACATTTGACGGCTTCGGTGATGAAGAGAATAAACTCGGTTTTAATACTATCACGAAGGTTAACGGAGAATATTATGCTATAACCGGCGGTGCATATTCAGTTGATATTTGCAGTTGTAATACCAATATGACGGATTTCACCAAAAAGGTACTCGTTGACAATGCTTATGCATTTGCAGAGAGTACTAGAGTCGGAACTGATGAACTGGTAGCTCAGACTCTATTTGATCTTACAACTACCGGTTTCTTTGCAGTAACCGGTATCGATAAGATCCCGGGAATTGATTTGCTTTGGGGCTTTATGGGAAATGTGGAAGCTGCCAAGGCTGCAAATTATGCGGCAACCGAATATCAGGCCGGTCTCACGAATGATGCTAAGAGTTATGACTATTACACCAATTTAGGTGGTGTAACAGGCTCTTACTACATAATCGGAAGACAATTTATAGGTTCTGATGATCAGACCAGACCGGTTCCGATCACCATAACTTCAGATCCAATAGAAACCGGAGTAATCCTGGGTTATAACAGTGGCCTCAATTCTGACCATTTGGTCGTTGTCGGAACCAAGGAAGCTGATGAGTGGCTTAAAGAAAGAGATCTTATCACTGATGGACGGGAATTTAACGAGTATTCACGTTCATTCTATACATTCCTTAGTAAAGATAAAAAAGTTGACTACAAAACATTGAGCGCGTCTGAACTTGCTAAATACATTAAGGAATTTAACGAGATCTATTTTAAATAATTGCGGAGAAAAAATTGAAAACAAAACTTACTGTTTTCCTATTGACCATAGGAACACTGATATTACTTTTAGTCGGATGCAAAGGATTTGGTGCAATGAATAATACAATACCTACACTTCAGGATGATAAAGTTATTTTGAATCCTGTTAATTCTGAATATGGGTTAAACGCTATCGATGTTTTTATAAATTTCCCCGGTACTTCCGAAGAAGACAGAAGTCATCTGGAGGCCATGAAGGAGATCTATTCCCAATATCATTATTGTGTGAGCATCAGCATCAAGCATACTCAGAATCAGGATGGAAGTATTGAATATGAATACTTTTTCCTTGGTACAGAATTCGAATTGCTGCAATACTATAATAAAAGCAATGTTGATGAAACAGACGATATAATAAGCAGAATTATCTATTTATGGCTGAATGGTAAAATCGACAAGTTATATGATTTCGGTGAGTATTCCGATGCGATCACCCGTTTAAGCGAAGAACTCAACTCCACTGATGATATAGAGCAGTGGGAGCAGATCATTCAGAAAGAAGAATACCTGTTCCTTAAGGAGATAAGCAGCTTATCTGATGATGAAAGCACTATACCGTCTGATAAGAGAGGCATTGATAACCGCAATATTGCTAATGTATTGTTAGAAAACTATTATTCATACAATGCCGGTCTGAAAGACCATGTCGATCCATTCTACGAGATATTTACGCTGAAGCCCAAGCTTGCCGAATTATATAAGCAGTATGGCAATACTGTTTTCGGGAACGAGATAGATGATGTCTATGTCATCAGCAACTATAACAATATGTATGGTGAACTGGACAAGTTGGTGGCGGAAGAATACAACTTAAAACCGGAAGATTTCAGGTAGATCACAAAGCCCTCTGACGAGGGCTTTTTTATTGAACTATCAGCGTTCTTATGGTAAATTTAATTAGTATTTTGTTCATTTCTTTTAATGAAAAATTACTCATTTTCTTGGTTGCTTTTGGGGAATTATGAGAAGACTTGAATGCATTTCTACTGATACTCAGAATGTAATGGCTGATCCGCTCGATTTCCGCGTATCTGATCTAGAACTGCGCGTAATAAGAAATGCTTCCGAAAGCGGTTTTCTGATCCCCTATTATCTGAAATACAACGATTCCTACGCATTCGTATATAACTTCGAGGGCTACGCCAACCTGGTGGATTCTCTTAAGTCCATTGATATGGATAAGTGGAGGACTTGCATGCTGAGCCTGTTCGACTGCATCGAGATAATTGAAAATAACGGATTTCTGAATTCCTGCAATCTCTGTCTCGAATCAGATTATGTTTACTTTAACCCGGCAGATCAAAAGGTTAAATTGATATACCTGCCTGTTGAGAATAATTTCTTCTTCACAGACATAAACGAATTTACGAACACTCTGCGTTTATTCATCAGGACAACGGGTGAGAATACCGGCTTGCTCGACAGCAACACCAAGGCAGTGCTTGCAGATTCTAATTCTGACATTATGAGGCTTAAGAAGGCTGTCGAAGACTTCAGGCCTTTCCAGAATAATATCCCGGCAGAACCCGCAAAGAAGAATGGCATCCTTTCAAGTCTCGGATTTAAGAAATCTGCTGATACAAAGAAAAAGCCTGTTAAGTCCTCCTCCCCTGTCATTCATGTTCAGGGCGGAGCTACTGAGATACTGGATGAGGGAATTGCCGGAATTGCTCTGGTATATAAAGGAAATGATTATCCGCTTCGAATTGAAATCAAGAACGGGAATTGCATCATCGGCAAGCAGAAGGAATCTGTAGATCAGGTCATTCCTTTCTCAAAAGCGGTTAGCCGTGTTCACTGCAAGGTCATGTTTGATAACGGCGAGGCCGGCATCACCGACCTTGGAAGTTCCAATGGTACATTTGTCAACGGAAAGAGACTGGAAAAGGATGAGATCGTCTCCATCAAAGCGGGAGATAAGATCAAGATCGCCAATCTGGATTTCGAAGTTGAGGATATTAAGCTATGAACAGGCTGAAATATGACGTCTACGGAATCTCGGATGTTGGTATTAAGAAAGAGATCAACGAGGATTCTTTTGTATATAAAGTCGCTGATGTGAATGATAACACCGCAGCGCTATTTGCCGTTGCAGATGGAGTCGGCGGGCTTTCTGAAGGAGACCGCGCCAGCCAGACCTGTATCAAAAGGATCAATCTCTGGTGGGAATCAGAGTTATCCCGATATGCTGCCGGAAACACGGATATTGATACCGACAGTCTGAAAGAAGCCATTATCGATTCGAATGAGAGAGTCCTCAAGATGTCATACGACAGAGGGATCCGTTCCGGAACAACACTTACCATGCTGGCTTTGTTGAATAAGACTGCCGTAATCGCTCATGTGGGTGACAGCAGATGCTACAGACTGCGCAAAAACATCCTGTGGCACTTTAACAAACTCACCACTGACCATTCGTGTGAGAAGACAAAGTTTGTTGACGGCGTTACAACCGTTAAGAATGTTCTTACGGACTGCGTCGGTTTCAGACAGGAATTCCGTCTGGACATGATGACCTTTGATATAAGCGACGGGGATTATTACATGCTCTGCAGTGACGGTATCTATAAGACACAGAGCGATTCTGTTATAGAGGACCGTATCCGCCACGGCAAAGGCGATTTGAAGAAGATCTGTGAAGATCTCGTCACGGGCGCGAAAAAGAATAATGAAACAGATAATATCTCTGTAATCGTTGCAGCAGTAAGTTCGTATAACGAGGCATAAAGATGGGAAAGAAAAACGTCGTTATTTTTTATCAGGATACCAAGTATGTCTTACCTATTTTAGGTGAGCTTCTTAAGATGTATGATGAACATTGTGATTTTTCTTTCTACAGCGATGCGGAGCTTTTCGAGAAAGCGGTATCACAGGAACCGTTCATCGATGTACTCATTATCGACAAGGAACATTATACCGAGCGGTGTGCACGGCTTCAGATAACAAATGTGCTGCTGTTTACGGATGATGACAAGTCATTTTCCGAGAGCACATCCAAGTTAAATGTCCAGCTCGTCTACAAATACTACAGCGTAAAAGAGATCATCAACGAGATCAGCAACTGTTCGGTCTTTAAGGGAATCGGTGAATCTGAAGGCATAGTTACGGAGACTATAGTTGTCTATTCCCCTATCGGCGGTTCAGGAACCACCACCATTTCTCTCGGACTTGCTGAAGCGCTGACCCGTAAACACAAAAGGGTTCTTTATTTCAACGTCGGCAAACTGCAGAATCACGCATACAGATTCCAGGACAGGTCACCTCTTGATGAGAGCACCGTAAAAAGGTTCAGAGAGACCGATATCAATTTCTATGAAAGCATAAAGTCAAGGATAAGGACTGAAGGTTTCTTCTACATTCCTCCCTTCCCCAGATGTCTTTCTTCTTTGGATCTGCAGGACAGACACATAGTTCAGTCGATCACCAAGATCAAGGAGACCGGTGTATATGACTTCATCGTTGTCGATACTGCTACAGAACTGAACGAATGTAATTCCGAATTAATGGCACAGGCAGAACATGTCCTGGTTGTAGGAAAACCGGATAGTGAATCACAATATAAAATGGATATCTTCCTTAAAGCGATCGACTGCACCGACAGGAATAAGTTCAGGTTCGTCTGCAATTTCTCTGATCAGGGTTATGAGAATACCGAATCTCCTTTTACAACAGAGTATGTTCACTACGATCCGAGCATGCCGATTAAGAGTATTAGCGGTTTGGGATTATTCCCTGATATCGAGCGTTTGGGAATCAGATATCTTTAATTTGCGGGGTAATTATGAGCAACAGCGCAGTCATTAAATTTGTAAATCACAGTTCAAGGCTCGAGTTGGACCTTGAGGTTCCGTTGGACATCACGGCGCAGGACCTGTTTTTAGCGCTGAACAGGAGTCTTAATCTCGGAATAAACGAGAAAGACAGATATAACTATTTCCTGAAAGCTGATAAGCCTCTGGCTTTCCTTTCCGGAATGGAAACGCTGGATAAGTTCGGGGTAAGAAACGGTACGATCATCAATTTTGTCAGGAGTGATTACAATGGATAATTATAAAATCGTTATTTCTTCTGGCAAATTTTATAAGGAAATCATCTTAGATCACAATGCCAAAAGATTCTGTATCGGAAGCAACGACAATTGCGATCTCGTTTTAAAGGGTGCAACGGATTTTGCCGTTGTTCTTGAGCGCAGCGATAATGACTGGTCGATCAACTGTGAGGGAAGCATCTATTTCCTGTACAGCGGCGTAACCAAGATGATCTCCAAGATGCTTAATCACGGCGATGAGTTGTTGTTTAAGTCTGAAGGCGACGGCGCTGAACTGTTCAATCTGTCCTTCATACTTAACTTCGCTTTCTATAACAAGAAGTATGACTATTCCATCGATATCCAGAACACTGAACGTGTCGTGATCGGCAGAGACAGCCGCTTCTCGATCTTCCTCAAGGATGAGCTCATCGGCACGGATTATATCGAGATACTGCATGAGAACGGCAAATACACGATTAAAGACAACAATACAAAATACGGTGTTCTCGTTAACGGAAGATTTGTAAATAAGCAAAAAGAGCTCCACGAATTTGATTTCATATTCATTCTGGAATATGCCTTCTACTTCTGCGACGGACATCTGTATACAGATCTGTCTGACCCGAATCTGATAACGGTAAATAACCTGAATGTTACCAGGATCTATGATCAGAAGAGCACATTGGAGTATCCGAAATTCAACAGGAATACCAGAGTTAAGACCATTCTTTCCGATGAGCCCATAGAGATCCTCGATCCGGACGGCGTTAGCGAATATAAAAAGAAAAGTCTGTTCCTTACGCTTCTGCCGACTATCGGTACGATGGGCGTTACAATGTTATTAAGAGCATTCCTTTTCGATAACGGCAAACAAATGCTGATCCTCGGAATAGGAATGGTGGGAATGGGTGCGCTCACATCAATCCTCATGTATTTTAGTGAACGGAAGGATTATAAGCGTTCCGTTATCGATCGTGAGACAAAATACCGGGAATATATTAAGAATAAACGCGTTGAAATAACAAAAAAGCGTGAAGAGGAACTCGAAGCTCTCGAGAACATGTACTATTCCGTAAATCAGGAATTGAAGATGGTCGAGGACTTCTCTGCCGATCTGTTCAACCGTGATGAGGAAGATGAGGATTTCCTCGATGTAAGACTCGGAACCGGTTTTGTTGAAGCCAGAGCCGCGATTGATTATAAAGATCACGATACACTGGATACCAAGGATGAACTGTCCCTTATACCCGGACAACTGGCGGATGAGTTTAAATATATTTCCAAGGCTCCGATCGTTGTTCCTTTAGGAAAAATAAATGCTTTGGGCGTTGCCGGCACTTCTGAGGTCAGACTTGCCCTCTTCCGTAATATGATCATTGATATTGCGGTAAGACAGCACTACAGCAACACAAAGCTCTGTGTCATGTTCCCTGAAGAACAGCGGAAATCTTTTTCATGGATCAGATTCCTCCCTCATCTTGATAACAGCGAAATACATGCGCGCAACATCGTATGTGATAACGAGAGCAAGACCCTGATCTTTGATTACCTTTACAAAGTCCTTTCCTTCCGTGAATCCGAAGAGATTTCTTCGCCCAGAATAGTAATCACCATTTTTGACAGCGTAGGACTGAGAAAACATCCTTTGTCTAATTACATCGAGAAAGCCAATTCACTCGGTGCAGTCTTCGTCTTCTTCGAGGAGCTCGAGGAAGAACTTCCGAACGGATGCGATAAGATAATCCGTCTGGAATCCAATGAGAACCGCGGTGTGCTGATCGACAGCGATGATTCAAGCAAAAAATCCGAATTCGTCTATGAGAAAATATCACCTCTGGATGCCGAGAAACTCGTTATGAAGCTTGCTCCGGTATATGCAGAGGAGATAAGTCTTGATAATACACTGACCAAGAATATCTCGTTATTTGAGCTTCTGAAGATCAATAATCCGGATTCAATCCCCATCGATTCGAACTGGAATGAATCGAACGTTGTAACTTCAATGGCTGCGCCTTTGGGAGTCGATGCCAAAAACTCCATTGTGGCTTTGGATATTCATGAGAAATATCACGGTCCTCACGGTCTTGTTGCCGGTACAACAGGATCCGGTAAGAGTGAGATCCTGCAGAGCTATATACTTTCTATGGCACTCCGCTTCCACCCTTACGAAGTCAGCTTCGTTATCATCGACTTCAAGGGCGGCGGTATGGCAAACCAGTTCGCTACTTTGCCTCATCTTATCGGTGCAATAACCAATATCGACGACAGAGAAATAACCAGATCCTTGTTATCGATAAAGGCCGAACTGAAGAAGAGGCAGAGATTGTTTGCCGAAGCGGAAGTTAATCACATCGATGCTTACATCAAAAAATACAAGAACCACGAAGTCATTACCCCGCTGCCTCATCTTATCGTAGTCGTCGATGAGTTTGCGGAACTTAAGGCAGACCAGCCTGAATTCATGAAAGAGCTTATCAGTGCAGCCCGTATCGGACGAAGCCTGGGTGTTCACCTCATCCTTGCTACACAGAAACCTTCGGGTGTCGTTGATGATCAGATCTGGAGTAACTCCAAATTCAAGCTATGCTTGAAGGTTCAGAATAAGGGCGACAGTAATGAAGTCCTCAAGTCGCCTCTTGCAGCCGAGATCAGAGAGCCCGGCCGCGCTTACTTCCAGGTAGGTAATAACGAGATCTTCGAGCTCTTCCAGTCCGCATACAGCGGAGCACCTGCCATTGTCTCAGAAGATGACATTAAACCGTTTAAGATCTATGCTCTGAGCTTCAGCGGAAAGCACAGTATCCTGTATGAGCAGAAGAAAAATAAGTCCAGCAACAAAGCACTTACACAGCTTGAAAGCATTGTTAAATCTGTTGAAAACTACTGCAATTCCATTAACCTGGCTAAACTCCCCCCTATCTGTCTGCCGCCTTTGGAGGAGCGTATTCTTATTGACCGTACTAAGCTGAATAATGATTCGATAACTATTCCTGTCGGTATTTACGACGACCCTGACAACCAGTACCAGGGCCAATACTCTATCAGTCTGTCTGACGGTAATATATGGATCCTCGGATCATCTCAAATGGGTAAGACAAATCTGTTGCAAAATATCATTTCTTATTCTGCGTTTAATTATTCGCCTGATGAGATCCAATTCTATATCCTTGATTTTGCATCAGGCGTCCTTAAACAATTTGATAATCTGAACCATGTCAGTTCAGTTATCCTTCCAAATGACGATGAAAAGCTCAAGGGATTCTTCAGAACCATCTATGCTGAGATCGAGTATAGAAAAGAAGTACTGTCCTCAAAAGGCGTAAGTTCTTTTTCATCTTACAGGGATGGTGGATACAGGGATCTCCGTCAGATAGTCATCATCGTGGATAATATAACTGTTTTAAAGGAACTCTACGGTGCCGTTGATGACCCGTTCCTGGTAATCGTGCGTGATGGAGCAGCGCTCGGAATCTGTGTTATCGCGACCAATGCCCAGACAAGCGGATTCGGCTACAAATATCTGTCTAATTTCCCTACCAGAATATCTCTGGCCTGCAACGATGAGAACGAATATTCATTCCTGTTCGGTTCAACCAGGATGAAGCCGAAGGCTATTCCGGGAAGAGGCATCATCAAGATCGACAGAGTTCTTTTTGAGTGTCAGACATATCTGGCATTTGAAGGAGAACGTGAGATCGACAGAGCCGTATCGATTAAGGAATTTATTGCCGAAATCAACGAGAAATACAGTAATATTGCTGTTCCGCGTCTTGTCCAGATGCCTAAGGTATATATTAAGTCCATGGTACCTGATTTCTGCAGAGAAGATTACAGCATGTCCTCTGTTGTTAATGTCGGTCTGGACTTCGAAGACGTCTCACCGTTCGTAATCGATCTCAACAAGATCGGGGTCCTTGCCGTATCAGGAAAGCAGTCTAACGGTAAGACAAACGTTCTCCGCACTATTGCTTCCGGAATATGTGAGAAAGCTCCTGAATTCGATGTTGATCTGTATCTGATCGACAGTTTCAGAAAGGAACTTACAGAATTCAAAGAAGGTACTCATGTCAAATCTTACTCTGTTGATCCTGAGTCAGTTCATGAGGTTATCAAGACAATAAATGATATCCTGTCAGCACGTTATGAACGTATGCGCAGCGGCGAGAGCAATGATGATGACAAGGCTATCCAGGTTCTCATGATAAGCAACCCTGATGTTTTCGACATAATTACAGATAACGATGAAACATATGATTTCTACAAGAACATTACGACAAAATTCAGTAAAATGGGCGCCTGCGTGATCTTCGATTCCGTTCCTGACGAAAACATCGGATTCGGCGGAAATAAGATCCTCAGGAGCATGGCAGATGACCTCAACATGCTTATGTTCGATAACCTTGATGATATAAAGATCACGATCATCATGGCTGCTGTCAAGCGTGAATTCAATAAGCCTTTGCAGCCCGGCGAATGCTACTACATGCATGGTTCAGAGTTCTCCAAGATCAAGACCCTGCTGTCACCCATCCGCGCAGCAACACCCGAACCAGAAAAACAAGAAAGTGTTCCGTCATAAATGAAAAATCAATATTAAAACAGGAGGAATGAAATATGAGTGCCATTACAGAACTTGATGAAAAAGAGATAGCCAGTTATACCAATTTAAACGCACCGGGCGGGATCGGTCCCAAGCTTCAGTTTGCCATGGATTCATATACAGGCCGCCTGGGTCTTATTGCCGGTCAAGGATTCTATGATGACGATACCAGCAATGCGCACGCAGTTATCAAGGAATTGCAGACACAAATGCTTGTCATTTCAAGAACTATGAATGAAGTCGATTCCATGATCGACAGTCTGATCTATACAATTCAGACATGCATAATCGACAAGGAAAACGAGACGGCAGAGACAGTAACGGAGGGATAATTTATGCATCATATGAACATGGTCGCATATATGCAAAATATGAATTTGTTTGCACAGGAATGCAATGACAATCAGGTCACTGTAAAACCTGAGCAATTTACTAAATCCAAGGGAGATGCCATTACTGAAATAAATGGTTGTTTGAGCGGATACGATTACTTCCGATCAAATGTCAACACATTATATAAGTCTACCATGAGGTACTTGCAGAAAGCATATAACAACCTGGAAGCGTGCGAGGCAGATAATACAGCAGATGTATAAATGTCAGCTTTAGGGGATGACTAAAAAATGCGTTATTACGGCGAAGACTATAAAAAACACATTACGGATTCTATTACTAATGCTCACAACTCTGTGGACGGTTCTGATTATGCTCAAATCATCCGCAATGTTGATATCTCCTCTAAAAATGCCGGGCTAAAGACTGAATGTGTAAATGCCGGTGGTACTGCATATTCTCATGTTGATTCGATCAGAGGAAAATTAAACAATCTCGTCACAGTACTTACCACATTCTATGATGGCGTAGATGATACTGCTGATGCGATTTTAGAATCAGCAAAGAAAATACGAGAGCTTCTTGAAGAAACAAATAGCGCTCTTGTCAGAATGAATGAAGCCGTTAATGGCATTGGACAATACTCAGGTACTAAAGTAACACCGGGTGTCATAAAAGAAGCGGGACTAAACGAAGAGGACTGCGCAGGCTTAAAAGCTGATATTTGGGATAAACTATTCTCCGTACAGTTTAAAGATGGTGAAATTAGTTATGATGAAGCGGTTGCTTTTGTTGACTATATCAGCAATCTGAAGAAAAACGGCATAGATATTCCGGCTAGTGCTATGAAAAATGCGGATGCGGCATTCGGCGTTTTTATTGACAAGATGAAATCGCTTGATCCGGATAAAATTTCTTCAGCAGATATGGAAAGATTAGAAACCATATATGATTACTATGTGGATAATAGAAATATTGACGGTGTCAATTCGTTGAAGCCCCAGACACTTCAAAATGTTATTGACGTTTATGAGATCCTTGATCCTGAAGCAAAAACAAAAACCGCTGAATTATTCGCTGAAGTCAGTGGACAAGATCCAAACATTGACCTCAATATTTCGCGCATTAAGTATGCGCTTTATACAGCAGATGAAAAATATAGAGATATCATGTTCTATTACATGGATCAGTTTGTAGTCAAGTTGCCGGAAGGAGATAAAGGCAGTAGTTATAGTAAGGACATAGTTGATGGTAAGCGAACCCTCTATATTGCATTAGAAAGAGTAGATACTGACAATTTCTGCTCATTCTTCCATGAATTCGGCCATGGTTTAGATGATGTAACAGTTCCAGATGGACCTAATGGGGAGACATACCGTTCTTCAGACGGATTAAATGAATCATTGGTATCTGACTTAAAGAAACACATGCAAGAATCTCTCAATAAGTTGGGTATAGATTTGCCCGGTGATCAAGAGATGGAAGTGGTAGAGTTTTTCTTCAATTATAAAAACACCAATGTAAAAGACCTTCCTTGGGGATATGGCCTCCCCAGCGAGTGGACTACAGCCCAGAAAATTGCATACTATAAACTGAGAGAATACTACGGATACAAAGAATATGAATATGTGGGAACTCCAGGAAATGCTTATAATCCTAACCCTAAAGAGATACGTGGAATAATCTCTAAACCAACCGGTTCAACAAATCCTAATGTTCAAGCTGCATCAGGTAACAATAAACCAAGCGGTCAGAACATTTATGGAATTCGCGAAGATATAGTTGGTGGTCTAACAAATAATAAGATTGGAAGCGTGGATACAGGACACCGTGCCGGCACAGATAATACCCTGCCTCAAGATACGACTGTTATCAATAGCAAAGAGGCATTGAGTGATGGTCTAAGCGATTATACTTACTGGTATTCTGATCAAAATCAAAAGAACCAAACAGACCGCGACAGGAATCTTACCGTAAATCCTTCCTCGGAATTTTACGCTGAATGCTGGGAATACAGTGTTCTTGGGTATGATATGAAACCAACACGCGAGTTTTTCGACAATTCCTGCAATCAATTTAACGATTCCGTAGATAAGATATGGAATGATATCCCCCACTAAAAATGTTGTTTTAAATATAATTCTTCCTACAAGAAATCACTTAATGAAAGGGTTTGAAGAACATGCGTTATTACGGTGAGGACTATAAGCAACATACCATAAATGCTCTTGATAGTGTTCGCGATGCTGTGGCTGGTTCTGATTACGCCCAAATCATACGTAATACCGACGTCTCTACCAATAATGGAACCTTAAAGATTGAGTGTGTACAAGCAGGAAGTAATGCATACGCTCAAGTTGATTTGGTCAGGGAGAAATTAAATAAACTCGTAACAATACTTCGCCCGTTCTATGATGGTGTAGATGAAACTTCTGATGCGGTTTTAAAATCAGCAGAAAAGATAGCTGAACTTTTGGAAGAGACAAATACCGCTCTTGTCAGAATGAATTCCGCAATTAACGGCATAGGTGAATACACCGGAACTAAAGTAACTCCGGAAATCTTAATTGATGCAGGTTTAGACGAGGAAAAATGCATAAAATTAAAAGATGATTTCTGGGATAAAATAATCTCCATACGGTTGGCAAACGACAAAGTGAGCTATAGTGAAGCAGCAGCTTTTGTTGACTATATTAGCGCTCTGCAAAAAAACGGCCTGCCTATCCCGGATATCGCTAAGAAACATCTTGATGAATTATTCGGTGTCTATATTGGCATGATGCAATCATTTAATCCGAATATGATTCTTACAAAAGATAAGGAAAGATTGGAGGCTATTTACAATTACTATTGCATATATCATTTAGGACCCAATAATAATGTTACTGAATTAAGTGAACAGACATTAAAAAACTGCATTGACGTTTATGAGTTGATTAATCCTGATGCAAAGAAAGTAACTAATGTGTTTTTCAAAGATGCATATGCCATGTCTGACGATGTAATTAGTTCGAATGTTCAATGCATAAAATACACTCTATATACTGCTGATCCCGAAGAACGGGATTTGATGCTGTACTTTATGCCTTTAACAAAATTAAACATTTTAGAACCAGGAGCAACTGCTTGTAGTAATTATATATTTCCCCCTGTTATAAATCTTGATCTCCGTGATGGCAATGCTGCCTTATGCTGTTCTTTCTTCCATGAGTTTGGTCATATACTTGATTTTTTCTTCTTTTTCTCATCAAATATGTTTATGAATGATATGGTTCAAGACTTAACAAATCATATGCACAATGCTCTTGCTGAAATGGGTATTAGTCTTCCGGCAGATCAAGAGCAAGAAGTAATTGATTATTTTTTCACTTGTGAAAACTCCAATGTTATTAATTCTGATGGATATGATTGGCCTTACCCTTCAAATTGGACTACAAGTCAAGCCATGGCATATTATCAATTAAAAGACTATTATGGCTATAAGGAATATGTGTATAACCCTTCGGAATATGCATCCGATGATAATAAAGCATATAAAATATACACAGTTAATGGTTATACGAATGGGTTTCTTTATGGCACAGAAGAGGAGTCTACTGAGGATACTAGTGTATGTACCGCGGCTGCTTATTATATTGACCAAGCAGAAAACAAAGCTACTTCCGAGAGTGAAATACCTTGGTATATTGATTATCGTATAATATCCGATTCTATTGGTGGCCTAACCAACAACCAAATTGGATGTACATGCTATGGACATTATGCTAATTACGATGATATTTTGAATGATGCAGCAGAATTATTAAGTTATAGTAATCTTCACAATCAATTAGAACTATATGATTACTTTTATAATACAGATAAAGACTATTCATTAACGTCAAGCGTTGCACATGAGTTTTTTGCTGAGAACTGGGAATATGATGTGTTCGGATTTGACAAGGAAATTACATATAATACATTTCCATCAGCATGCCAAGAATACGATAAAGCGAAAGAAGCAATGTTTGAAGCAATCTTGGGTTAAATGATATATTTAATTGTTCCAATTTATGATGATTTTCCCAAATGCTAGATAACAGTTTCACTTCGAAATGCCGCATTAATGAGTCTATTGGGTGACTCATTTGATCTGCTTAAGGATTACATAAATCAGATCTGGAATGATATCCCTCACTAAGAAAGAGAAATTAATCTTCTTCCGTAGGTTGCGTTGTTGCCAGGTCCATCGCGAACTGCTATAATCTCGGCGCATTATCAATAATATATTCTTTGAAATCGTCTCCTCTTAAAAACTTTCCAGGAGGTTCAGTCTCCGCGTCACTCCATGTGCTCCATTCTTTAATATTCCCGTGGATCACAACATTATCTTCCAAATAGTACATGCATGTGTATTCTATGTCATACTTGGGTGTAGGATGCGCGGTGAACCATTTTTCACTTTCTTCCAATATACAGTCACTATAGTACTCACGGTAGTAATCATATACTGTTTTTGAAGTCTCTTTAGAATCACACACCAGAAAATCCAGAAGATGTATCTGCTTTAAAGCTAAATCACCATACTCTACAATAAGAAAAATCAGATCAGGTTTTTCTGGTATTCTGGATTTATATATGCGCCAATAGTCAAAAATATAACTGTCAGTATTCGCACTGTATATGTCAAATGTTGTCTCAGTTTGTGACTCGACAGGCATTCTGCATGATGCAAGAAGCATTGTTGCTAATATAATTAGCACGATTCCTTTCCTCATTATTATCCTCCATACTATACTCAGACAAACGCGAAAACTGATTCACTACAAAAACAAATGCATTTCAAAACATGAGTATAATGTCTTCATTGTACTAGATTATAAATATTGCCGCAAAAATGTTTTGTTCTCCCCATTGCTTCATCTTAATCATCTGGTAAAAACATGATAAAATTTATTTGGTTGATTAATAGGGATCAAATGGGAAGTGACTGCTATTAAATCCATTGTTTTTCACTACAGTTCACTTTCTAAAAACAAAGCATATCATAAGTCGCCAATGGTTTATTTGCGACGGATAGTTTTATGAGGGATTGGGAGAAATGCGGTACTACGGCGAAGAATATAAAGATTTTATCTCTAAATCTATAAAGGATGTTCACGACTCTATAAAGGATCCGGATTACGCTTCAAATGTCCGCCGTGTTGATGTGTCTTCTAAAAATGCCGGACTCAAAACCCAATGTGTTAACGCAGCTGGAACTGCATCCTCTCATGTTGGTTCGATTAGAGGAAAACTGGAAAACCTTATTGATGTATTGAATACATTCTATCTCAATGCAGATGCGACATCGGATGATGTATTGAAAGCAGCAAAAGAAATACGAGAACTTCTTAACGAAACTAACGCTGCACTTGTCAGAATGAATGCTGCGGTTAACAGCATAGGTAAATATACAGGAACTAAAGTAACCCCAGGTACTTTAATTGATGCTGGTTTAGACATAGAAAAATGCGATAAGTTTAAGGCTACTATCTGGGATAGATTATTCACTATACAGTCAGCAGACGGAAAAATAAGTTATGATGCAACAGTAGCATTTGTTGACTATATCAACAATCTGCAGAAAAACGACCTTGATATTCCTAAGCAGTTGCAAAAACACATGGATGCTGTATTCGGCGTCTATATTGAAAAGATGAAATCGCTTGATCCGGATAAGATACCTGCGGTGGATATGAAGAGATTAGAAGGCTTATATAATTATTTTGTATCTACTCGTGATGTTGAACACTTTAAAGGACTAAATAAAAAGACTCTTCAAAACTGCGTTGATGTCTATGAGATTCTTGACCCTGATGCAAAGACAAAAACCGCTGATCTATTTGCTGATGCCAGCGGAAAAGGTGCACTTGTAGATCTTAATATTCTTCGCATCAAATATGCGCTTTATACAGCAGAAGAAGAATACAGAAATGCCATGTTCTATTATATGCCGCAATTAATAGTTAAAATTCCTACCAAAGATACGTGTAAATATGGACCTGAAAAAATCACCTGCTCTGACGGTAAAAAAAGAAGCGTTCTGTATCTTAACTTGTTCCGACCTGATGTGGATAATAACAACTATTGCTCTTTCTTCCACGAATTTGGTCACGCCATAGATGATCTGTCTGCACCTGATGCGGCTAATGGTACAGTGGTTTATTCATCGGAAAAATTTAAAGACAATTTGGTTTCCGATCTCAGGAATCACATGAGAAAGACAATGATTGAAGTATTGAAAATAAATCTGCCGGATGAGAGGCGCGAAGATCTTATTGATTTTTTCCTTTCTCCGGAAAACATTAATATTGTTGACACTAACGGAAAACAATTCCCATATCCCAACGATTGGACCACGTCGCAGGTTATGGCATTTTACCGGTTGCGCGAGTATTACGGTTATAAAAATTTTATCTATGACAAAGACAATAAAACTCTAGTAGAAGAAATGAAAAACGGAGAGTCTGCGCATTTAGGTTATTCATATGGTGTTGATCCGTTTAATAAGCCTGAAAGAACCGGGTGTTATTTATATGATCAGGCAAAAAAACCAAAGGATAATCTTCATTATGGGATACGCGATGATATTATAGGCGGCTTAACCAACAATCAGATCGGAGGAGTTGCAAAGGGTCATAATGCAAGCCCCATTGAAAAACCGGATCCGAATAGAGAATTTAGTGAAGCAGATGCTCATAATCATATCAAAAGATCAAATTCCTGGTTTGATTCTAAAGGATCTCGCACAAGGTCTGTTTGTTTGGAATACTTTGCAGAAAACTGGGAATCTGGTGTTTTGGGATATAGTACTGAAACAGCCACAGAGGTTTTCGGTTCCGCTAGAAAAGAATACGAAAAAATAAGAGATGAGATCTTTGAAAAATCTAAGCCAAAATAAGACCTCATGTATTGTCTGTTGCCAGGTCCATCGCGAACTGCTTTAATCTTGGCGCATTATCAATAATATATTCTTTGAAATCGTCTCCTCTTAAAAACTTTCCAGGAGGTTCTGGTTCATCCCCGGATTCACTCCAAGTGCTCCATTCTTCAATATTTCCATTGATCACAACATTATCTTCCAAATAGTACATGCATGTGTAATCTATGTCGTACATTGACCAAGGATGTGCAATAAACCATTTCGCGCTTTCTTCCAATATACAGTCACTATAGTACTCACGGTAGTATTCGTATACTGTTTTCGAAGTCTCGTTAGAATCGCAAACCAGAAAATCCAGAAGATGTATCTGCTTTGAAGCTGAATCTCCATAGTCTACAACTAGAAAAATCAAATCAGGTTTTTCTGGTATTCTAGATTTATATATGCGCCAATAGTCAAAAATATAACTGTCAGTATTTGCACTGTATATGTCAAATGATGTCTCTGTTTGCGACTCGACGGGCATCCTGCATGATGCAAGAAGCATTGCTGCTAATATAATTAGCACGATTCCTTTCCTCATTATTATCCTCCATACTATACTCGGCAAACGCGAAAACCATTTACAACAGAAAAAAAGGATGTATTTCACAGCATGAGTATAATGTCTTCATTGTACTAGAATATAAATATTGCCGCAAAAATGTATCGCTTTCCCCGTTGCTTCATCTTAATCATCAGGTAAAAACATGATAAAATTTATTTGGTTGATTAATAGGGATTAAATGGGAAGTGGCTGCAATTAAATCTTTTTTCCACTACAGTTCACTTTCTAAAACAAAGCATAACATAAGTCGCCAATGGTTTATTAGCGACATATTGTTTTATGAGGGGTTGGGAGAATATGCGGTATTACGGCGAAGACTTTAAGTTAAGTATCACGGATTCACTTAATAAAGTTCACGACTCTGTGGACGGTTCTGATTACGCCCAAATCATCCGCAATGTTGATATCTCCTCTAAAAATGCCAGACTAAAGACTGAATGTGTAAATGCCGGTGGAACTGCATATTCTCATGTTGATTCGATCAGAGAAAAATTAAATAATCTCGTCACAGTGCTCTCAACGTTCTATGATGGCGTAGATGATACTGCTGACACAGTCCTGGAATCAGCAAAGAAAATACGAGAGCTTCTTGAAGAAACAAATAGCGCTATTGTCAGAATGAATGCTTCAGTTAACAGCATTGGAGAATACTCCGGAACTAAAGTAACTCCGGATGCCTTAAAAGATGCAGGGCTAAACGAAGAAAAATGCGCAGGATTAAAAGCTGATATTTGGGATAAACTGTTCTCCATCCAATTTAAAGATGGTGAAATAAGCTATGATGAAGCGGTAGCTTTTGTTGACTATATCAACAATCTGCAAAAGAACGGCCTTAAGATCCCAGGTAATGCTAAGAAACTTGCGGATGCAGTATTCAGCGTCTATATCGACAAGATGAAATCCCTTGATTCTGATAAGATTTCTTCAGTAGATATGGAAAGATTAAAAACCATATATGATTACTATGTGGATAATAGAAATATTGATGGTGTAAATTCTCTAGACCCACAAACACTTCAAAATGTTGTTGATGTTTACGAGATCCTTGATCCTGAAGCAAAAACAAAAACCACTGATCTATTCGCTGATGTCAGCGGAAAAGATCCAAAAATCGATCTCAACATTCTACGAATTAAGTATGCACTTTATACAGCGGACGAAAAATACAGGGATATCATGTTTTATTACATGGATCAATTTAGAGTTGAATTAACAGGTCCAGGTGAAGTAAGTAATTACAATAAAAATATAGTAAACGGCAAGCGCACTCTTTATATTGCGTTAGACAGAGGCTATACGGCTAACTTCTGCTCATTTTTTCACGAGTTTGGTCATGGTATAGATGATTTATCGGTTCCTGATGGACCTAACGGGGAATCATATGCCTCTTCAAACGGAACAAATGATATATTGGTTTCTGATCTAAAAAAACATATGCAAAAATCCCTAGAAGAATTGGGCATAGACTTGCCGGGAGATCAAGAGATAGAGGTTGTGAATTACTTCTTCAACAGTAATAATGCCAATGTAAAGGATCTTCCTTGGGGATATGGACTTCCCAACGAGTGGACTGTATCACAGAAAATTGCTTACTATAAGTTGAGAGATCACTACGGATACAAGGAGTACGAATATGTGGGGAATCCGGGAAAAGCCTTTGATTCTAAATCTAAATTTGGAGTAGTATCTAATCCTAATAAAACAATGTACTATAATGCTAAGACCGCATCAGGTAGTAACCAAATCGGTCAGGACACATATGGTATTCGTGAAGATATAGTTGGGGGATTGACAAATCATAAAATTGGCGGTGTGGGTAGCGCGCATGGTGCCAGTGGGAGAAATACTTTACCTCAAGATACGACTATTATCAACAGCAAAGAGGCATTAAGCGATGGACTTAGTGATTATAAATACTGGTATGGTGATTATACTATGGATAATGGCGTTGACCATTATAGAAGCCTTAATTCTAGTCCGGCATCTGAGTTCTATGCTGAATGTTGGGAATACAGTGTCCTCGGGTATGATATGAAGCCAACACAAGAAATTTTCGAAGATTCCTGTAAGCATTTTAACGAGTCTGTTGATAAGATATGGAATGATATCCCCCACTAGGAAAATGGAACTACTCTTCTTCAGACGGTTGGGTTGTTACCAGGTCCATCGCGAACTGCTTTAATCTTGGCGCATTATCAATAATATATTCTTTGAAATCGTCTCCTCTTAAAAACTTTCCAGGAGGTTCTGGTTCATCCCCAGATTCACTCCAAGTGCTCCATTCTTCAATATTCCCGTGGATCACAACATTATCTTCCAAATAGTACATGCATGTGTAATCTATGTCATACATCGGCCTTGGATGTGCAATAAACCATTTCGCGCTTTCTTCCAATATACAGTCGCTATAGTACTCACGGTAGTACTCGTATACTGTTTTCGAAGTCTCGTTAGAATCGCAAACCCGAAAGTCCAGAAGATGCATCTGCTTTGAAGCGTAATAATCATAGTCTATAAGAAGAAAATCAAGATCGGAATCTGCTGAAACGCTAGACATATATATGCTCCAATTATCGAAAACAAAATAGTCAGTATTTACACTGTATATGTCAAATGTTGTCTCAGTTTGTGACTCGACAGGCATTCTGCATGATGCAAGAAGCATTGCTGCTAATATAATTAGCACGATTCCTTTCCTCATCATTATTATCCTCCATACAAAATGCGACAAACACGAAAACCTATTCATTACATAATAAATCAAATGAATACTTTCCAAAACATAAGTAAAGAAAAATATACGTGTGTTTTTACTTTGTCCCTGGATTTTTTACTTTGTCCCTGAGTTTTGAGTTTTCCATTGCTTTTTGTTTCCTCGATTATTTATAGTCGTAATTAAGACCGGGCAATATTGCTCTTAGTGTTTCGCGAAGCAGGAGTAAACAACATCAAACTATTTAAATTTCAAAGGAGGAGACAAAAGTATGCCAGATGAGAAAACAAAGAAAATGACTAAAGACGTTGCATCGACTATGTCAGAATCAACATCTAAAGAAGCTATGCTTGAAAAGAAACCCCCGAAGTCAAAACCTTTGGTTGGAGATGAAAAACAACCTGAAAGTTTTGCAGATAAGTTGTATGATGAAATTGCATCTGTTCTTGGCGGAAACGACGCTAATCAGTTTCTTTGCCTTACAATTCCCGGACAGGCTTTGTCAGCTGAAGATTTCGCATACGATTATAAGAATAATGCGCCTAAAGGTCCGACCATAGAAGCAAATGAATCCCGACTTGCAAATAAATTATTCGATGCAGCAAGAATCGTAGGAACAGATAATGGTCTAACTCTGCCATATCAGTATAGGACAGCTCTTGATATGCTCACCCCCAAGCTTAATGGGAAAATAGCAGCTGCTAAAAATCAGTTAAGAGAGCTTTTATTAACTGAATATCCATATGATTTTGGAGATGATGTTGATAAAAAATACACTTTACAAGAGGTCTTTTTCCGTCTGTATGATGAATGGGTGAATACAGCTAAAGAATGGGCAGATATACAGAACAACAAGAAAAAGGAACTTCGAGAAAAATACCCTAAAACAGATGCTGCTTCAAATATGAAATACAATGATGAGTATCTTGAATGGTATGAATCCAACGCAGAAACACATCTTAATGCTATTAATGAAAAGATGTCTAAAGTTATTTCCGTATTTACACCAAATGATATGAAAATTCTTGAGGGCATATTGGATTCTGGAGCAGGTGCAGAACTGCAACAAGCCAGACAAACTCTCGTGAACACTCAGAAACTCACTCCAGACGGTGGTTATGTTTATCCCGTTAAATTTTATCCTACAAATTGGTTTGAATTATTAAACACTTCTTTTACTCCGGTAGATCTTTTAGAATCTCCAACTGTTCTTGCAACAAAGCTTCAGACGCTTTCAACAAGGAGAATTGAATTAAGCAGCAGAATAGAAGAAATTGCTTCACTTATTGATGATGATAAACTTACAGAATTAAAGAACAAATTAAATGACAAGAAGACTGCATTAAATCAAGCAGAAGAACAATTGCTTAAAGACTATGGAGATGGTGCAAAAGTTGTTCTAGATGCTGTGCTTGATATTGCCCCTCTGTTTAATGAAGCAAAAGTTCCAATGGATATTATCCAAAAACTAGTCGCTGGTGCTGGATTAGGCGAGGATAAAAGCAAAAAACTTATAGACGACCTGGTATCCGGTTTATCGGCCGCTTCCAAAGCGCAACGAGATTATGTTAGTGCCGCACAAGCACTTGCAGATGCATCAGAAGAAGCGGTGAAGGCAGAGACAATGAATCAACTTAAAAGTTTGCTTTCACCTCTTAAAGCACAACTCGAAGAAATAGATCTTGAGATTAGGAATCTCCAATCGGAAATCCAAATCGCTACAACCATAGATACCAGTAAAGATGCAGCTACTCCACCAAATGTTCCAAAAGGGTTTTCACAGATTTATATTAGAACTGAGCATACATCTTTAGATCAAAAGACTACTTCAGAATCATCATCACATGTGTCCACTTCAGGAGCAAGTTTTTGGTTCTGTGGTTATAATTCAGAACATTCTGATGCTTCAAGTTCATTTAGCGAGGATATATCCAAAGAAAAGACAGAAATTGAAATAGGAATGAACGTAGCTAAGGTGAGTATTGAGAGAGAATGGTTTAATCCTGGTGTTTTTGCACTAACAAAAGATATGTTTAATGTTACATCATTAAGAATATCCCCTAACCCAGATCCTCCCTATACAGAAATGTCAGAAGACAGAATAATAGATATGGCAACAAGCAATAGTGTTTTCCCATGTTATCCAACCGCAATGGTAATTGCACGTGATATCTCTGTGAAGTTGACTTCATCGGGTTCTATATCTGAAACGTTTTCGTCAATGGTAGAAAAGCATGCATCAACAGGTGGTGGATTCTTATTCTTCAGTGGCGCATCATCATCAAGCAGTCAGGATTCAACTTCTGGTGTTCATGCCAGATCATATGATAAGACGGTAACTCTGAAATTTGATACGCCTCAAATTATTGGTTATTACATGGAGGCTACTCCTCCGGATAAAAGTTCGTATCTTGATGATGTATCTGCTGATAATCAGGCTGGATACGTAACAATCGAACAGTTCGTAACAGATTACGAGAAGATGCTTGAAGAAATGAGAAAAAAGGAGAAGGAGTAAATATATATGCTGAATTATCTGGAAAATAACAAAGCAGAAAACGAAGTTGATGAAAAATGGAAAGTGCTATATCGAAAACTAAAAGATGGACGGTATGAACTTGCCGGTTTATATGATCCAAATGTTCCAGATGAAGACTACGGAGACGATTTGTATGCAGTAAATCTTTCTTCTGTATACGGTGGCGAAGAGTATATGCATGTAAACGATCAAGTATGGAATGCTGAAGGAACTACACATGATCCAAAACCGACAGGAGTTCATACATGGATTAAATTTTGGAGCGATCATGTTATTGGTGGCGTCGTGCAATGCTATGTCAATGACAATGAAGGGCATACTTGCAGTGCCGGGATTGTAGGGGGACATATGGTTGTGGATCCTAACGAGCGGCATCCACAACCTGGAAGTAATGGTAAAGTACGCATTATTCCAATTTGCAGAACACATAATAATATTTCCAATGATATGTATTTATCCGCTCCGGTAACAGCTGTATTGCTAAACCGTTATTATAAAGCCAACTAATACCTAACCGGAAATCACTCAAGTAACCAAGAAGGACCTATTAGATAATTCACTAATAGGTCCTTTTCTATTACGCATTAGACCGCACTATTTCTCACGGAATATCCGATACCAGATCCACTGCAAACCGTCGTATTTTGCCGGCATTTTCAGTGATGTAGTTCTTCATGTAATTTCCTGATTTGTGCCCGGAAGAATCAGCCTGGCCTGAATCATCACCCCATGTGCTGTGGGATTCAATATCACAATAAATGATCACATTATCCTTCCGGTAATACATTCTTGTGATGGACATATCAGGCATATATGGAAGCCAGGTGATAAACCAGTTTTTCCCTTCTTCTTCAATGTATTCGCTAAAGCTGCTTTGAATGGTCTCAAAGTTCTTTTTCGCTGACGAAGGATCGGAAAAGATCATATAACTCAGACGTTCATTCTCTTCGTCCGGATTTCCGTTATATTGAACTTTGATATATTTATCTCCATCCCTTACATCCTTACAGATGCCCCAATCATTAACAACACCGTTTGTCTCGCAGATCTTATCAAGATCAAGCGTTTTCCCGAACGGATTATTACATGAGGCAATGAGCATAACTGCCAACAACAAAACTGCCAAAACACTTTTCTTCATCACTATCTTCTCTCATTAAATATCTTCTTAGCCCCATTTTCGGAGAGTGCGGAAAACACAATCTTTCCGGCCGGCGAAGTGTGAGGGCTTTTTATCCGCGCTCGTTCAAAAATGTCTTGGTCCTGTTTTCGATGATGCCGACGACATCGTCAAAGGATTTCTGGCCAGCGAAATATGCGGGCATTTCCTCCTTGATTATAATCGCAATTGACGGGTCTATGGATGCCGTGTGGCTGCATCTTGCTGCCATATCCTTATAGTGACTGATAACTGAAGTGTCGATTGCTTTTTCAGGGACGCTATTTGGGGAAATGTAGCCTCTTTCCACGTCTTTTCTGCATTCTTCTATCCATTTGTTGACACTGTTAATCTGCGCTTCAGCGACTGTGTCGAAGGCATTTATATTTACAGGAGAACCGTAGAGGTGTTTACCGTATTCGATCTGGCACTCATCAGAGAGCATGGTCTTTATAAAGTCTATGCATGCTTTCTTTTCGCCTGTTTTCGCTGAGATGGCAACAGAATCAATAAGCGAGATCACGGGGCCTCTTCCGTCATATGAAGGAAGGCCCAGTATGGTGACATTTTCGACTCCGTCTAACATGAACTCCTCAATAAAGCCCTTGAAAGAAACATTCTGGAAGTATTTGCCGCCTGCAATCTTAAGACCTTCGCCGATATAAGAGCCTTCCACATCAGGGTCTTCCACAGGCTCGAAAACATTATCCTTCGCATAATCGGCAAGCCCTTTGATCCCGTCGGAACTGAAGTTGACGTTCTTGCCGGAAATGCAGTCGGTATACATCGGTTCCAGGCAGGTTATAAAGAAATCTGTTTGGTCATTATTAACAGGCTCATTGCCGTTGCATGCGTTTGAAACAAAATCTTTGTACTGATCGTAGGTAAAGCCTTCTGAATCACCGACATCGGAACTTCTGGCAAAGACGCCTCTGATACCGAAGGAAAGCGGTACCTGATAGAGTTTTCCGTCAGTCTTTGAAGCTTCTATCACGTTTCCGAACAGGCCGGAAGTATCGATCTCCTTGCTAAGATCCAAAAGATAATCGCTGTTGTTAAGCTGGCTCAGATTTCCGGTATTGAAAAGGATATCAGGGCCGTCACCTGCCATTATGTCTATCAGGAGCTGGTTTGAAAGGCCCGCATACGCACTGAGACTTGCAGTATCGTAAGCGCCGGAGGAGTTATTAAAGACTCCCTGCAAATACAGGTTAGTTGTGGAATAAGAATCCACCAGTTTAATGAAATAGTCGGGATTTGTTTCATTATATGTGCATATTGCATCGCAAAGTGAATAGTTGGATCCCACCATAGAAGCTGCAGTTATAACTGTCTTTCCTGCATTGGGATTCTTCTCTTCTTTAGTCAGTACATATACCACATTGGTTTCGGAGTAATCTCTGAAATTCTCATTATCGTAGAGCCGGCACTGCAGAACTATCCTGTCATCAGAAAAAGATATTACATTTGCGCCCATGGTTTCTTCTCTGTTTATATTGCAGTTCTCATAAGAGAAAATATCCGTGGCTTCCTTCTTGTCGAAATCAAATTTCTTGATCGTCTCTCCATCTGTCAGAATATAGCCTGTTCCTTCCATATAAGTTGACTGAAGGAGCAGAAAGTAATTGCTGAACCACGATGTATCGTCTGTATAAGCACTGAACTTGCCGGACTTAAGATCGAAATTATAGTAGTCGACATCATTTGCATAGGAGGTCGCAAAACCTATTAAAGCCTTGCCATTACCAAGATAGATAACACTGGAGACATATATGGCTTTAAGTGAAGGTACATCATCTTTTGTATTGTATTCTATTTCCGTACCGTCAGGAGCGGTAACTTTTATGTAGATCGGATTGCCGTAATTATATTCACAGGAGCATTCAACCATATATCCGTCAAAAGAATATCTGCCGGTTACCGATAAGCCGTACATCCCTCTCTGTTCAACCTGTTCTTTAACCAGATCCGCAGTTTCGACCGTGCCGGATTCTATATCGTAGACCAGATTGTATTTGACTAACTGGTAAGCAGCACCCTCAATGGCAGAAGCTGATATGTATACTTTGCCGTCCTTTACAATAACGCCGTCGTTGCTTATATTAGTGGTCCCCTCGATTATGTCCCTGTCGTCAGCGATAAGAGCAAGATCTATGTCCTTGTTCATATCTATGCTTTTCACGAGTGTGCCGTCCAGATCGTATATATCAAGGTTTGAGATATATACCATATTATCAAGATCGGCCTCGCTGTTAAATTCAGACTGCCCTGTAGTCTGGTAGTAAAGATTTTTTCCGTCGAATCCTGCAAAGTTTGTATTTATGTATTCCATAGGAATGCCATTCTTATACTGTTCCCCGACTTCAAATCTCTTAAACGAATACCATGGATCGTCTTCTGAGACCTTTTGTGAAGTTTTCTTGCTGCAGCCGGATACGGCGATGCATGAAAGGCAGATCGATCCTGTCAGTAAAACTGCTGTGACTTTTGTTGTTGTGTGCATATTTGGTCCCCTGTATTAGTGCTTTTCTGCTTTACAGGGCGGAAAACCGGTTGTGAACTGTTCGGGCTGCTGTTTTAGTTTCCGTCCTGTTTACTTCCCTCTCTCGTTTATATATGTCGTTACTCTGTTGTTGATGATCTTGATAACATCGTCGAAAGACTTCTGTCCTGTATAATATGCGGGCATTTCTTCCATGATTATTATCGACACCGCAGAGTCTATTGCAGGAATATAGGCGCATGAGTTGACCGCAGCCTTGTAGTTCTGAATAACAACAGGGTCGATGTCTTCCGTACGCATATCGGGATTATATCCGCGTCCGGCCACATATTCCTTTCTGTATTCGTCTATGCGTTTATTGGCCCTTGCGAGCACATCTTGTGCCCAGATATCAAATGCGGATTCGGTAACCGGTGAGCCGCCGGAACAACTAGCTTCATCGATCTGTCTCTCATCCGAAAGCATGCTCTTAACTATCCCGATGCATTTATCCTTAGCCTTTGTTTTCGAGGAAACAACAATAGAATATGAAGTCTCCAGATAAGGACCGCAGCCGTCAGGCGAAGGAAGTCCCAGGAAAGTAAGATCCTCAAGACTGCTGTTCATATAATCATTTATAAAACAGTAAAACGACGCTCCGGGATACCATTGTCCGCCCTTAAAATTACCCCCTGCTTCATATACCATTTCCGCCTCGTCAAGGTGTTCCACGACATTATCCTTTACATAATCGGCAAGTGCTTTGACTTCCGGGGTGCCGAAATCAACTGTGGCTCCGGAAATACAGCCGCCGTAAACTGCCGGAAGACAATCAATGAAATATTGATTCTGAGCTGATAAGATCGCATCCTCACCATTGCAGTTATTCTTTACAAAATCAGCATACTGGTCGAATGTAAAGCCGATCCTGTCATCACCTATTTCTGATCTTCTTGCGACTATTCCGCCAAGGCCGAATTCCAAAGGCAACTGATAAAGTTTGCCATCCGTTTCAGATAATTCAATTACCTTATCGAAAATACATGACGTGTCGATCTCCTGACTTAAGTCAATAAGATAATCATCTCTGTTAAGCTGAGGAAAACAGCCCGCATCCAGTATAATGTCCGGACCCTCACCTGTGATCAGGTCCATGGCAAGCTGTGACGAAAGCGTACTCCTCGCCTCCAGATAACCAAGATTGTCCTCAAGTCCGGTGTTGATCCCACCACGGCGGTAGAGTTCGTCGAGCGAATAACTGTAGTCCAGCATGATGTAATAGTCAGGATCCGACTCATTAAACATGCTTACAGCCTCGCAAAAAGAACGCGGGAAAATATCAACAGTAGCAGCCTTCAGTATCGTCTTTCCGACATTCGGATTGGTTTTCTCCTTAGTCAGCACATATACTGTCGTCTCGAACAGCTCTTCATCTTCAGGAGAGATCTGCGTTCCGGTCAGAATGATCTCCTTGTCCGTCACCGATACAACTGTAAGGCCCTCGGTATCGCTTCTGTTAATGTTGCACGAATCGAATGAGAAGATATCCCTGATCTCTTTTTTCTTAAAATCAACCGTCTTTATATTGCCGCCGCTCGAGAAGATATAGCCGGTCCCGTCAATATATTCAGCCAGGTGCTGGTTAAGATAATTCTCGAACCAGGAAGTGTCCTCCTTATAAGATGACAGCTTGCAGGTCTTCAGATCGAGCATGTAATATTCCGTGTTGAATCCATTGCTTATATCCACAAGAGCTTTGTCTTTTCCTGCATAGATCACATTCCATATCGCCTGTGAATCAGAAACCGGGATCTGTTCATCCAGATCGATTATGGTCGATTCACCATCCGGTTTTTCAACGTACAGAAACTTTTTATTGCCTAACCCGGTGTTGTCGTAACTCTCATACGGAACTACGGAATAACCTTCGAAATCGTACGCGATCGAATAAGAAAAACCTGCTCCTGTATCAGCATCGAATTCTCCCGGTGCTGCCTTGAGAGATACGACCTGTTCGTTCCTTACATCGTAGACCAGATCGAAATCCTTGGAGATCTCAAACGGCAGCATAAAGACACTTGTCTTCAATTTCAGTTTTCCGTCTTTTACCGGATTAACATAAAAGGGATCAAAGTAGTACTCGGAAACCTCCTGTCCTGTATACGCAACAGAAGAAAAATCAATACTATGATACAGGTCTATAGTCTTAATGAGATTCCCGTATTTATCGTAAACATCGAGATTTGCGAACCGGTAATCCGCATAGTCGACATTTTCCCAGTCGGCATCGTCAGGGACCTTATATTCCCCGCTCGTATAAAAGTAAAGGTTGTCACCATCTGCACCGGCAAAAAGCGTGAAACAGGAATACACGGGCTGATCTTTTATATACTGGTCACAGACCTCGAATTTGCGGAATGAATACCATGGCGAATCCTTAACAAACAGATCCTTGATATTCTTGCTGCAGCCTGTAATTCCGGCCGGAAGTAAGCCTATAGCACATGCCAGCATTGCGGACACATACTTCTTTGCCTTTTTCATTTTTATTATCCCCGCTTCGGCTTTCGTTATGCTTTATCCCTGTTCGTTCAAAACTGTTGTTACTCTGTTGTTTATCAGGTTGACAACATCATCAAAAGACTTCTGTCCGGTGAAATATGCCGGCATTTCTTCATTTACTATGATGATTATCGCCGGATCGATATCCTGGTATACAGCACATGAACTGATCATATCCTTGTAGTTCTGAATGACGACCGGATCTATCTCAGTTCTCGGAATGTCATCAGCATAATATATTCCGGCAGCATTCATTTTCACGTATTCCCTTATCTCCGTATTTGCCTTATCGAGGTCGTTTTCCGCAACCTTTTCAAATGCAGCTATGTTGACAGGGGTTGTGGAATCCTCCATTCCGTATATGGTCTGGACCTCTTCTGAAAGGAGACTTTTTACAAATTCCACGAGATCATCTTTTGCCTTTGTTTTCGATGAAATAGCAATGGAAGAACTGATCCTAAGCATAGGTCCCTGTCCGTCACATGACGGAAGTCCCAGGTATGCTATATCCTCTACACCTAAACCCTTGAAGTTTTCCAGGAAAACGTTGAAAGAGCTGATATCAATGAAGCGTCCTCCGGGAAGTTCGGTGGCTGAGTATCCGTTCTCTACTTCTTTCAAAGATTCAGGTACATTATCCTTCACGAAATCGGCGAGCTCTTTGACCTTGCTGTTCCCGAAGTCCGCACCGGATCCGGTTACACAGTCCTTATACAGATATCTGAGGCATGCTGTGAAATAAGCATTCTGACCATAATAGACAGGGTCTTCGCCGTTGCACACGGTTCTGACAAAATCCTTATACTGATCGTATGTAAACCCTGTCCTGCCGTCACCGACGCTTGACCTCCTTACTGCTATTCCGTCTGCACCTACAGCCAACGGCACCTGATACAGTTTTCCGCCTGTCTTCGATGATTCGATGATATTCGCGAAAAGCCCTTCCGTATCGATCTCTTTGCTAAGGTCGATAAGATAATCGTCACTGTTAAGCTGACGGTATGAATCAGCACCGAGGATAAGATCCGGTCCTTCGCCCGCCATAAGATCCATTGCAAGCTGCAAGGATAATGATGACTCGAACTTAAGGTAACCGTTCTCATCTGTAATATTATCCATTGATCCGTCAACAGATTTATCCCAATAAGAGTAGCTGTTATCCGTCATTATGAAGTAATCAGGATTGGTCTCATTAAACCTGCACAATGCTTCACAGAATGCTTCATCGTATCCGTAAAACGATGCGACAGTCAGGACCGTCTTGCCCGCATGCGGATTCTCTTTCTCTTTTGTGAGAACATACACCATTGACTGAAGTTGCTCCTGACCGTAATTCCAATTCAGTATTTCAGTACCGGTCAATACTATCCTGTCATCAGTGGCGGCTACAACTTCAAGCCCGTCTACTGCTTTTCTGTTAATGTTGCAGAAATCAAACGACAGCAGCTCTATGATCTCCTTCTTGTCAAAATCGATCCTGTTTACACTGTTATGCGTAGAGAAAACATATCCCGTACCATCAATATAACTCGGATCATAGAAATTGAAATAGCTTTCAAACCAGGATGTTTCATCCTTATACCGTGAGATCTTTAAGGAATTGAGATCCAACATGTAATATGCAGTATTGTAACCGCTGTCAAAGACCATCATCAGAGCTTTGCCTCCGCCGAGATATATGATGCGGTTAATATCTAAAATGTCCACAACAGATCCCGACTTTCTGATGTCAGCCATCTTGGAAGTCCCGTCAGGTCTGGTAACTCTTACATACGGATTCATCTCTTCATCCATAGATGTATAAGAATCAATGGTGTAGCCTTCAAAACTTACACTCCAGTTACAGAACAGATTGCTTTCCGTACCCGACTCTTCCGATGTCTCCACGGCAGATTCAATTTTGCCTGAGTTAACATCATAGATTACGGCATAAATGATGCTTGCGTTCAAAGGAGTGAGGAATACAGATGCATTCAAGTACAGTTTCCCGTCTTTGAATAAAGCATTCCGGGCTTCTATATAGCAGTCTTTCACCTGCTGACCTTCAGGAACAAAAGGCGACAGATCAAGTCCGCTGTGAACATCTATTGACCTGAAAAGCTTTCCGTCAAGGTCATAGATATCCAGATCGGCAAAAAGATAGTCATTATAATTTATTGAAGACAAATCCCCATCCAGAGGATACTTATACTCACCGGTTGTAAGATAGCAGATCTTATCACCATCCAGTCCGATATATTCCGCATCATAAGAGTTTACGAGACCTTCTTTCCTGTACTTCTCACCGACTTCAAAACTCCCGGTCGAGAACCAAGGCATTTCCTTCGTGATCTGAGTGGGTCTTCTTACCTTTTCTTTCGTCTGCTCTTTCTTTCCGCATCCGGTTGCCGCAAAAAACGACAATACGAGAGAGAAAGCCAGCAGTGTTGTCACTAGTTTTTTCCTGTTCATTTTTTTATCCCCGTTTTTTTATTTCCGGTCTGCCGGTTAGTGGCAGCCGTTATATTTTCTTAGCGGTTTATCCCCGCTCGTTTACATATGTGTCAGCCCTGTTATTGATTATCTTGATAACATCTTCGAATGACTTCTGATCCGTGAAATATGCCGGCATCTCCTCGTAGACAATGATCTTGACTGCAGAATCCATGGTGCTTACTGTTGAGCAGGACAGGATCATGTCCTTATAGTTATCAACGACCGACGGATCGATCAGTTCAGGTGTCGCGTCAGGGTCGATGCCGTTTATCTTTATCAATTTGACATTCAGGAGCTCCTGCTTGTTGAATTCTTCGACCTTCTCCCCTGCCGTCTTCCCGAACGCGGAAATGTTGACCGGAGTATATGACTCCTTCACGGCGGACAAGCTCTGGACGTCTTCTGAGAGGAGCAGATTTATGAATTCGATGCACGCATCCTTCGCTTTGGTTTTCGAGGAAACAGCAATGGAAGAAGTAAAAGATACTCCCGGGCCACGTCCGTCATTTGAAGGCAATCCCATTAAGGTGAGATCATCAAGACCGGCCATGCTGTATCTGTCGATCAGAAGATGGAAGGTCAAACCGCCGTCATATATGCCTCCTTCAATGCTTTCCACATAGTAGTAGTAAAACTCAGGAGCCCGGCTGTCTGATATGTGTTCCCTGGTGTAATCGGCGAGGTCTTTTACGCTGCTGTTATTCAGGTCGACAGAATTCCCGGAGACGAAGTCCTCATACATCGGATCAAGACAGTTGATAAAGAAATTGCATTGAGTATCCTGAACCGGATCATTCCCGTTGCACGGACCTTTGACGAAATCCTCATATGCATCATAAGTAAATCCTGAACCTAAGCCTTCAACATAAGACTTTCTGGTAAGGATCCCGTTAAGCGATATGGAAAGCGGAACCTGATAGAGCTTGCCGTCATCTTTGGCTAATTCGACAATATTCCCGAAGAGCTCCAAAGTATCGATCTCATTGCTGAGATCGAGAAGATAATCGCCGTTCCTCAGTTCCGGATAGTTCGCGGAATTGAGTAAGATATCAGGGCCTTCCCCTGCCATGTAATCGATTATGATCTGATTTGTCAGCTTCACTTCAAGATCAAGGAGACTGGAGTCGTATGCCGACGCAGCATCTATCCTGCCTTCATTCATCATTTCCTTAAGCGAATACTTTGTATCAAGCTCGATAAAATATTTACGGTTCGTGCTGTTAAAGCTGTATACGGCATCGCAGAAAGCATAATCAAACTCTCCGGTGGTTGCGGCTGTGATCACCTGCTTTCCGGCATTGGGATTCTTATCCTCCCTTGTAAGAATGTATATTCCCGACGGGGAAGATGCAAAACCGGATGAATAACCGAAATAAGGCTCTCCCGACAACACTATCCTGTCGTCAGTCATCGATACTACTGAAAAGTTTGCAATATCCCTTCTGTTTATATTGCATGAATTAAAGGAGAATATGTCCGTTAATTCCTTCTTTTCAAAATCCAGTTTCTTCAGGCTCATTCCGACCGGTATGATATATCCTGTTTCTTCAACATAATTCATACCGTAATATTCATGCAGGATGTTGATCATCCACGATACATCCTCCTCATACTGAGTGAGGAGTCCCTTATCCATGTCGAGGAGATAATATTGTTCATTAAAGGCATTGGTCAGCCAACGGATAAATACCTTCCCGCTTCCCATATAAAGCACCTGCTGGATATATCCTGTATCCAGGTTTCCGGCCTGGCTTTCAATATCGATCAGAACAGAGCTCCCGTCAGGCTTTCCTATCAGGAAATAATCCTTGTTTTGCGAATAGTATTCATCTAACAGATATCCGTCGAACCTATACCTGGAGCTCCGGCCTATGGCCTTTTTGCCCTCTGCCTCCAAAGCTTTAGTCGTTGGTTCACATGATTCGACAGTTCCGCTCTCAACATCATAGACAATGTCATAATCAAAAAACTCATATGACGGTTCAAAAAAGAAATATACTTCAAGATCGATCTTTCCGTCTTTTACGCTATTGTCATCTACCTCAAAATAGAGTCCTGACCTTCTTTCTTTATGAGGATTATCAAACTGAATATCTAAATCGCTCCCGAGATCGACCGTTTTCAAAAGATTTCCGTCAAGATCGAAAACATCCAGGAATGCAAACTCATAATCATCGAGTCTTGCCTTTTTTACATCAACATCATCGGGTATCTCATATCTTCCTCCGGACACAAAATAGAGCTTGTCACCGTCCATTCCGGCAAATGAGACTTCAATATCATCAACAGACCTGTCACTTGTTTTGTAGTGATCTGCAACATCAAATCTTACAGTGGAAAACCATTCCGCATCCTTAGCGACTGTGGTGATATCTTTATCCGCGCATCCTGTTACTGCAAAAGATGACATCCCGATGCAGACAGTCAAAGTAACAGCCATGATATTTCTGCTCTTCATAAAGATCCTTCCTGTTATCTCCCCAATCGATCAAATCCCGCATGATCCGGACCTTTGATCTTAACTCCCTGTCCTTTGGCCGATGCATTGGACACACATAAAAACTGCCACACAGCCTGTTACTAAAATTATCTTATTTTGGCTTTTAATCAATCCTATATCAAAGTTGAATGAAAACTGTGGCAAGGCAGTATTTTACAATGCAATTACGTTTATAGATTATTTTATGAAAGATGTATAACATATTGCGTAGAACAATCTATCATTCCAATCCGGTCCGTATAAAGGAGCAGTTTTTCTGATGTTGCTAAAAGAACTGAACAGGTCAAGAGGGGCACTTTGCTCATTCATTCTTCTCGTATACTTTATCTGTTTCTTCGGCCAGCCCGAAAAGCAGTCTTCCAAGACAGCGTATCTCATAGTCTCCGTTCTTGCCATTTTCGCGTTCTTCATAAATCAGGTCGCTTACCATAAGAACCCCAGAGCCCTCGAAAGACTCACGGACAAACACAGGCAGATAACCATCTTCGCATTCGCTGCTTTATTCGGTCTCATCGTAGTCTATGCAAATTACGAGCTCTTCTTTACCCTGCCAATGATGCAGAGGATCTTTACGATACTTCTCCTGTTCATCTCTACGGGCGTCGTATTCATAAACATTTTCCTCTTCTGCGTATGGCTTTTCGCGATGTTCGATATAAGAAGCGAGACTCCTGAACTCAATCCGCGCAAATGGTTCATCGGCTGCTTTGCGGCTCTCGCGATCTTCTATCTCATCATCTTCTACCTTTGCTCTTATCCCGGTCAGATCTGCTCCGACAGTCTGAATCAGATCAAGCAGGTCATATACAGCGATTACTCTAATCACCATCCCGTATATCAGACATGGCTCATCGGCCTGTTCTTCAGGATCGGTCTGTTCATCTTCAACGACATCAACGACGCCATCGCCGTCTACACGGTCTTCCAGGTGCTGGTCCTTTCTGCTTCATTCGCATTCCTGATCTCCACCATGGTCGAAGCCGGCTGCCGCAAGCCGTTTGCCGTTCTGTGGCTCATCTGGTTCATGTTAATGCCTTGCCACATCATCTTCAGCTTCACTCTCTGGAAGGACAGCCTTTACGGCGCCGTCGTGCTCCTCTTCTCGCTCGCGCTGTTCAGGATCGTCAAGAAGATCGGCAAGAAGCAGGTCTATAACTTCATGCTGCTCACGCTCTCGGGCGTCGGCTTCAACCTCTTGAGAAGCAACGGCCTGCCCGCATATATGCTCCTTCTCGTGATCTTCGCTGCATGCTATTTCTATGCCAGGAAGCTCGAAAAGAAGAATCCCGCCAGAAAGGTCGATCCGGACAAAAAGACCATTGTCCTCTGCCTCGTCGTGGCGCTTCTCGCTTCGCTCATAATGAAGTTCCCTGTCCTCAAGGCGATGAATATCCCTCAGGCTGACACGGTCGAGATGCTCTCGATCCCCGTCCAGCAGATAACCAGGATCGCAAAGGAAAAGGACGACTTCACCGATTATGAGAGAGAAGTCATGTCCCACGTCGCATCGCTTGAGACCATGAAGGAAAGATATAACCCCAGGATCTACGACTACGCAAGAGACGTTATCCGTTATGAGGGGGACCAGCAGTATATCAAGGACCACCCCGTAAGGCTCTTCGGCATATGGCTCGCCTGTGTCACCAGACACCCGTTCATCGCTGCCGAAGCCTGGGTCGACCAGACATCCGGCTACTGGAACCCCGGTTCATATTACTGGATGAAATGGTGGGACGGCGTCTGCGAGGAGGAAGGACTGCACCTCATCGTCCACTCCGACAAGGCAAACACGCTCTTCCACTCATACGTAAGGGCTTTTACAGACGAGAATTCAGTTCTCGGCCTGGGATACAATGTCGGCTGGCATGTATGGATAATGCTCCTCTTCATCGCTTACTGCATCTATCAGAAGCGTAAGGACTTCATGTTTGCACTTCCGGTCATCTGTCTCATCGGAACACTTCTGATCGCAACCCTAATGCACGACGAATTCCGCTTCGGCTACAACATCTACACATGTCTGCCGTTGATTATATTCTGCTGCATGGGCTATAAGGAAGCCTCAGTAAAAGCTCCCGCAAAAGCGGCAGCAAAGGCTTATGAATCCGATTCTGTCCCCGTTGACGCACCTGCACCCGAAGGAGACGTCCCTGCTGACGCGCCCGCACAGAAAGAGTTCTCATTCAAGGCATTCTTCAAGTCATTAAGAGAGCCTGAAGATCCCCAGTCAAATCTGGATCCTGATCTCGACCCGTCCGAGTATACGGATAAAGACTAAAGGGGCGGATCTCATTAAGTACGGTTTTCGCGAACGGGGTGTGATCGATCCCGGCAAGACTGACACAGCCTGCATGACGCTCTGACTTTCCTCCTGCATAAATTTGTAGTGTATAATTATCTGTGGAACGCCCCGGAAGGGCACAGGGTTAGATTTATTGGAGAGAGTTTATGAGATTCTTGAATAACAAAACTGCTATGGCAATAGCGCTTTTGGGTCTGTTGCCGCTCATCGTCATCATCGTTGTCTTCTCGCTTGGCGGCGGGAAGGCTGCTCTGGCACCGTATTCGCCCGATGCTCAGCGGAAGATCATGGAGGATTATACCGACAAGCTCAATGGCCGGAACGCGGACATCATCTTTTACAGGACCGAACCTGACGGACCGGACAATCTCAAGGCCAGAAGAGTCAATGCATTGAACAGCCAGGGTCTTGGTATGGAGCGTTATACGAACTGCGATTACCATGTGATCATCATAAATGAACTGAACGGCAGCCTTAACCTCACCACAGAGGAGCTTCAGAAGCTCTGCAGCCTCATGAATGATGACGGTTTCCGCATCGTTTATCTCGGAAAGAACTTCCAGCAGCTTTACGATAACAGCATTATCGGCGAGTTGCCCCGCTCAGGTGCAAAGAGCTGTATATGTTTCTATAACAAACACGGCATACGCTTCAGCGGCGGCGGATTTGCGGACGATCCGGCAGCCATGCCCATCACCGGCCTTGATGACAACCGCGAGATCCTGTTCACCGCGATTGAAGAACTCGCCAACATGGACTTGTACTGGAGCTGATCCCTTTATCCGAATGCAACATTTCAGAGCCCTTAAATGTATTGATAGTATAAGGGTCTGATGCAGGATGGCCGGCAGACCCCGGAAATCAAATGCAGAGGGAATAATAATGGGACAGAAGAGCAGGAAAAAGGTTTGTATATTGCTGGTCGTGGGGATCGTAATCAGCGTTGCGGCAATGTTTTGGGCAACACTTACCATATTGACTTTTTTCGCTTACAAGGCGGAAACAAGGCAGACCGAATATAAATACGCTTCCAGGTACGATCTTCCGATAGGCGGCGACGGCTATACCGAAGGCCGTAAATGGCACGTATACAAGAAGGACGAACACGGCGTTATCTATCTTTATGTCTATCACGCGGGCGCAAAGACAACCGAAACCGATTACATGCAATACATGATCTTTAATTCCGCCAAGGATGCCGGGAAGATCTTTGAGAATAGATACAAGCAATATAATGAAGAAATACTCAATGAGGGCGAGAACTGGTTCAGATACAATGTTCCCGGCGTATGCGATGCGTACATAGAGAGCATGTATTATCTCGAAGGAAACGTCATCATCTGCGCTGACGTCTCGGTAACAAGTACCTGGGCCAGTTATTATGATGAAGACGACGACACGTCACCCTCGACCACCGAAACCTTTGACACGACCGATCCTGCCGGCGGACACTACGATTTAAATAATCTGGCTCCTTATATCTTTGCCAACGCTCCGTCGATAAGAGAATTCATCCTTGAGGAAGTCTGCGGCAGCTAAGTGACCATAAAGGAGCCCGTTTGAAAGTCTTGTGGATCATTAAGTGAAATTACCAACCTGCCAGGGACCTCACTGCTCCTTTAAGTAATATCAAAATGGTCCTTCCTTCGAATACTGATATAATATGCTTCAGTAATCCGGGAAGGACCTTTTTATGGAAACAGTTTTCGAGTCCGCAAACATAAGATACGTAAAGCCCACATTGGAACTCGTACCCGCCTATCTTGAGATGGTCAATGATATCGAGAATGTGGCGCGCTACATCGGTGACAGGCGCGAGCCCCTCTCATATGAGGAGGAGTGCAAATATATCCGGGAGAGGATCGACAATCACGCCCTCCTTTTTTCCATGCTCGAAAAGTCCACCGGCAACTTTATCGGCAACATCGAATTCTTCAACCACAAGGGCTACGAATCCGAATGGGGCATCGTCATCACCACCGCCATGCAGAACAAGGGCTACGGCAAAGAAGCCCTGCTCCGCTCCGTCGAATACGGCTTTAACGAGGTCGGCCTCGAGCGCATCTACCTTATCGTCTACGCCGACAACGCGCGCGCGATACACGTCTACGAGGAATGCGGCTTCACCGAATACGACCGCACGGACGTGGATATATTCATGCATAGAATGAAGAACGGCTAAAGGGGCTTCACCCTCACCGCGGTCATCTCAGGCTGTCTGTTCGTCTGGTTCATCCGGGGGTCTTGATGGTTGATGGTCTTGAGGGGTGGCCGTGCTCAAAGACATGTGGTGTGGTGTGATGTGGGGTTGTTTTTTCGCGTACCTATAAATCGCTCGAAAAATCTATTCTTATAGGTACACACCCACTCAAAATCCTTATTTTCGCATCCCTCGTACCTATAAATTGCATGAAAAATACATTCTTATAGGTACGTTTTTGCTTCAGAACCGTGTTTTCACGGGTTGCGTACCTATAAATCACTCGAATTATTCATTCTTATAGGTACACACCAACTCAAAATCCTTATTTTCGCGTCCCGCGTACCTATAAATTGCGTGGAAAGGCCATTCTTATGGGTACGTGGGGATTTTTACCCTAACCCGCAAAAAGACCCCGGTCTTACCCCACCACGCTTAATTCACATCTTCACTTCCCTGTCAGCCACAGCCTCCGAGAAGGTCCTGTCGTGCTCTACGAAGAGCATTGTAACATTGTTATCTTTGACCAGACGCTCGATTTCCCGGCGCATGTAGACATCAATATAATTCAAGGGCTCATCCCACAGATAGAGGTCGGCCTGCTCGCACAGCGAGAGCGCGATCATGACGAATTTCTTCTGGCCGAGCGAGAGCGCAGCGACGTCGCGGTAGAGCATCTCCTTGGTAAATCCCATCTTGATCAGGACAGTGCTGAACTGAGTCTTGTCCACGCCGCGGTCATCGGCAATGTCATAAAGTGACCCCACCAGAGAAGAAGTGTCCTGGCCCACGTATGAGATCTTCAGGCCGGGCGCGATATATATGTCTCCTGAAGCAGTGATGCCTTCGTCTTCACCCAGCCCTGCCAGATACTTGATGAGAGTGCTCTTGCCGCACCCGTTCTTGCCCTGCAAAGAGATCTTCTCTCCGCGCCCGACCGTGAGGGCAAAACCATTCACAACCGGCTCGCCGTAACGCATCAGGGTTACATCCTTAAGAATTACAGGAGTTTTATTGTGGTGCTCGGTGCCCGTTATCTTGAGCTTCTCGGAGCGTTCCAGGTCTTTTAGAAGACCCTGCTTCTCCTCCATCTTGCGCTCGTTCCTGCGCTCTAAGTTCTTGGCGGCAGACATAAGTTTGCGCGCTTTCTCTGCCTCGTACGCCCTTCGAAAATGATCCTCGGCCACTTTGGAGGGAGCCTTGCTCCTGTTCTTATACCCTTCGGCTTTTGAAGACCACCTGGCATTCTTCTTCATGGCGGCATCGATAGAACTCATCTCTTTTTTGAGCTGGTCGTTCCGTGCGCGCTCACTCTCCATGCGCTGCTCGTTGTTCTCCCACCACACGGAATAAGATGCGGCAACGAGCTCAAGGCCGGTCTTGGTTATTACCAGCGTGTGGTCGGTGCAGCGGTCTAGGAAGGCGCGGTCATGTGAGATCAGGATAAAGCCGTCCTTTGATGCGAGGTAGTCGGCGACAGCCTCACGTCCGACACGGTCGAGATGATTCGTGGGCTCGTCGATCAGGGGGTAGATGCCGTCGGCGGCAAAGAGGTTTGCGAGCATGAGCTTGGTGCGCTCGCCGCCTGACAGGGTTTCCATTGGACGCCACATGATGTCGGGGTCGGCGCCCATGAGGCTTAATTCCTTGCGGACCCTCCAGTCCTCATTTTCGGGCAGGCCGGACATAGGGAAAAGAATGGTCTCAGGCACTCCCGTGATGGTGCCGCCGTAGGGGAGCTCGCCTCGCAGAAGCTTGAAGAATGTGGTCTTGCCTCTGCCGTTGCGGCCCGCCAGAGCGAGCTTCCATGAGGTGTCGAGAGTTATGGTAACGTTGTCGAAAAGGGTCTTCTCGGACCCGTCGTAACCGAATGTCAGATTGTTGATACTAATTATTGGCATATTGATTCTCCTTTTGAGGGGACCGCTGATGGATCAGGATGTGCGTCAGGATCTATCAGTGTTTCCCTTATTCCTCTGCCGGATAAATCAAAAGCCGCGACTTATAGTAGCGGCCGCGGCTTATAAAAATACAATATAAATGAACACACAAAAACAGACTTATCCGCGAGGCAGTTATTAAACTATCAGCAGATGGTCTTTCTCATTGGTGTTCCTCCGTTTGTAAGATTTCAGCCGTGATAATACAGCACGAACCGCCGTGCGTCAAGCGCCGGGTAAAGGGTTTGACACAGTTCTCACACATGTTTCACACACGCTTCACTCACCAATCCCGCAATTGGAAAAAGAAACGGGGATATAATGCTGTTGGCATAAGGAAGCGCTGATCGTTTCAGGTTGTGTGCGCTGAACCAGAATCAGCGCTTCCCGAGGTGCCGGTAAACGGGAAAGTAGGAAGAGTAAATTGAAAAACACCTATATCAGATTAGTTTCTGTATCTCTTATTGCGGCTGTGGCATTGTCAGGCTGCAATAAAGCCAAGTCTTCTGATCTGACGGATACAACAGAAATTACCTCCGCTGCCACTGAGTCAACTCCGGGCGCGGGACCTCTTGAGATCGAGACCACAAATGAGACAACTTCTGTGGAAAATGTTTCGCTTGCATTCAATCCACATGCTTACTCATCCATTCTTTACGATGTTTACGGCGATGAATACCGCGACTCGTTCTTCAATCTTTGCGACGCGCTCATGGAAGGCAAGGATACCTTTGAATGTGCAAACGAGGAAGTCTACAACTGGTGCATGAATGGCGTTACGCTCAACCAGCTCTACCCTGTGGCATGCTGCCAGATAACCAGTGAGGGCAACGACGGTGACCCTTCATATGAGAACGGAACCGGACATATCTACTATAAGAAGTCCGTTGGCGAATTCCTTCAGAGACAGAATTCATTCATTGAGCAGGTTGAAGAGATCAAGAACGATTATATCAAGCCTGATTACAGTGACTTTGAGATCTGCCTTGCTCTCTACGATTACATCGCTTCAAATTACACATACGATCATGACGGCACGCTCGACCGCATGGAAGACGGCTCCGGCGGCGCATGCCTCAGATATAAAAGAGGCGTCTGCGCGGATTTCGGTGCATGGTACGCCTATCTTCTCATGCAGTGCGGAGTAAATGCCATCCAGGTACAGAATTTCGGCACCGGCAAGGGTCTCGGCTATCACGCGTGGACATTCGTCGATCTCAACGGAAAAGGCTATCACATCGACGTTACCTGGGCACTTAAGTCCGAATATGTGGGCAACGACGACCTGATCCTGGATTATTTCCTGATGACGGACGAGGACAGGGCCAATGCGGATTATCCGCCTGAGCTTACCGAAGTCCCTCTGATAACCCAAAGATATTTCTACGGAAAGGACTGCACAGAGTATGATTTCACCGCGGACGATGCGACATACAGATTACCTGATTTAACGTATTGTAAGCGGTTTGATGCAGCTGAGAATATTATCTACTATTATAATCTGACGGAAGATACCGATGAACACGAGTTTAAGTACGAATAAAGTTTTCCCCATGGGGAGGTCACAAAAAGACCAAACCATACCCCTCTCATAGACCGGCTTGAACTGCGTAAGGATCGCAATTCAAGTCGGGATTTCATTAACCAGCCAACCTTCATACACTCTCTCCAATTGCCGACTCAAGCTGTTTCATACCGGCTTGAGTCGGCTTTTCCATTGGGTGGGTGACGATCTTATGAAGCCGGACATCAAGAGATGAAGCGCCGGGCTTGGGAGTGGTGTTTTTCGGGCGAATTGCGAAAAGTATTTGAGCAGGCTGCATTCGGGTTAACAGGGATTCACCGAAGAACCTGGATCTTCAGGCCTGCATTATCAAGATTGAGCGGCTTTCCTCGCCAATCACATCTCAATATTCACTGTGCGCATGTATCTGCTGAGCGCGTAGTCGCCGTCGTGGCTTTCGCCCGGGAAATATGCGCTCATGTCAGCGGCTTTTGTGACGCGGATGAGGCCGCCGTTTAAGAGCATTTCCGTAAGTTCATCGCGGTCCTCAGCGGGGCAGATGAGACCTGCCGTCTGAAGATGATATCTTGATTCATAGAGCATTCGTGCTGTGTTTGCGCGGGGCAATGGCTTGACCAGAACATTGCACATCATGGGCGACAATTCGAGCGAATTGTCGGAGGAGATTATGACGCTGACGCCTCTTCCGCGGAGAACGTCCCCGCTCTTTTCCTCTTCGCCGAGGCAGGCCTTCAGACGCTGCGTGTATGAGATCAGAGTATCTCTTGCGCGGATGCCGATCTCAGTCGATGCATTGGCGTTGGCGGCCTTTTCGAGAACGGGAAGGAAGCGCTCTGCAAATGAGCGGACTTCAATCATATCATCTGTATCGATAAAGATGACCTGGCAGCTGCTGCAAAGAAGCTGCTTTGTGGCAGCGATGTGCTTGGCAAGGCCCTCAAGTTCAGCGCCGGCATCTCTGACTTCAGAAAGCTTTGAGATGTAGCAGAAGCCAAGCTTCTGTCCCCACTCGATGATCTTCACGCCCGTCGGCGCAAGTCCGCGCACGGCTTCAATGGCCATGTCGCTGCCCCAAACGCTTATGGCATTGGAGAGTTCGGCCATCTGGCGCATTCCCTGAATGTCAGTCGAAGGCGTGTCGAATATGTAGACATGATCGGAGAGTTCGGGGCGGTATTCAATGAGCTTCATGATGAGCTTTAAAGACAGTCCGTTATCGGCCGAAGGAAGCTTTACTATGTTGATGTTGCCGGTCATGAGACCTTCAGCAAGAGAATATGCGGGAAGGAAATCCATGTTTCCAGCGGAGATGTGGAACAGCACGCCAAGGGGCATCTTGCGGACTTTGATCCTTGAGAAGCCTTCTACGGGATCTGTTATGTATTCATCGGTATTGCCCAGCTCTGTCCTGAGCTTCATGTGCAGATGTTCCTTCGAAAGGAGCGAGACTGCCTGCTTCTTATATGTGCCGACCATCTCCTGCGGCAAAGTTTCCAGGAGATCGTCAAATTTACCTTCAAGGAGGTCATCGCGGAGCTTTACGACCGCGTCGATGACGACTTCGGGTGATAATGGTTTGGCCGACAGGATTGAAGGAATCCTTTCCTTAAGTTCTGCAAGAAGCCTGTTCTGCTCGGAGCTCTCATATGTCTTGCCGCCGTAGAGGATCATACCTTCACCCCCTTAAGAATGTCCGCAGCGCCTGCGGCACAAGTCTTGATGTTCTCGGGTGCGACGCGTCCGATGATCTCAAGGTACGGTACATCGAGGCCGCATGTGCATTCCGAACCGTCGTGAAGGATACCCAGATCGTCGGTCATGACAGAAAGGATCGGAGCGGCTTTGCAAAGCGGTGAGATGAGATTTACAAGGCCGGTCTTTCCGTGTTCCAGGGGCTCTAATGTATCAGGATCCCTTATGATGATATTGCTGTATACGGGCACATGGAAATGATGGCCCGGGCATGATGTGTACAGTATCGGGTGCTCGACCGCGCCGAAGAATTCCACGATGTTCTCCTCATCGACGCCAAGTGTTTTCTTTGCCATCTTGTAGAACGTTTCCTTGTCTGCGGCCTCGCGGTAGAACTGCTTCCATCCGCCTCCGAGCATTATCTTCGAGCCCTTAGGGAGCTTAAAATAGAGCCCTTTCTTATCCAGGATCTGGAACAGGAAAAATGTATATGACGGGAACCCCATGAAACGCACCGGGGCCTTTTTCTTCTCGTATTTTTTGAGCACCTCGATTATGCTGTCAAAGTCCGGAACATAACCGCTCTTTGTATACTTCAGGATATATTTGCGGCTTATCGCCGGAGTCAGCATTGTCGTCAGGTATGCTGTCTTTGCAACTGCCGCAGTGTTTTTGATGCGGGGCTTATAACCCATAACGATATAGCGGCATGGCTTAGGAGACATAAGACCGTAGAATCTCGTTATCCTTATGCACATCTTAAGACCGGACCAGAGCGAACTGAGCTCGAAAGGAATATGGCTTGCATGGCCGCTCGTGCCTGAAGAAGATGCGATGATCAAATACGGCCCCGCACGGAAATCGTGCTGCTTCATCAGCATAGTCGTAAGGACAGGAATATCCGCAGCACTTTTTATGTCAGCAGATGAACGGACACCCAGTCCCTCAGAGATCTTTTTGTAGTCATTACAATGCGTGATCAGGTGATCGTAATTCTCTTTACATGCATTGAGAAAAAGCTCACCCTTTGAGCTGTCATATGGATTCTTGCTTGAGAATAGTTTTCTTCGAAGTTTCATGTCCCTTAACCCCTCAATATGAAAGCCAAACCCGACATGACAATTATATCAGATTGTTTTCCGCAGGGCTCGAAAAGCAATATCTCCCCTGCCGCCTGACCCGTAAGGCGCATCAGCACCTGTATTCCCAGACCGAATACCTCTGCGGTACTTTGTGGATGTAATAACCTTTGACGCGGTAGATGTCGTGGCGCTCGATAAGATTCCAGCCGGGCCTGCCGTTAAGGACATAACCGCTCTGGCCGTCGGCATAGTAGTAAAGCTTTATGTTGTGGGTGAGGGAATTTTCGAGTTGCTCGATAAAGCCTATGAAGGTGTCGGTCTCCATCGGGCGGTACATGATCATTATGGTGTAATCGTCAAAATCAAGACCGTAAGCGTCTCCTTCTATAACCTCGATATCCGGATGACGCCGTGAAGTCCAGGCCTTTGCGACCTCACAGACTTCGGGATTGATCTCGATGCCTGTGATCTTACAGGGAAGGCCGAGGCTTGCAAGATAAGCCAGGATACGGCCTTTGCCGCAGCCTATGTCAATGATGGAATCTTCGGGTGTTGCCTTCAGGTCTTTAAGCACGACGCCGAGACCCAGGTATGGAGCCGACTGGCTGCCTGTGGCGCCGTGGCTTTCGCCGTATGGCGTGGGAACAAATGCTCCAAGTTCCATGCCGCAGATCTTCCTGTCCAGACGCGCGTCGCGCCTGCAGGATAATCTGTTTGATATTGAGACAAAGGGATTTATGTGACTCATGGGTATGCCGGTCTGTCTGTTCTTCTCAGTTACTCTCAAGGATCTTCTCTCCGGCAGCCAGAATGCCGTCGTCAATAACCGCGAAGATTATGTCCATTTCATAATCCTTGTTTGTCTCAAGAAAGTCCCTGCATGCCGTGATTGCCCTGTCCCATGCCCCATCAAGAGGATATCCGTAAATGCCCGCGGATATTAGCGGGAATGCTATGGAATGACAGCCGTTTTCCCTGGCAACTTCAAGTGATCTTTTATATGCGCTGTACAGAAGCTCCGGCTCATTGTTATTGCCACCGCGCCAGATTGGTCCTACTGCATGAATGACGTATTTGGCGGGAAGATCAAAACCCGGAGTTATAACTGCATCACCGGTCCTGCATCCTCCGATCTTTGCACAGGCAGCCTGAAGCCTTACTGCTCCTGCGCAGCTGAAGATGGCACCGCAGACACCGCCTCCCATAAGAAGATGGCTATTTGCAGCATTAACGATGGCATCCGTATCAAGGACGGTTATGCTGATCTTTCGGATCTTTATGCTGCTCATAAAGTCCACCTCCCGTATAGATTTTATCTCATAACATTGCCTGATAGATCTTCGTGCAGTCGTCTTCATTAAGCGTAACAAAGCCGGAGATCGTGCCCGTTCTGCCGTCGCCATAGCAGAGGTTCTTCACGAGCGTGGGAATATCTTCTTCCTTTCCTCCAAGCTCACCTAATGTGGAAGGCATACCGATTGAGATAAGGAAGTTCTTAAATGCATCGATGCCTTCCTCTGCCGTTTCAACACCCCAGACGCGTTTTGCAGCCTGCTCAAATCTTGCAATATCGTGGTTCATTACGTACTTGAAGACCGCAGGCATCGTGACAGCGAGACCTGCTCCATGTGCGCAGTCGTAGAGAGCTGATAATTCATGCTCGATATTGTGGCTGTTCCAGTCCTGTGATCTTCCGACACCACAGGAATTCGTATGAGCCATGGTGCCTGCCCACATTATGTTTGCGCGTGCTTCGTAATCATTGGGATCAGCAATGACCTTGGGACCTTCGTTCTTCATTGTAATGAGGAGCGCCTCGATAAGACGGTCAGTTACTTCGACATCTTTTGAATTCGTAAGATAACGCTCGTAAAGATGCGCCATGATGTCGGTTATTCCGCATGCTGTCTGGTAAGGGGGAAGTGTTTGTGTAAGTTCGGGATTCAGGATGCTGAATCTGGGTCTTATTCCCTCACCGCTGGCACCGCGCTTATACATGCCTTCTTCCTTTGTGATGACCGAGTCACCCGAACCCTCACTTCCTGCTGCGGCAATGGTAAGAACCGTTCCCACGGGAAGTGCTTTGTCTATTGGCTTTCCGCAGTAGAAATCCCAGAAATCGCCGTCATATACAGCGCCTGCTGCAATTGCCTTGGATGAATCGATGGAACTTCCGCCGCCTACTGCGAGCACAAAATCTATGCCTTCCTTACGGCAGATATCGATACCCTCATAAACAAGTCCGCTCCTGGGATTGGGCTTAACGCCGCCAAGTTCGGCATAAGGTATTCCCGCTTCATCAAGAGAAGCCTTAACACGGTCTAAAAGTCCTGAACGGACAACGCTTCCGCCGCCGTAATGGATCAGCACTTTGCTTCCGCCGAAAGCTTTAACAAGGCTTCCCGCCTGAGCTTCAGTTCCCTTGCCGAAAACGAATTTTGTGGGTGAATAGAACGTAAAATTTTCCATGTTGCTCCTCCTGAATATATATGTATTAGATGTTGTTTGCTTTTGCGACAGCCTCTTCAAGGCTCATGCCCGTGAATTCCTGAGCGCGGAAGATCTGACCGTTAACTTCATCATCGACAAACGCGCCAACTACAACACCCGGCAGAGCGCTCTCAGGCGCGTTGGGCGCATTGGGTCCGCCAAGGTCCGTCCTGCACCACCCGGGATCAGTCAGGTTCATTGCTACACCTGTCCCTCCGAGTCTTGAAGCCATGTCTTTTGTTATCTTATCGAGAGCTGCTTTTGCAGCGGAATATCCGGCCTGTTCAGGCTCTTTATCGATGCCGCTCGTGGTATTTACGATGCGTCCGAATCCTCTCCCGATCATCTTGGGAAGGAAGTGATAGCAGATCATTGCAGGTGCTGTTGTATTTACGTTGAAGCTAACCGTAAAATCCTCCGGCGGCGTTGTACAGTAGTCCGTTCTGTATGCTATCTGAAGACCCGCATTGTTGAGCACGACATCGACATCAACACCTGATGCATCAATGTCTTCTAGCATCTTCATAACCGAAGGGATGTCATTCAGATCCGCTGCGGCAGAAAAACATTTAATGCCTGCCGCCTTTAATTCCTCTTCAAGAGAAGCTGTGTGCGCGGTATCTCTGGACTGAAGAATAAGATTGCATCCCCTGTCCGCCATCGTCTTTGCAGCAAGCCTTCCAAGGCCTCTTGATGCGCCGGTAATAAGTACCCATTTGCCTTTAAGATCTATCATGACAACACCTCTTGAAAGTCATATTTTCGCGATAGGAATATGATAACAATACCTCGCACCCCAATGTGTAATAAATGTGTGTTTCTTTCTCATATTTTGCAGACAGGTTTTACCCTTCTACATCTGATGTCTTACGGTCTTATATTCGTCGCCGTCCTTGTAGAAAGGACATTCCTTGGTAGTATGCCAGGCAAGCCTTGCGAGCTCGTCCTCATCAAGATCCAGGTCGCATTGCGCTTCGCCTGTGACCTCATCTATCAATGCATACTGACATGTCTCGCAGCTCGCCATATATACCTCTTTCCCCTTTCGCGAAAATCATTCCTCATCTTCAGGAAGGAACTCCAGGATCTCGCTCTCCTCATCTATCGGCTCAACATCGGGTGCAACCGCTCCGATCGCACGGATGATGCCGTTAAGCTTCTCCATCAGTGTATTATGCTCGGCACGTATGGTGACGTCATCTTCGGCATTTGCGGCATTCTCGAGTTTGGCTGCAAGTTCTGAAAGCGCGACCGCGCCGATCATCCTCGAAGTGCTCTTCAATGCATGAACATGGATGGAATATTCTCTCCAGTTTTCCGCAGCATACATGATCTGAAGGAGCTCTGCATTCTCAGCTTCACTCTGAGCATATTCAGCCAGTATGGAACGGTAGAAATCCGTGTCATTCTGGCAGTACTGGAGACCTGTTTCAGGATCGATCCCTGCTTCGCGGAGCATCGAATATTCGTCTTTGGCTGCTGATTCAACGGGCGTCTCTGCCTCAGGCTTGAATTCAACATGCTCGATCTTAGATTCAGGCAGATATTTCAAGAGCATCATCTCAAGCGCAACGCTGTCGACAGGCTTTGTAAGATAATCTGTAAAGCCCTCAGCCATATAGCGCTCCTTGGCACCCAGGACAGCATCGGCCGTAAGGCAGATAACAGGCTTCTCCCTGCTCGCGCCGCCGGATGTGTTGCGGATCCTCCTCAATGCTTCAGTACCCGTGAGTTTAGGCATGCGCTGGTCCATGAGGATCATGTCGTATGCTGTCTTCTCAGCCATAACTATGGCTTCTGCCCCGCTGGTGGTCGTATCGATCTGTATCTTCGTATTCCTGAGAAGGTTCTTTACAACATTGAGGTTGATCTTCGTGTCATCAACTATGAGGATGCGTGCGTCAGGAGCACGGAATGCTTCGCGGTAAACCTTGTTGTCAAGAGAGTTCGTCTCAAAGCGCGCCTGGAAGTTTCCAAGCGGCGTATCAGAGAGGATCTTCTGAGGGAATACGACGGTAAATACTGAACCCTTGCCGTATTCGCTCTCAACGGTTATCGTACCGCCCATCATGTCGAGCAGGCGCTTGGAAATCGTAAGACCTAAGCCTGTCCCTGCGACAGTGCTGTTGACCTCCATCTCGAGCCGCTCAAACTTCGTGAAGAGCTTGTCGATATCCTCCTTGCGGATACCGATACCCGTATCTTTTACTATCGCCTTGAGAAAGATCGTTCCGTCGTCCTGCTTCTTGCCTCTTAAAGTGAACTTGACCGAGCCTTTCTCAGTATATTTAACGGCATTGTTGAGAAGATTCGTGAGGATCTGCCTTACACGGACTTCATCACCGCAGAGTTCATCAGGCAGTGTCTCATCGATGTCGATCGAGAAATCGAGTTTCTTATCCTGAGCCTTGAACAGGATCATGTGATTCAGGTCGTTAAGAAGTGAACTGAGCTGATATGATGCTTCAACTATATCAAGATGACCGGATTCGATCTTGGAGTAGTCAAGGATATCATTGACCAGAGCAAGCAGGTTATGGCCGGCCTTATTAACGTCATCAGCATAAACGCCGATCGTATTCAGCGATTCACGCATTGACTTGGTATCGCCTTCTGCATAATCCCTGCTCTTGTGCTCTTCTCTTATGATCATCTCATTCATTCCGAGCACGGCGTTGATCGGTGTGCGGATCTCGTGTGACATGTTCGCAAGGAAATCGCTCTTCGCGTTATTGGCACTCTCGGCGCGCACCTTCTCTTCAAGAAGCTCCCCCTGTGCCTTAACGAAAGGCCTTACTGTCAGGAGTGCAAGAAGCGCAGCAACGATCTGGGAGATAACAAGGATTATTATGTAACCTGCAACAGTGGACTTGGTCTGTGCGGAAAGCTGGCCTTCGAACCAGCCGACCGAAAAGTCCACAGCCACGATGCCTGCGACCTTGCCGGCCGAATCAAAGACAGGGCTGTATGCACTGTAGAACTCGCCCCAACGGTCAGTATAAGGGACCTCGTCGACCGCTGCAACGCCGTTGCCCGCGCTGTTGAGCGCATCAGTATATTCAACGCTGTCGCCGTAACTTGCAGGACTTACCTGGTCAAGGTCCATCGTGAAGATGAAATTATCGTTGCCGTCTTCTCTTATGGTGTAAACATATTCAAGTTCGACATTATCCCTGAATACCGCGAGAGTGTTATAGACATCGTTATATTCGTCGCTTCCGATCTTATCCTCGGTAAGTCCCTTCATGACGTCGCCGTTGACCGAACCTGAGGCGCAGTTAGCGATATCGAGCATTCGCTGCTGGATTGCCTTGCAGATGCCGACTCTGGATCTGTATATGGAAACCGAACAGAAAAGTATACTGGAGATGAGCAAAATGCCCTCTACCATCAGCAGGATCTTCGTGGATAGACTTCTTCTGGATACCATCAAGTGCCCCTCTCAATAGCTGGTCTTTACTCTTTCGGGAAAAATTATAAAAGAATAAATGCGCGCTTGTCTATAAAAAATAAGCGCCCGTGACTCCGTTGTTTTTATGCAATCTCGAGAATGTCCCTAAACCGGCTTATACCACTTAAATCTTCCGTAGGAACCGATAACTTCACAGTGCGAGGTGACATATTCATATATGCCTTCAGGATTCTGCCAGCCCTCTGTGGGATAATCGTCAGGCATGAGGATAAGGGCATCCTGCCTGCTTAAGACTTCCTCAACATACTCCATGGGCTCCTTACGGCCGAAGTTGCCTTTGTTGAACATATCGAAAACAGGGTCAATATCACCTTCTGCTACAGATACCAGAACAGCAGAATTAGAAAGCGTAGTCACTCTGTAGCCCATCTCTTCATACTCTTTATTCTTCATGGCAAGAGTCGCATAATCCGTTATCAAAGCAGTATCTGCAACAATCCCCTTCAATTCGGAAGAGCCTTTGACGACAGCGCAACCGGCTGTCCCGGCAACCGTCATTGCGGAAACGGCGACCGCGAGAATCGCAGAAAGAAGTACAGATATCTTTCTGCTGAGCTGGCCCCCGAAGCGCTTTCTGATGAACAGGACTACAGGGATCGAGAACCATATGGCTGAATAAGCTGTATGCATGCTCTCGACGATCGGAACACTTATAAGAAGCACCGTGACGCCGGTAAGCAGATGCGGTAGAGAAGCCTTAAAGTCAGTCTTCATAAGCACGACATCACAGGCAATCCCTGCAAGCGCGACAAGAAGATAAGGTACTGCGGAAATCTCGAAGAGCCCGTTGCCGCTTCCGAACGCAAAAAGCCCGAAGAAGCAGTATTCCCAGAACGAACTGAAAGAGCCTGTGGCAAGGAGATATATAAGGAAAAGGACACACGGGACTGCTCCCCCGGCCAGATACATAAGGATATTTCTGGCCCTTTGCTTCGCGCCTGATGCTCCGCTTAAAGGACTTAAAAGGATAATGAACACCAGAATAATCAGAACGCCGCCTGATGTCTGCCTTGAGAGGGCAGCACAGGCGGCGGATATTCCAATAAGAAAATTCCCTGAAGACTTGTTTTCGCGCGCTAAGAGCATATAAACCGATAACGCGAATATCATAAAGAGTGTGTTATATGTGACAACGCCCGAGAACAGCAGGCAGATAAGCGCCGAAGGCATTGCATAGTATTCGTTCGTCCTGTCATATACTGCTTTGAAGACCAGCAGCATAAGAACAGTAAGGATCAGAGAACAGGAGATCCTGTAAGCGATCAGGGATCTGCTCAAAAGGAGCGCAAAAGAATTAACGAAAGCAAACAGCGGAGTCAGGACCATGTTGAAATCACGGTAAGGGACCATCCCCATTACGATCCCTCTGCTCAGGTTATAGTTCCAGAGCTCGTCAAGATCGCCGAAATTCCAGAGCATGACCTTTAGGAAGGTCATAACCGTAATGATCAGACAGAAGATCAGTATCCGTTTTGTCTTATCCGCTTTTGCCATCTTCTCCTCATTTGCCCATCATCTGTTTCTTATACGGATTATTTTTACCCGCATCGAATCCCGGAAGCAAGTACTGATCCTTCATGTAGTCGTGAACATCGACATCAAGGAAGTAATTGCAGAACACGACCGCGCAGTATGTGATCTTCGTGTTGCCCGTGCCGTTCTCAGGTATCATCGCATAGACGAAGCCGTGGTATTCATCTGAATCCATCGCGACGATATCGTATCCCGCCGGCTCGCCCGTAACTGTGTAGATGCCCTCATAGTCCTCAACGCCGATCTCTTCAAGTCTTGCGATCTCCGCATCATACTCATCGCCGTAATCCAAAGTCATGTATACGATGTACTGTGGATCCCACGGGTTATAGTACGTGATCTGGAATTCATCAACAGGTGCATTGAGTGTCTCAGGGAAGATATCAAAGATCGGCTGTTTTCCCATCATGTATTCAGTATCGATCTCCCGACTGTGGATATAAGTGTTGTAATCAGCAGTATCGTTCGTGACCTTGACCTTCGCGCTGTAAATGCTCACTGCGAACAGGCCTACCACCAGAAAACCTCCGAGCACACAATGCGTTACCGCAACCAGAAGGATGATCGTCAATACCCTTATCAGTATTACGATCTTTCTGTGCTTGCTTATCTTTTTAAGGATTCCGGTCACATACAATGTGAGAACCGACATTGCGGTAAAGGCCAGAAATGTCAGGAATATTCCCAATGATCTGTTCACATCAGGCTTGTAAACGTCATATCCCCTTATCTGCATGATAATAGCTAATAATGTGATCACTACTCCCGCTATTCCCGCTGTCTGAACGCCTTTAAGCATGCGGTCCTTCTCATTGCCCGCATAGGTCGCCATCTTCTCAGCGACCTCTCTTGTTTCTTTATCCATCATCTCGCTTTTCCTTTCCCCGTCTATGATCTCTCTTACATCGACATCATAGAAATCGGCTATCTCGACCAGCAATGAGATATCAGGAAGATTGGATCCGGTCTCCCATCTTGAGACGGATCTGTTGCTGACATTGAACTGATCAGCCAGCTGTTCCTGGGTCAGTTTCTTCTCATTGCGCAAGGCCTTAAGAAATTGTCCGGTCTTTTTCTGATCCAAAGTCACTTGTGACCTCCTTTCAGGCAACGTCAGGATACGTCCGGCTTTGGAAAAAATACACGACACAAAGCGAGAAATGTCGTTTTTTGAACATTTAGACACGGTATGTCTAATCGATTCCGGCAGAATCCGCTAGTATTATATTATAAACGGCTGTTCTTGCGTTGAGTGTGGGGCTTATGTAAGTAACGTACGGGAAAGCTGTAATTTCAGCACACACGCCAACAAGGAGATTCATGCATGAAAGGTTACGAATTCATTGACAGCAAAGGCACGTTTAGATTAGAAGATCCCGATCTGTACAGCTACCTGTATTTCCCGGACGGCTCACCGAGCGGCATGATGGAATCACTTACACCCGCTTTCGGAGGCGACCTCAAGACCTCCCAGAACACGTTCATCTTAGAACCCGTGTCATCCGACAACCTTCACAACAACCGCTCGACCAGAAATTTCTGGCTGTACTTTGAAGACGGCACCCTGGTTTCCGCGACCGGCGCTTCCGCTTCTTCCAATGCTCGAAAATTCACCGCCTCCAAAGACAAAGTCACCCTCTATGGCGGTCTTCTCTGGCAGAAAGTTGTCCGTGAGATAACAGGCACTTCCGTGAAGACCGAAGTCACCACTTTTGTGCCCGTCATGACCTCCGACTGCGTGGAACTGACACTAGTGAAGATCACGAACACGGGATCATCCCCTGTCACTTTCACTCCCACGGCGGCAACGCCGGTCTACGGCCGCTCGGCCGACAATATCAGAGACCACAGGAACGTTACGTCGATGCTCAACCGCATGGCGGTAACTGAATATGGTGTTGTAAATAACCCCACCCTCACATTCGATGAGAGAGGCCACAGGAGAAACAAGGTCATATACGGTTTCTTCGCTTCCGAAGGAAACGGTGCAAAGCCCGTATCCTTTTGCCCTGTCGCTGAGGACTTCATCGGCGAGGGCGGTGCATTTGATAATCCGGTCTTCCCGGTAACGGGCACGCCCGCATCCTTGCCCGGTGCTAGAGTTGACGGTTTTGAGGCCATGGGCGCCGCGATGTTCGACAAGAGAACACTGGAGCCGGGCGGATCTTTGGAGTATATTTTCGCGCTCGCAACAGATGACATAGATAATCCCTCCGATACTGAGGAAGATATCCTTTCCGCCGCAAAGGCGCTTCAGGATAAGGTCTTGCGGTATCTTTCAAGTGAGGTTTTCGAGGCCGGGCTAACAAAAAACAAAGAATACTGGGATAAAAAGAACAACATCAGCTTCCACACGGGCGATCAGGCATTCGACAACTGGATGTACTGGGTCGGCGTGCAGCCGATGCTCCGCCGCATTTACGGCTGCTCGTTCCTGCCGCACCACGATTACGGCAAGGGCGGCAGAGGTTGGAGAGATCTCTGGCAGGACTGTCTGGCGCTCATCATTATGGATCCGTCGGACGTCAGAGGCATGCTCGTCGATAACTTCGGCGGCGTAAGATGCGACGGCACGAATGCCACCATAATCGGCAGCGGAAGCGGCGAATTCATAGCTGACAGGAACGGCATCACCAGAGTCTGGATGGATCACGCGATGTGGCCTTTCATGACCATGGACCTTTATATCAGGCAGACAGGCGACCTTAAGATCTTAGACGAGAAAGCTCCTTACTTCATCGACCGCCAGGTCATGCGCGGCGAGGAGCTCCTGGATAAGGATACTGATCTTTCCGGCGCACGTTCTGAAGGCACGGTGCTGGAGCACCTCCTGCTTCAGAATTTTGCCTCTTTCTTCGATGTAGGTGAGCACGGTCACATGAAGCTTAGGGGCGCCGACTGGAACGATGCTCTCGACATGGGCAAGGATAAGGGTGAGAGTGTGGCCTTCACGGCCGCTTATGCAGGCAACTATAAAAAGCTCGCTTCGATCCTCAGAGAGTACAAAAAGGCTTACGGCGTAGACTCGGTTGAGGCCTGCGAAGAACTTGAAGGGCTCCTTGGGGTATTTGACGCAGATAAGCTTCAGAGCATACTGCTGAGCTATTGTAACAGTGTTAAAACAGGTTTCTCAGGCGTTAAGAAGGTCTTTGACATCGACCTTCTCGCTTCCGACCTCGATAAGAAGGCAGACTGGATCACTTCCCACATCAGAGCCACCGAATGGTTCACGGATCCGGACGGTTATTCCCGCTATAACGGCTACTACGATAACGACGGCAACGCTCTCGAAAAGAACGGCGACAATCACGGCAGACCGGCCATGATGCTCACAGGCGAAGTCTTCACCATAATGTCCGGAGTCGCGACTGACGACCAGATTCCCGAGATCGTCAGATCAGCAGACAAATACATCTACGACGCCTCTATCGGAGGCTACAAGCTCAACACCGACTTCCATGAGGTCAAGACCAACATGGGCCGCATGTTCGGCTTCTCCTACGGCCAGAAGGAAAACGGCGCGGTCTTCTCCCACATGACTGTCATGTTCAGCAACGCCCTCTATACCAGAGGCTTTAAGGAAGAGGGCTGGAAGGTATTGGGCACACTTTACCGCCACGCCACAGACTTCGGTTCGAGCAGGATATACCCCGGCGTTCCTGAATATTTTGACCCTAAGGGCCGCGGTGTTTACCACTATCTCACGGGCGCGGCGAGCTGGCTAATGCTCACTGTCCTGACTGAAATGTTCGGCATAAAGGGGTCATTTGGAGATATGGTTTTCGAGCCCGGGTTATTACCGTCACAGTTCGATCCCGACGGCATGGCTTCGGTAAGCTTCGAATTCAACGGCAGACCCGTGAAGGTCGTATATAAGAATACCGGCGCCGCTTCTTCTGTCAGAAAGATCACGGTCGACGGCGTCCTTGTAAGTGAAGGCGCGGACGTGCTTCCCAAGGACAAGATCGGTGATGTGATCGAGGTTGAGCTGGCATAAAACACACCCGCCCCTTCCCACTTACAACCACAATAAACAACCCCGCGGAGCATTTCACTTCCGCGGGGCTTAATCTTAATCAACTGATGCAAAAGATCAATCGTCTATAGACTTGTCTGTTGCTCTTGCGTAGATTGCGTTGACTTCCTGATTGGGTGCCTTCGTAATAATAGTTACTAAAACTGCAACGATGAGACCGCAGATGAAGCCGGGGACAATCTCGTAAACGCCTGTGCTGGATACGATAGCAGGTATGATCGTATTTGTGAAGAAGAGAAGCCAACAGATGTCGGCAACTGCTCCTGCGATGATGCCTGCGACGGCGCCCTTGTAGTTAAAGCGCTTCCAGAACAGTGAGAGGATGACGACGGGACCGAAGGATGAACCGAAGAGTCCCCATGCGTTCTCAACCATTTTCATGATGTTGGAAGCCCATGACTTATCGTCGTCAAGACCGATGCGTGCAATGAAGAATGCAACGACTGCAACAACGAGAACAACGATACGACCGAGCCAGAGCATTTCCTTGTCGGAAGCTTTATTCTTGCGGATAAGGGGCTTATAGATGTCGCTCGTGAATGCGGAAGAAGCAACGAGGAGCTGGGAGTCAGCAGTAGACATTGCGGCAGCGATGATCGCTGAAAGCAGGATACCGGCGATGAAGCCCGGGAAAATGTCGCTGACGATTTCGATGAAGATCCTCTTTTCGTGACTTTCGGGGAGAAGGAATCCGGCAAGAGACTCGCCGTTGCTCATAATGTAAGTTCTTCCGAGGTAAGCGATAACTGCAGCTGAGCCCAGTGTGAGAACGACCCAGATGATAGCAACTGTAGCGGATTTCTTGATCTGCGAAGGCTTCTCGATGGACATGAAGCGGACAAGGATGTGAGGCATACCGAAGTAGCCGAGACCCCAGCCCAGACCAGTCACGATCTCCTGCCAGGGAGCTGTGAAAGGATTCGTGCCGAATGCAGTAACGCCATCGTCGAATGCGCTGTAATATGCCGTATCAAAGTGACCTACCGCGTTCATGACAATCGGTACTGCGAGGAGCGCGATGAGCATCATGAGGCCCTGGAAGAAGTCTGTCCAGCAAACGGCCTTATAACCGCCCAGAAATGTGTAGATGAGGATCAATACTGCAAAGATGATCATGGCGAGATGCTGGTGTGCATCGAACCAGGGCAGTACTGATGCGAAAACCGTTGTGCCTGCAACGAAAGCAGAAGCAACATAGATAGTAAAGCTGATGAGGAAGATGATGGCGCAGATGACCTTCAAAACAGAACTCTTGCTTGCGAATCTGTTTGTGAGGTACTGCGGCAGCGTGATCGAGTCACCGGAAGCTTTTGAAAAGCGGCGGAGCCTTGTAGCTACAAAGATCCAGTTGGCAGCTGTTCCTAATGCCAAACCGATACCGATCCAAACCTGTCCCATGCCTAACGCGAAAAGCGAACCAGGGAAACCCATCAGGAGCCAGCCGCTCATGTCCGATGCCTGCGCACTCATCGCAGTAACAAAAGGACCCATGTGACGACCGCCTAAGAAATACTCTTTCTCGTCACCGCCCTTACTCTTAATGAAAAAATAAATTCCGATAGCAAGGACAACCACGAAATAGAGTATGAAAGCAATGATCTTGTCCATAACATACTCCTTTGGAAATCGTGTTTTAAAACTCTTGCATTATAACAGAAAAACACTGTAATGCGCTAAAGTATCCTTGATATCAGACGTATTTATCACTGGTTCTTTTCGCGTTTTCTTATGATCCTGGAGACCTCAAGAGCGCTCTCAAAATCTTCTTCAGAAACGCCGGAAGCCCACATGCCGGGGAGCACTTTCTGCTTGTATATCTCAAGTGCCTCTTTAGAGAATTCCTCGAAAATAACATATGTCCTCGCGTAGTCAAAGACAGGCGGCGCGAGCCTTGCGTTCATCCAGTCGATGAGGGTGAAAGAGCATAAGTCTTCAGGGACCATTATGTTCAGAAAGTGCATGTCGAGGTGGCAAACGCGGCTCTCCATTTTCGAGCAAATATCCTCGATGACAGGCAGGACAAATGCTTTCGCTTCATCTGTCAGGCCCATTCCGGCAGTCGCAATAAGAGGCGGCATATCTATGCCTTCGATACTCTTCCCGTGCACAAAACGGAAAGCGTCAGCCATAATGTCAAAACTTCGGAGATCCCCTGTGACGGCGATCTTCTCGAGCTGGCAGCCTTCAACATAATCCATCTTGATAATGTGGTCATCATCCGTATCGTAATAGCGCACCGGAGATAAGCCCGCCTTGTTTACAGCCTGCTGCTGGCGCTTCTCGAAAGCGATCCACTCAGAAGGATACGATGGTTTATATATCTTATAGGCATAGCCCTGATAAAGGACTACTTCCGCCTGTGCGCCGGTGCCTATTAACTTTTGCGTTCCGTCGAAGATCATTGTTTTTATCCCCTCTTTTTCTCCAACAATATTACCACAGACGATTTAAGAACTATTTAAGGGATACATAAGGATAATCTCAAGTATATTGAGCCCGCCCGGAATAAAGTATTGTCAGAAAAAGGCATAAAGGCGGTTATGATAATGGATATGACGATGACAAAGACAAAGAACAATTACGGCAGATTCCTTCTCCTCTGGGCAGGGGAATTCGCATCTTCGATAGGCGGCGGCTTAACGAGCTTCGGTCTTGGACTTTACATCTACAATCTGACAGGAAGCGCAACACATATGTCGCTCCTGACACTCCTGGGATTCCTTCCGGGGCTCCTGCTCAAGGTGCCGGCGGGCGTTCTTGCAGACCGCTATGACAGAAGGCTTCTCATGATGATCGGCGACGGTCTGTCGGGCCTGGGCGTTCTCTTCATCCTGATCTGCATGCTTCAGGGCAACTGCGCACTCTGGCAGGTATATCTCGGCACCACGATAAGCTCTGTTTTCTCTGCTCTTCTGGAGCCAGCTTACACAGCAACCATCACCGACCTTCTTACCAAGGAACAGTATTCAAAGGCCAACGGACTTGTATCGATGGCAGGTTCCTCCAGATATATCTTCTCGCCGATAATCGCAGGCTTCCTGCTTGCAGTCAGCGACATCAAACTGATCCTTGTAATCGACATCTGCACATTCTTCCTCACTGTCATTGCCGCGGCGATCGTAAGACACGGCATAAAGAACAACGCACCTGTCGAGAAAGAACCTTTCTTCAAGAGCATGAAGGAAGGCTGGGCTGCGGTCACTGCCAAGAAAGGCCTCGTTGTTCTGGTCATAGCATCCTCCCTGATCTGCCTGTTCATGGGCGTGTTCCAGGTCCTGGGTGAACCCTTCGTGCTGTCATTTTCCGATTCAAAAACACTTGGAATCATTGAGACTGCTGCAGCTTCAGGCATGCTCGTAACAAGCCTCCTGCTCGGAATAAAAGGAATCAGGAAGCATTTCGTAATGGCTCTCTGGACTGGCCTTGCAGTGTCGGGGCTGGGAATGGCGATGTTCGGTGTTTTCGAGAACCCCGTACTCATATGCTCATTCGGATTCATCTTCTTCGCGGCACTGCCGTTTGCAAACAACAGCCTTGATTACCTTGTAAGGACCAACATACCGGACGAGCTTCAGGGCAGAGCATGGGGCTTCCTCGGATTCATCTCGCAGCTCGGATATGTCGCAGCATACAGCCTTTGCGGCGTCACGGCGGATGCCGTTGGAAAAGCAACCGGCGGCGGTGTCGGCATGGGCTCATCAATAACAGTCTTTGTCTCAGGAATCTGCCTCGTTATAGCCGCGCTCATAATGAGCAGGATAAAGAAGATCAGAGAGCTCGAGAACTGATAACCCGGCGCGCTTTCACATCTTATGCCCCGCTCTCGAAAACAGACATCGTAACCACTATAATGTTTGTAGAAATTCCGAAGGAGGCAAATTCATGGATTTTAAAGATGTCGTAAAGAACCGCTATTCATGCAAGAAATACAGTTCACGCAAGGTCGAGCCGGAGAAGATAGAAGCCATCCTTGAAGCCGGCCGTCTTGCCCCCACCGCAAAGAACCTTCAGGAGCAGCACATCTATGTCGTTCAGTCTGAAGAGGCTCTGGCAAAGATCGACAAAGTAACTCCCTGCAGATACAATGCGCCCGTCTGCCTGATCGTCGCTTTCGATAAGAACAATGTCTACACATATCCTGATTCCGCAAGGGAATCCGGCGTTGAGGATGCTGCGATCGTCGCAACGCATCTTATGCTCGCGGCAGCAAATGAGGGCGTCGACAGCTGCTGGCTCAACTGCATCTACCTTGATAAGATCGCTGAAGAATTCGGCCTTCCGGACAACGAGGAGGTCCTCATGATCTTAGATCTGGGCTATGCGGAAGAAGGCGCAGGTCCTCTTGCAAATCACGGCAGCAGAAAGCCTTTATCGGAGACCGTAACCTACCTCTGATCTCCTCTTAGTCCATCCGGATTTCCGCTCCCGATATAAAGATTTTACTATCAGTCTAAAGATTCTTACAAAGACTGTCAGGTTCACGCGTGTTACAATTAGACTATATTCGGAGGGCATCTGATGGATCTTTTTAAGGTTTTTATTTGTGAAGACGAGAGTATCGTGCGCGAAGGACTTCGCGACATGATCCCGTGGGAGAAGTACGGCTTTGAGTTCGCAGGCGACGCGCCCGACGGCGAGATGGCCCTGCCCATGATAAGGAAGCTCAAGCCCGATGTCCTCATCACTGATATCACCATGCCCTTCATGGACGGACTTTCATTAAGCAAGACCGTCACGAAGGAACTTCCCAACATAAAGATCATCGTCATCTCAGGCTACAGCGACTTTGAGTATGCGCGCAAAGCAATTGAGATCGGCGTTGAACAATATCTCTTAAAGCCTGTCACCAAGACGGACATGATAAACGCTTTGGAAGGCGTAAGGAAGAAGATCACCGAAGAGAACGAGCAGAAGGACTACGTAAAGCTCTACGAGCAGGAGTTCAAAAAGTTCGAGAGACTTACGCACAGAGTATTTTTCGAGAAGCTCGTGGAAGGCTCATTATCGGTACAGGAAATCTACGAGGAGGCTGACAAACTCCACCTGAACCTCTCGGCTGATGCCTACAACATCGTGATCTTCTCGATCAGGGACGTAGACCAGCTGGCGTATTCCGATGACGCTTCGAATGTCACGGAGAGCCTTCTTAACCAGTTCCTGCAGTATCCGGACTACATAATCTTCAGATGCAACCTGTTTTCCTATGCCGTCCTCATCAAGGGCGACGATGAGAGCGTCAAGCGCATGGAAACAAAGCTCCTCAAAATGATCAGGGAGAACTGCGAGCAGCGTTCAAATGCTTTGGACTGGCATGTCGCAGTAGGCGTTGCGACCAACAGGCTCAGCGGACTCTCGTCATGCTACCAGGATGCCAACAGGGCATTTGCGTACAGGCACATCTTCCCTAACCAGCACATCTTTACGTCCGAGCAGCTCAAGAACGAGCAGTATGTTCCGGACGGGAGCCAGATAAGCGAGATCGATGCAGGCAAGTTCGATCCGCTGATAATAAGGTATTTCGTTCAGACCGGAACGGCCGGCGAGGTCTCGACTTTTGCAGACGATTATCTTCAGAGCATCGAGACAAGCGTTCATTCGATACTGTTCCGCTACTACCTGCTGGTTAGCATCAGGGTCAATGTCGAACTCGCTTTGAAGGAAGCGGGCGTTGATTCGGAGCAGGTCGCAAACAACCTGCCTTCTTTTGACACGAACATCTCTGCAGAAGAGGTAAAGCCTTATCTGGTTGACGCACTGACCGTTGCGATAAAGATGAGGGATGCGGAAGCCCAGAAGCGCGGCAATGACATCATCAACAACGCCGTTGATTACATCAACGAGCACTATGCTGACGAGGACATCTCGCTCGATTCCGTTGCGGAAGAGATCAACATCAGTGCCAATTACCTGAGCGCGGTCTTCTCCAACAAAGTAGGCTTATCCTTCGTCGAATATATCACCAAGAAGAGAATGGCCAGAGCCAAGATCCTCCTGCGCAACACGAGCAAGAGATCCGGCGAGATCGCCAACGAGATAGGCTACAAGGACCCCAGATATTTCTCATTCGTATTCAAGAAGAATCAGGGGTGCACGCCAAGCCAGTACCGCAACGGGGAAGTTGAGGAAGAATGAGGTCTCCTTCTGACAGGAGGAAAAGTTCCAACACGGTACAGAAAAAGATGTACCGCCTCTTGCTTCAGATGTTTATCCCAATAGGCGGCATTCTGATAGCAATTTTCGCGATGCTCATAACACGTAACGTAATGTACGCCTCAGTGTCGGGCAACATCGTTAAGGCATCAAGCTTCAACCAGAACTTCAAGGACGAGATCGACCTCCAGATGTATCTTTACGTCGCGGGAAGCAGCGATGAGATCCCGTGGGACGACATCGCCGCCGCAAGGAATCTCGCCGAAGACCTTCTTAAGAACACTTCCAATCCCGAGGGCCGCAAAGCGATGGTCAGCGTTCTCTCTCTCTGCGACAAGTTCAGCACATATATCGAGAGGATCGAGCGGACCAAGAGCTACGAGGAGCGCATGGACCAGCTCGAGAAAAACATCTACGGCAACACCGAGCTCATCGAGGAGTACATGTATTCATACCTGTACTACGAAGCCGGCGAGATGGCGAGCATCCAGAAGCAGCTCGACTTCTGGCTCACGATAGAGATCGTCTTCGTGGTCATCGTCATGCTCATCGTTATCCCTGTGGTCCTTAGCCGTGCCGTCAAGCTCTCGAAAAGCATCACCGACCCGATCATCGCCATGAACAGCCGCGTCGAACAGATCGGTGACGGCGACTTAAGCCCCCACACACCCGTCGAAACAGATGACGCGAGCCTCGCCCTCCTCAGCGCCGGAATTGAAGACATGGCGGCAAGACTCGACAAACAGATCGAACTCAACCGCGCCGAGCAGATCAAGCTGCGCGACATCGAACTGTCCCTCATCCAGGCACAGATCAATCCCCACTTCCTCTACAACACTCTCGACGCGATCGTCTGGCTCATCGAGATCGGAAAGAACGAACAGGCCGAGCAGATGGTAACGAGCCTTTCGTCCTATTTCCGCTCATTCCTGAGCGACGGCCGCGACATCGTAACAGTCGCCGAAGAGAAAAAGCACATCCAGAGTTATCTCGAGATCCAGCAGGTCCGCTACAGGGACATAATGGAATTCGAGATCGACATCGATCCTTCGATCGAAGACACGAAGCTCCCCAAGATGACTCTTCAGCCTTTGGTCGAGAACGCTATCTACCACGGTTTAAAACCCAAGCGCGGCAAAGGAAAGATCCTTGTCACAGGCGCGCGAGAGAACGGCAGCATAATCCTCAAAGTTTCCGATACGGGTCTTGGCATGAACAGCGAAGAACTCGAAAACCTGAAGACCAGAGTCCTCAAAGAAGACTCTTCAAGCTTCGGACTTACATCGGCATACAAGCGTCTGAAGATCCTTTACGGTGATGCCTGCTCATTCAACATCGAGAGCATCCCTCAGGAAGGAACTTCGATCAGCATCCGGATACCGGGAAAGGCGGACATAGACAATGAAACGATTCTTTAACAGCCCGGATAGTGCGGCAGGCGGACAGCAGACAATGAGGCGATTCTCTTTTTTCGCTGACGCGGCAGGCGGACAGCAGACAATGAGACAGTTCTCTTTTATACCCGGCGCGGGGTGCGGCCGTCATACAATGAAAAAACTCCTAAGCAGCCTGCTTTGCTTATCACTTCTTACCGGCATGACCGGAATATGCGGCTGCCAGGCTAAACCTGAGACAGAGCCCACCGATGATAACGTGTTTGTAATCGGATTCTCGCAGGTCGGCTCCGAATCTGACTGGCGCGTCGCAAACACCAAGTCAATGACCGACACTTTCACGGGCGATCCCGAATACGAACTCGTCATGGAAAACGCCAGGCAGATGCAGGAAAACCAGTTCACTGCAGTCCGCCGCTTCATCCTTGAAGGCGTCGACATGATCATCATCGCACCCACCGTCGAAGAAGGATGGCTCACTGTCCTCACCGAAGTTCACGACGCCGGCATCCCCGTCATAATCATGGACAGATCCGTCGCGGTCTGGGATGACAATCTCTACCTTACAAACGTCGGCTCCGACTTCCTCCGCCAGGGCAACCTCGCAGTCGAATGGCTCGAGAAAGAGACCTTGAAAGATGCGGAGAACGGTGATGAGTCCGAAGACGGAACCGTCAGGATCCTTCACCTTCAGGGAACCCTCGGCGCCACCGCCCAGATCCAGCGTACGAAAGCTCTTGAGGATGCGGTCACAAGTCACGGCAACTGGGAGCTGATAAGCCAGCTCGACGGCGACTTCACCGAAGCCAAGGCATACGAAGTCATGACGACCTACCTGGCCGAAAACCGTGATATCGATGTTATCTACAGCGAGAACGACAACATGACCTTCGGCGCAATGCGCGCCCTCGACGAAGCCGGCATCTCTTACGGTGAAGGCGGCCAGGTCAGGATCATCACCTTCGACGCCACCAAGGAAGCTCTTCAGTACTGCCTCGACGGGAAGATCAACCTCTGTGTTGAGTGCAATCCTCTTTTCGGACCCCAGGTAAAAGAACTCATCGAGGCATACCGCAGAGGCGACACGATCCCCAAGCACGTCTACGTCAACGAGACTGCATACACCGCAAAGGATCTTACCCAGGAATTCGTGGACACAAGAGAGTATTAATGCGGATACCGTGTGGTGGTTCTTTTCGCGCGCTCGAAAAAGCGTCCTGATCTAAGAATTGCACCCGCGGTTACGGCAAATATCGTAAATCTTCTTTTTGCAATTAGCGATACTGACCGATAAAAATCCCAAACTGCTATTTTTATAAATTTGGGGTGCTTTTATAGCCTCGAAAAAATCCCAAATGGCCGGATTTTTTTAATTTGGGATGCATTTTCTCAATTTTTGTATCCCAAATGAATGTTATTTCAAATTTGGGGTGCTTTCCCAATCCAAAATGTATCCCAAAAACCGCATTTTAATGGATATGGGATTTTTCATGAGATTATATTTTGAGGACCCGAAAATATCATAAATCTTCTCTTAAAAATGTAGCGATACGGCAACCCCGCGCTCACCACACAAACCTTATCCCCTTATCCCTTCACCGGCACCATAATGTTCTTCACATCGCGGCCTTCGGCGGCGGAGATGCATGTTTTGGCAAGGGCTTTACACAAAGCATCAAGATCATAGTCCGGTGAGAGGATCCCTGATTCACCGCGGTCAGTATAGTAGCTGCTGTCCATGCTGGCGACGGCAATGCCGATGCCGTGGCTTTTGAGGATGCCGGCGATGCGGTGGGCATAGATGCCGTTCTGGCATATGACTGAATCACAGTTTTTCAGAACTTCATTTGCAAAAGTGACGAGCCGTCTGTCAAAGCCGGAGAAAATCTCCTTCTGCTCTTTATAAGACAGCAAAAGGCACCGCGCGCCGTCAAATGCAATGCCGAGATCGGTGAGGGCGTCGATGTAGCCCTTGTATCCTTCAAGGCCTGCGGAATCATCCATGCGGAAGATGCAAGCGGGCTTTTTGCTGCCGCTTTCCAGAAGGCGGGTGGTGACGGTGCGTCCGCCGTCTCTGTAATCGGGCGTTATGTAGACTGAACCTTCGGGAATATTGCAGGTGGATTTGCAGTATATGACAGGAGTTCCGCCTGATGCCACGTCTTCGATCAGGTGGAAGTTCGGATCGGGAAGGACATCACAGACGGGTTCGATCACCAAAGCGGCCGGGCGCTCGGAAACAGCGCGGGATAAAACGTCTGCTTCCTCGCCCGGATTGCCGCCTGTGGAGAAAACTTTAAGTTCGTATCTGTATTTGGCGAGCCGGTCCTTAAGACCTGATATGAGTGCCGGACTCTGATATCTGTCGCAGTCTTCGGTAATGAAGAATATTTCTTTGTTTGTAAAAGTCTTATCTGCTATATAAGAGCCTGATCCGCGGCGTTTGACTATGAGACCTTTTTTGCTGAGCACTTCAAGCGCGGCGCGGACAGTCTGCCTGCTGCAGGAACAGGAAGCGGCGAGCTCCTGTTCGGAGGGGAGCCTGGTCTTCCCTTCCGCTCTCATCTGCCTGAGTTCCAACTCAAGCTTATCCGCTATGGATCTGTACTTTTCAGTCATGAAAGATCACGTCCCTGAACCGCAAGCATTTGCGTGCTTATTTCTGTTACCAGGATTATATATTGCACGGTATGTTGAACGTAACGTGAAAATCTTTAGGTGTTAGTTCCGCGCGGCCATTGGTTTGTAGGATTTTTTATCATGTTCGGAAAACACTACGTGATTATTTTCAAGCGTGGCGGGCGTTCCCTGTCAAATTGACAAAACAGAACGCACGGAAGTCACAAGGGCGGCATCTCAAATATTTGAATTCCGGGCGTAAGATTTTCGACATATCGCAGCGCGAAAACCATTCATACAGCAAATTTGTCCGGATCGGTCCTGAAAATATCCAACCTGTATTTATGCAGATTTACCATTCTCATTATGCAATACGAGATTCGTTGCGGGTGCTTGCCTATGGGTGTTTATTTGGGGCAGAGTTCATCGGACCGAAGAGTCCGAAATCAATCTAAGCCAAAAAAGGTAAAGGAGAAACATTATGAAGAAACTGGTAAAGATGATCGTATCTTCCATTCTCGTTGGTGTAATGGCACTTGGTTTCTGTGCTTGTGCAGCCAAAGGCGGAAAGAAAGAAGGCGGCCTGATCAAAGTCGGTATCATCAACAATGACCCTAACGAGTCCGGTTACCGTACAGCAAACGACAGGGACATGAAGGCAACATTTACAAAAGAGAACGGCTATGATCCTTACTTCTATTATTCACTTAAGAATGAAGAGCAGATCGCAGCAGCTCAGAAGTTCATCCAGGACGACGTAGATTACCTCTTGATCTCAGCAGCCGGCACATCAGGCTGGGACGGAGTTCTTGAGCAGGCTAAGAAGGCCGGAATCAAGGTTATCCTCTTCGACAGAACAATTGACGCAAGCGAGGATCTTTATGAAGCATCCATCGTTTCCGACATGGCTAAGGAAGGCGAACAGGCAGTATCCTGGCTCGCATCCCAGAATCTTTCTGAATACAAGATCATCCACATCCAGGGCGTTATGGGTTCATCCGCACAGATCGGCCGTTCCGGCGCTTTGGACACAAAGGTAGCAGCAGAAGCTAACTGGACAATCGTTCAGCAGCAGACAGCAGAGTGGTCTGAGGAAACAGCTCAGCAGATCACACAGGCAGTCATCGACTCCGGCGAATCCTTCAACGTTATCTATGCAGAGAACGACAACATGGCTAAGGGTGCTGTAGCAGCTCTCGATAAGGCTAACATCTCTCACGGCGTTGGCAAGGACGTAATCGTTATCGGTTTCGACTGCAACACATGGGCTCTTGAAGAACTCGTTGCCGGCAACTGGAACTATGACGGACAGTGCAATCCTTTCCAGGCTTCCTACATCGACGACATCATCAAGAATGGTGCTAAGCAGAAGGTAGTCATCATGGAAGAGAAGGGCTTCGACGCAACAACTATTACTAAGGACGACGTTACCAAGTACGGTATCTGATTTAGTTAATTACCCCGCGAAATAATAAGCCTACCGCAAAGATGTGCGATGCGATGCAATCTCATCGCATCGCACAATCTTGTAGGGGCTCCCTCTCCCGGAAGCGGACTGCAGAGAACCGGACTTCAGCAAATCAGAAGCAAACCGGCAAAAGGCAGAAGACATAAATCCGGCAGAGGACCGGAAAGAACAGAAAGAAACATTGTAGGAGGAGAATACCATGGAACAAGGCACAGTCTTGGAAATGCGCGGTATATGTAAATACTTCCCCGGCGTGCGCGCTCTTGAGCAGGTCGATTTCACTTTACGAGAAGGCGAGATCCATGCGCTGATGGGCGAGAACGGTGCCGGAAAATCAACACTCATAAAGGTGCTGACAGGCGTATATCCCAAAGACGCAGGCGCTATATATCTTGCCGGTGTCGATGGTCAGGTACATATCAAATCACCACAGGATGCCCAGAACAACGGCATCGCAACCGTGTATCAGGAGATCACTCTCTGCCCCAATCTTACGGTTGCCGAGAATATGTATATCGGACGTACCAGGAGTGCTCTCACAAACTGGCAGAAGATGAACAGTGACGCAGGCAAGCTTCTCGATGAACTGGGAATCCCCGCACATCCGAAGCAGCAGCTCGGCAACTGCTCCATAGCAGTCCAGCAGATGGTCGCAATAGCCCGCGCAGTCGATATGGAATGTAAGGTCCTTATTCTGGACGAGCCTACTTCATCACTCGATGAACAGGAAGTTCAAAAGCTCTTCGGGCTTATGAGGGACCTTAAGAAAAAAGGCGTCGGCATCATATTCGTTACACACTTCCTCGAACAGGTCTACGAGGTATGTGACCGCATCACGGTACTGCGCGACGGCCAGCTCGTAGGCGAATACATAATAGAAGATCTTCCACGCGTTCAGCTCGTATCAAAGATGCTCGGAAAGGATTTCGATGATATGGCTGATATCAAGAGCGATTCCGATACCGATAATATCGACTACAGCAGCACACCGGTATACGAGGCAATAGGCCTTACCGGAACCACAGGAATCAAGCCATTCGACTTCCGGATCCACAAGGGTGAGGTCAACGGATTCACAGGTCTTCTCGGCTCAGGAAGATCCGAGAGCGTACGTGCGATCTTCGGCGCGGACAGAGTAACCCGCGGCCGGGTAATGATAGACGGCAGACCCGTAAAGATCAGAAAACCTCTGGATGCCATGAAGCACGGTATCAGCTATCTTCCTGAAGACCGTAAACGCGACGGTATCGTGGGAGATCTTTCGGTAAGAGACAACATCATCCTTGCACTTCAGGTAATGAAGGGATTCTTCAAACCTTTCTCCCGTGCACAGGCAGAGCAGTTTGCTGATGAATACATCAAGCTTCTTAACATCAAGACCGCTTCTTCAGAAACACCGATCAAGTCGCTGTCAGGCGGCAACCAGCAGAAGGTAATCCTTGCGAGATGGCTTCTCGCAAACCCCGTATATCTCATTCTCGATGAGCCTACGAGAGGTATCGATGTAGGCACAAAAGTCGAGATCCAGAAGCTCGTACTGAAACTTGCAGCAGAGGGAAAGAGCGTAACGTTCATTTCCTCCGAGATAGACGAGATGATCCGCACATGCTCGCGCCTTGTGGTCATGCGTGACGGCAAGGTCGTAGGAGAACTCAAAGGTGAGGATCTCAATCAGAATAAGATCATGGCAACTATCGCCGGAGGTGAATCATAATGACAACACCCGAACCCAGATTAAAGACCGGCAGATCCGGAAAGAGATTATTGGAAAAGTTTGGATTAACACAGCTTATAATTCCTTTTGTAGCACTCCTGTTTCTGGTTTTATTAAACCTTTTTGTAGATCCGTCTTTTTTTAAGATCGCGCTCGAAAAGAGCAGCACCGGCTACTACATTCTCTCAGGCAACCTGATATCCATCATCGATAACGGATCAGAACTTGCCATCCTCGCGATCGGAATGACGCTTGTTACATCCGCTTCAGGCGGTCAGGATATCTCCGTCGGTTCGGCAATAGCAATAGCCGGATCGATCGTGTTAAGAGTCATTAAAGGCCTGTCCCCTTCTATTTCAGGCGGAGAACTTGCTGTCTATCTTATTTTCGCTTTCGTTCTTTGCGTTGTCGCATCAGCACTCTTCGGTGCATTTAACGGCTCGCTTGTTGCATTCTTCAAGATACAGCCAATGGTCGCAACCTTGATCCTCTTTACGGCAGGACGTTCGATCGCAGCATGGATCAATAACAATGAGAACATCTCCATAACAGATGACCGCTTCAAGTATTTCGGAAACTTCCTGCCGGGAATTCCTGTCCCGACACCGGTATTTATCAGTGCGGTCTGCATGATAGTCATCGCACTTGTTCTGAAGTTCACCAACTTAAGACTCTATTCACAGGCTGTAGGCATCAACGCCTCATCCTCAAGACTTAACGGTATCAACCCCAAGATGATCAAGCTCCTTTCATTCATTATCCTGGGTGTATGTGTAGCTGTCTGCGGATTCATCAAAGTATCGAGAACCGCTTCGATCACATATGCGGTCATCGCTAACAACATCGAGATGGACGCGATCCTGGCAGTTGCTCTGGGCGGCAATAACCTGGGCGGCGGAAAATTCAACATGACGGCATCCATAATCGGAGCCTATGTTATCCAGTTCCTTACAACAACACTTTTCAAACTAAAGGTAAGTTCAAGTGCTATCTCAGCTTATAAGGCTGTAGTAGTTATCTTTCTGATAATCCTGTCCGCTCCTGTAGTAAGAAAGTGGTTAGGCGATCTTAAGAACAAACACATTGCATCAAGAGCTAAGGTAAAAAAGGAAGGTGTCTGATATGTCCGCTAATACTGAAGTATTAAACATAAATAAACTTAAGAGACGCACACCTCTTACAGATACGAATCTCCTTCTTATCATCACCGTCACGGTTTTCATCACGATGTATCTCAGTGCGATCATATTCCTCGGAAAGGGTTTCACCAAACCCCAGATGTTCTACAACATCCTTAACGAGAACGCATCGCTCCTGGTATTATCCTGCGGAATGACCCTCGTCATGATCACAGGTGGTATCGACATCTCGGTAGGACAGGTCACATGTCTCGTATGTATGGCAAGTGCCGTCTTCCTTAACAATAATTCGATCCTCGGAATAATGCCTGAAGGTCATGCCGTCGTTGTCTCAATGCTGATCGCACTGGGTATCGGTCTTGCCTTCGGTATCATTCAGGGATTGCTCGTAGCTTATCTCGAGTTCCAGCCGTTCATAGTAACGCTCGCGGGAATGTTTTTCGCGAAAGGCATGACGACCATAATATGCAGTGACCGCGTCAACATCGACAACAAAGTCAATTCTGCATTCCATGATCTCAGCTCAACAGAAGTAAGTATTCCTTTTATCGGTTCATATAACAAGGCGGGAGAATTCGTTCCGGCAACCGCCGAAGTCGGCGTAGTTGTCGGTCTCGCAGTCGTTGTCATCCTTTTCATCCTTTTGAGATGGACAAAACTCGGCCGTAATTTCTATGCGGTCGGCGGCAACAACCAGAGCGCAAACATGCTTGGTATCAACGTCAAGCTCACCAAGTTCCTTGCACACGTCCTCTGCGGACTCTGCGCCGGGATCGGCGGATATCTCTTCTTCCTCCACGCCCGTTCCGGATCACCCCTTCACGCAACGGGCGCGGAAATGAACGCCATTGCATCCTCCATCATCGGCGGCACGATGCTCTCCGGCGGTGTAGGAAATATCTTCGGAACACTCTGCGGTGTTCTCTCACTTTCGACGATCAAAAATATCGTTACTTCTTTAGGCCTTGAAGATCCGTGGTGGACAAACATCACGGTTGCCATAATGCTCTGTATCTTCCTCCTCGTTCAGAGTGTTATAAGTGTTATACTTGCAAGGAAGAAGAAAAATAAGAAGTAAACAACAGGAGGAATTACAGTGGATCTTAAGACTACAGCTCTGGGAATCGAACTAGGTTCCACACGTATCAAGGCAGTCCTGATCGACAAGAACCATCTGCCGGTTGCACAAGGCGACTTCGAATGGGAGAACCGTCTCGAGAACGGTATCTGGACATACCCCATGGATCTCGTCCATAAGGGAATTCAGGAATGCTACAAGGCATTGAAGGCAGATGTTAAGGAGAAGTTCGGCGTAACTCTCACCGAGGTCGGCGGCATCGGTATCTCCGCAATGATGCACGGCTACCTTCCTTTCGATAAGGACGGAAACCAGCTCGCGGAATTCCGCACATGGCGCAACACGATAACCGGCCAGGCAGCAGAGAAGCTCACCGAAGTTCTGGGATTTAATATCCCCCAGCGCTGGAGCATCGCGCATTACTATCAGGCGATCTTAAACAACGAATCACACGTTGGCGACATCGATTATCTGACAACACTTGCAGGCTACATTCACTGGCGTCTCACAGGCCTTAAGGTCATGGGTGTCGGCGAGGCATCCGGCATGTTCCCGATCGACAGCACCACCAACGATTACAACAAGGACATGGTCTCCAAGTTCAATGCTCTCACAGGCGGAGATCTTCTCTCTATCCTTCCCAAGGTCCTCGCTGCAGGTGAAGATGCGGGAACACTCACAGCGGATGGCGCGAAGTTCCTGGATCCCGACGGCGATCTTAAGGCAGGAATCCCTATCGCACCCTGTGAAGGTGATGCGGGCACAGGCATGGTCGCTACCAATTCCGTCCGTGTTTACACAGGCAACGTAAGCGCAGGCACATCCGACTTCGCAATGGTAGTCGTTGATCACGATCTCGGTGTTCACCGTGAGATCGATATGGTCACCACACCTGCAGGCGCACCTGTCGCAATGGTCCACTGCAATAACTGCACTTCAGACATCAATGCGTGGGTAAATCTTTTCGCGCAGTTCGCAGATCTATTCGGTGCCAAGATCTCGAAAAATGATCTTTACACAAAGCTCTTCCAGGTCGCTTTGGAAGGTGATCCCGACTGCGGCGGTCTCCTTTCCTATAACTACTTCTCAGGCGAAGGCGTAACTGATCTTGATGAGGGCCGGCCGCTCTTTGCAAGAACACCTGACTGCAGCTTCACTCTCGCAAACTTCATGAGAACACACCTGCTCTCCGCTCTTGCAACACTCAAGATCGGAATGGATATCCTTCAGGATACCGAGAATGTAAGAATAGATAAACTCTACGGCCACGGAGGATTCTTCAAGACTCCTGAAGTCGGTCAGAAGATGCTCAGCGCAGCTGTTGCTGCTCCTGTATCCGTCATGGAGACAGCCGGCGAAGGCGGACCTTACGGAATGGCACTCCTCGTTTCCTACATGATCAACAAGGAAGAGGGCGAATCACTTCCCGACTATCTCGATAACAAGGTTTTCGCAGGCGCAAAGAGCGTAAGCGTAATGGCAGATGATTCCGACGTTAAGGGCTTTGCTGATTTCCTTGCTAAATACAAGGCAGCACTTCCCATGGAAAAGACCGCAACGGAGGTAATCTGATGTTAGAAGAACTTAAAGCAAAAGTCCTTGAGGCTAACCTCCTTCTTCCCAAGCACGGTCTTGTTACTTTTACATGGGGCAATGTATCAGGTATCGACCGTGAATCAGGCCTTGTCGTTATCAAGCCCTCCGGTGTCGAATACGATGTCATGAAAGCTGAAGACATGGTCGTCGTCGATCTTGACGGCAAAGTCGTTGAAGGCAAATGGAAGCCTTCTTCAGACACACCGACACATGTCGTTCTCTATAAAGCATTCCCCAACATCGGCGGCGTTGTACATACACATTCACGCTGGGCAGTCACATTCGCACAGGCAGGCATGGCGATCCCCGCAATGGGAACGACACAGGGCGATTATTTCTACGGCGACATTCCCTGCACACGTCCAATGACTGATGAAGAGATCAAGGGCGAGTACGAGAAAGAGACCGGCAACGTTATCGTCGAGACATTCAAGGACAAAGATCCGGATGCGATCCCTGCCGTAAACGTCTTCTCACACGGACCTTTCACATGGGGAACGGATCCTTTCAACGCAGTACATAATGCAGTCGTCATGGAGGAAGTCGCATTCATGGATTATCATGCAATGACTCTTAATCCTGATGCAGGAAGAATGCAGCAGACACTCCTCGACAAGCATTATTTAAGAAAACACGGTGCCAACGCTTACTACGGCCAGGGCTGACGGCACACCAATAACTTTGACAACAATTTCATAATTGTTTGCTTCTTGTTCAGTAAGACCCGCTGTAGAAATACGGCGGGTTCTTACTGTTTTCGGGGGTTAGAAAAAATATCCTTACAAAAATCACATAAATCATTAATGCGTTATAAATCTGTTGCTGTATACTCCAAAACATAGGGAAACAGGAGAGAAGCATATGAGCACGGTAACTGAGAGCATTGTTAAAGAAGTCAAGAAGGTAATCAACGGAAAAGATTCCGTAATCGCACAGGCATTAACCGGTATCCTTGCAGGCGGTCATGTACTTATGGAGGACGTTCCCGGTGTCGGCAAGACAACACTTGCACTCGCATTCTCAAAGACAATGGGACTTAATTTCGGACGTGTGCAGTTCACCCCTGACGTATTGCCTTCAGATATCACCGGATTCTCTTTGCTCGACAAACAGACAAATCAGATGAAGTACCAGCCCGGCGCCATCTTCCATAATCTCTTTCTGGCAGATGAGCTTAACCGCGCATCCTCAAGAACACAGTCGGCGCTTCTCGAAGCAATGGAGGAAGGCAGTGTAACTGTTGACGGCAACACCTATCTTCTTCCCAAACCCTTCACGGTATTTGCGACCCAGAACCCTACGGGTGCTTCAGGCACTTCCCTTCTTCCCGATTCACAGATGGACAGATTCATGATAAGGATCTCTATGGGTTATCCGTCTTCGAGTGCCGAGAAGGCCATGATCGAAGCCAGAAAGAACGGCATCAATCCTATGGACAGCGTCAAGCAGGTCTGCAATATGGATACGATCTTAAGGATGCAGTCTGAAGCAAACAATGTTTTTGTCCATGACAAGATCGTCGATTACATCATTACTCTTATAAACAAGACCAGAGGTCACGCAGATCTTGAGCGCGGCGCAAGTCCCCGTGCAACTCTGGCTCTTACTTCTATGGCAAAGACATACGCTTATCTGTCAGGCAGAAACTTTGTAAATCCCGCCGATGTCCAGAGCGTATTCCTGCCGGTCATCACACACAGACTGATACTCACACCTGAAGCTGAAGTTAACAGCAAGGACGCAGTCGAAATAGCTAAAGGCATCCTTAAGTCAACATTCGTCCCTAAGGTATAACAGCTTATGCTGAAGACTTGGGGCATTTACTTAGGCGCGTTGATCTCAGCCTTCATCTTCTTTATTTTCTACAAGATGTGGGTCGCCTGGTTTATTCTCGTTATTCTGTGGTCTTTGCCTGTCATATCTTTCCTTTTATGTCTTTTCGCGACCTACTCGACAAATTTTTACTCGGAAGCTCCCACCAATGTCCATGTCGGCACAGAATCATATATCGATCTGACGATCGAAGGGATCTCAACTTATTTTTCCTTCTTCAAGATCAAGTCTGCTTACACTGATTTTATGGGTGACAGAACCGAGAATATCCTGGTTGTGATACATGATAAAGGACTTGCGAAGATCCCCGTCGATACAACTCACTGCGGTGCCTATTCCTACAAGATAACGAAGCTGTATATCTACGATATTTTAGGGTTCTTTCACATGACAAGAAAGATCGGCAAAGAGTATCAGATCCTTGTAAATCCGATTCCGTCCATGCCTGCTTATATACCTGATGTTTATGGATTCAGAGCCAAGAATCTCAGGAAGTCCAAGCAGCCCGTATCCGAGATCTACGACATCAGGGATTACCAGCCGGGTGACCAGGTCAAAACGATCCACTGGAAGATATCGGCGAAGAAGGACAAGCTTCTCGTTAAGGAAGCGCTGGAGGAATTCGGCGGCCATTCACGCCTGCTCCTGAAATTCTCTGAAGACAGGGATAAACTGGATCTCCATCTCGGTCAGATCCTCTTTACATCAAACTTCCTGCTCGATCATGATATACCTCACAAGATAAGAGTCATTCCGCCCAACAGGACCGAGATATCTTTTGATATAGAAACCGCAACCGATCAGCTCATTGCATTCGGAAAGATCCTGCACCTGAAGGTGCCTAAAGGAGACAGCGATGCAACGTGAGAAGGTGATCAAAATTAAGAAAAACTCCAAGCCGGGCATTCTTTCGGCATTGCTCGCTGCGGTCATATCGTCTTTCCTCTGCATTGGTTTCGCATTCATGGTCGGAACCACGTTTAAGCTTGAGATCGATGCGCTGCCCGTGATCCTGTGTGCGATCCTCACTTCGGTTGCTTTCGCTCTGCTTAATTACCTGAACAGAAATTACGTCTCGCTTGCAACGATCATCATATGCATTGTTCTGTCAGTGATACTTGCCTGGGGAGACTACCTGGAACTTCAAAGCGGTATTTCCTCTGTTTTGTATCATGTGCAGCTCTATTCATGTTACTGGCTGCCCGGTAAATATCTGAATACATATACCGGCTCTCACGCCATTGATACGCTTCTTCTGATATATAACTTCACCGCTGCAAGTGTCGTCACTTTCGCGGTAACAAGACGAAAGTGTATTGTTCCCTCACTCCTGGTATTCCTGCCTCATTTCATGATCTCGGTATCAAATGTGTCGATGTGTCCGGCACAGGCTCCGTGCATCGTCGCCGCGACCGGATTATTCCTTGCACTTCTCGCACACGCATACCGTCATAAAAAACGTGATACGGCGGATAAGACCCTTCTCGTGCTTATCGTACCGGTTCTGTTGTTTGCGTTGATGTGGGGCGCTTTCTTCCCTGCCAAGCACTATGAGAAATATGAGGTAGCTAAGAAATTCCTTCTCATATTAAGAGATAAGGCTGAAGAATCTTCCTCGTTCGACAATACGAAGATCGTCAGATTTATTGACTGGATCTATCACGGCAAGCAGAATCCCGATGCCACTTCCATGACAGACGGAACATTTGAGAGCACTTACAAAGCCATCTGCCCTTCAACGACAGACCTTATGACCGTTGGTCCCTTTAATCCTCCTCTCTCGAGGGTCCTGACAGTTTATAAGAGCCTTAACTCATATTACAGCGGTCCGTTAAAGCAGTATGAGGGCGGATTCCTTTATCTTAAAGTCGAATCACTGGATACGTACAAGGATAATGTCTTAAGCGCTTCCGACATCTATATGCACGTCTTTAATGAAGACTATAAGCCCGGGGAAAACAACGCCCAGTTCGCGATAGCGCTTACTCCTGCCGTAGGTTCGTCAGTCGATATACAGCCTTATTACACCGACTACTACCGGGCAAGGACCGATATATATACTGTCGCTAATCCATATAACACCTCGTCGTCAGGGACATATTATTATCTTGCCTCGTCTGTTCCTGTGAAGACCGGCAATATCTATTCCAGCATTTATCTCAACGACTACGTCTACGGCACTGCCCTCAAAGTTCCTGAGGAAACAGAGGAAGCGATATTAAACAGCGGCATTCTGCCTGCCTGGTATCTCAATGTCTATTACGGTGAGAGTACCATGTCCGACGCTGATAAGGTCAGGAGGGTCACGGAATTTGTATCCAATCTTCACCCTTACGACAAGAACACGGAACTGCCGCCTGAAGGTGTGGATTTTGTTCCGTGGTTTATGACCGAGAGCGAGAGCGGTATCTGTGTTCACTATGCCGCAACCTCCATGATCCTTCTCCGTATGATCGGCATCCCCGCAAGATATGTCCGCGGTTACAACGATGCCGGCGCTTATCCCCAGAAAGAGAGCACTATCTACGCGAACGAGGCTCACGCATGGTTCGAATTCTTTATCCCGGAATACGGATGGATCATGGGTGATGCAACACCGGGAGCTGCTTTCGGAGCTTCATATTTTGACATCAACGGAGTCGCAGAAGCTTATCCTGAGATCGAGACTGCGGAGTTCTCTCGCCATGTTCCGCCGCCGCGTCCCGTTGAGGAGACAGAGCCCACTGAGACAACCCCTGAAGCCACAACAGATACAAACGTCACTGAGCCTGACGGCACAACTGCACCGGAACCGGCGGATGAGACTTTCAACACTCCCGTTCCGTCAGCTGAAACATCTTCGGATGAGCCCGGCAGCACAACGTCACCGTCTTCACAAAACGGTCAGTCCGAACCGTCCTCCACCGGCACGGTTTCAGGAATAACCATGACTGATGCAAGCGGAGAAACGCCGGAGACAAATGATGAGGGAGAGATCATCGAACCCAAAAAGTCCATTGACCTTTCCGCTCTTTATCCCGTATTCCTGATTGCTCTGGCCGTTATCAGGACGCTCCTTATCGTCGTCATCGCTGTGCTTGTCCTTGCGCTGGTATTCAGGGCCGCATTCTATACATACTGGATCATCCAGTTCTCAGCCGAAGACATAAACGGAAAAGCCATAGCTTATTACCATTACTTCAGTTTCTTAAGCGCGTTCTCGAAAACAAAACTTCCAAGAACCGCGACAGCCATTGCGGAGAAGGCAGCCTTCGGCCAGGGAAAGATCACCACGGCAGAACTTAAGACGCTTCTTAAGACATGCAAAAAGAACTCGTCTCTGATCTCCCAGAAACTCCCCCGTTACCTGGGCATTATCTATAAGCTCATGGAGATAAATATCAGGGTCGGCAAATAGATCACCCGCGCATACCGCTTGTGACTTTATCCTGTATTAACGTTTGCAAAATGAACCGTTGGGCCGGAAACTGCTCAGCAGGTATAACCCGGCTTTTTATATAATTCGGCTTCCTTCGGAGCAATCTCTTTATCCCAGACCTGCTCCTTCCAGTCGTCCCGGCTGATCTCGTTTATGGCAACCGATACGCTCGAAGCAGCGCAGCCCATCGTCTCTGTAATGGCCTTCGTTACTTCTTCAGCGCATTTTATCTTCTGTTCTTCGGTCCTTCCGGGAAAACACTTTATTTCTACGTGTGGCATGATATGTCTCCTGTCTTATCCTTTGTTACTCTTCACGGGTAATACCTCATGCTGAGGGATCTTTATCATTATGCATCAAGAAGAACTGTTTTCGAAGTTTATAAAAAATATTTCTTCGGATCATGTGTGAGAGGGGACAGAAGCTTGCTTTTGCAAATAATGAGGCAACCGATGCGGCAGTGCCTCATAACTGCAGCATTAATTATCGTTTAACAATAAATAATGCGGCAACCGGTGCGGCAGTGCCACATTGGCAGCCTCATTAGTGCAACAAATTTCATTCTTAATCTGTATATATGGTGAAGACGTTCAAAGGAGGTCCTCGCAATGAATAAGGGGATAAAAGAAACATTATGCTTAACAATGGCTTTCGCGCTTATCGCGGGCATTTTCGCAGGCTGCAAGGATAAGATCACGCCTGATATCACATCCGGATCAGGAGATGCCGGGGAAACAACGACAACGATCACGGTGCCTGTTGTATCTGATACGGATCCTGTTGCCGGTGCAGATAACGGTACAAATGACGGAGCGGTTCCTTCCACAGGAAGCTTTCCCGGTCTTGACTACACGATACTCGCCACAGACCCGTTCGGCATCCGGGAAAGACATAAGGGATATCATATCAGGAAAGTGAGTGATCCTGACATTCATTACTACATAATCATCTGCTCCGGCGAGAAGAACACCGGCGGTTACGGGATCGATGTCACAAGGATCGAGATGGAGGACGATGATACCCTCATAATAGAAGTAGCCGAGACGTCTCCTTCTGAAGGCGATATCGTGACACAGGCTTTCACATATCCGCAGTGCATCATTGAGCTCAGCAGGATGCCCGGAAACCTCACAATAGTAAACGATCATGGGTACAAATTCGAAATGCTTTCCGATGATGACCCGGATCACAGACCTGAGACGAGTGACGTGGTAATTCCGATTTTCGGGAACGAGGAAGACGTGATCGAAGACGGCTACATCGCAGTTCTCAGTGACGGCGGAGGAGAGATCGTTTACAAGACTTACGTATATAAGGACGGCGACGGTTACAGATACGTACATGCGACTTCGCAGACGGTATCCTGGGGCGCGGCAAAGTGGGAAGTAAGGGTCGATGACAGAGGCAATGCTGCCACAAAAGAAGAGGTCGTAAAGGCTTCTGAGATCCATGGATCATGCGGATGCATGAACCTCCCGGGCGACTACTCCAGGATCTATACCATCGACGAATTCCTCAATATGGATCTCTGATATTCGAAAGGTTGTTACTATGCGTAAAGTATTTATCGGATCAATAATCACAGCACTTGCAATCGAGATTGCAGGTGCTGCGGCTAATTTAATATCTTTTTATGTCTCCGGAGAATTCATTTTCGCGCACATGATAACCGGAGGAGAATGGATGGGATGGTCGGGCTTCGGAATGCTCCTTAACAGAACATATCCCATGTCTTCCCCAGAGCATCCGGTATCAGGTTCCACCTGGATATCATTTCACCCCGGGAGCCTTGTGCGGACCCTCGTATTGAGCTTTGCCGCCGCCTTCGTCATCCTTCTTATCATCCATCTGGTCCGGAAAAAGCTTGCCTCCAATGCTTCCAAAGCTTAAGATCAGTTTTTCTTATACGTCTTGTTGTAGATTACTGTCATTGCGGCAATGCATAAGAGTGCTGCGGCTGCAACGTAGATGACAGAAACTGTGCCTGTGCATGTGTTTCCGAATGTCAGCGCGTTGAAACTGAATGTCTCTTTAACCGCGGAGATGAATGCTCCGTTATCAAGGCCTCCGATCGATGTGTTGATGTTATCTGCAACTCCGCTGAGCAGAACATTTCTTATAAGTGATGTAATGTGGCATGCGGGAAAAAGGTTGCAGAATGTCCGGACACCTGAAGAGAACTGTGACAGCGGGATATATGCTCCGATAACAAATCCTGATGCGGCGCACAGGATCCCGAAGAATGCGGTGCATGTCGAAGAGGACTTGAAAAGAAGTACTATCACCATGAACAGTGCCGTTGAAGATACTGATCCCAAAAGCACGATGCCGTATGCGGAAAGGATCGCCGGAACAGTAAGGTAAAGGCTTCCCATTGAAGAGAGTACAACGAGTCCGATGGTCAGGATGACTGATGTCATGAGGAACGCGGAGATGCATGAAGCCGTGAAGTAAGAGAGGATAATCTGCCATCTCTTAACAGGTGTTGCGCAGATGTCGCTGTCAACACCGGACTCCCTGTCCTTAACGATAGTCTGAAGACATGTATAAGGGATCGTGATCATTGCAGAGCCTAAGATGCCTGATAAGAGAATGCCGTTTACCATCGTGTCGATATCAGCTCCGGATATGAGATCCTCAAGTCCGTTCATCGTTCCGGTAAATGCGCTTATGAAGGTTCCTTTAAGGAACAGAAGATACAATACCAGTACAATGATCGATGTAAGCAGCGAGAATATGACTGCAAGCGTATCCTTGAAATATATGAGAAGATTTCTCTTTGTAAAACCTATAAAGCCTTTCATTATTCGAGTTCCTTTCCTGTAAGATTTAAGAACACATCATCCATCGTTCCCTTAACCAGTTCGTAGTCTTTGATCTCGTCTCTGTGTTCGAAAATAAATTCCGTAAGATTGTCGTCTGTCTCTATGTTGTAGTGATCAACGTCGTAGATGTAATTGCTGCTGATCTTATGGATCAGTTCCTCTGACCGGGCGCTTTTCGCGGTGTACCAGACAAGGCGTGAATGAGCATACTTTGTCTTTAGTTCGGCAGGTGTTCCCTTTGCGATGATCCTGCCCTTATCGAGGATCACGACGTGATCCGCATCCCTTGTCTCCTCCATGTAGTGTGTGGTGAGGAAGATCGTCATGCCGTGCTCTCTTCTCAGATAATTGATGTAGTCCCACACGAGCTTTCTGGATTTGGGATCGAGGCCTGTCGTCGGTTCATCGAGGAAGAGTATCTTCGGATTGTTTATGAGTGCTCTCATGATGTCTACTCTTCTTCTCTGGCCGCCCGAGAGCTTCTCATATTTGCGGTCCCAGATATCCTTCATCTCGAATCTTTCCGCAAAGGGCTTAAGTCTTTCCTCTATCTTTCTTTTGTCGAGGCCGTAGTAGGATCCTCTCGTGAGCAGATTGTCTTTTACGCTGAGCTTCTTATCGAGAACGGAATTCTGGAATACGATCCCGTTTACTTTCCTGATCTCATCATCCTCTTTCCCCAATTCACGGCCGCAGATCATTGCCGTTCCGGAAGTCTTTCCCAATATCGTGCAGAGCATGTTGATCGTTGTTGATTTGCCTGCTCCGTTCTCACCAAGAAACGCGAACATCTCGCCTTCTTCCACATCAAAGGAGATACCGTCTACTGCGAGGTGCTCCCTGTACTTTTTTGTCAGATCTTTAACTTCGATGATTTTCATGTTATTTCCTCCTGTGAGGCAACAATAAACCATCTCCGGGCATGCCGAAAGAGCAACTCTACCAAGTTGCATAAAAGGCTTACCAAGTTGCGGGGTCAGACCCCATCAAGCAGATTTGACAGGGTCAGACCCCATCGTTACTCTTCGTCCCTTATCTCGTCAAGCGCCTCGTTGATACGGTTATCTTCGCGCTTATGGAACCACAGCGTCACGAGCCATACGAAAACATAGACCATGAAGAAGATTATAGTCATCATGACAAAGCCGTCTATCTGTGTATACCATTTGAAGACCAGTCCGAAGAGACTGACGATAACATAAAGACCCAGGCAGTGAAGTATTATACTTACCAGGAACTGCTTCTTTGTATATTCCTTATCCTGAAGCCAGATAAGAGTGGGTATGGAGCACAGAGCGCCCGTGAGCACCACGGACAGGAGCTGGAGCCACGTGAGGCTGAATGAGGCAAGAGGAGCTCCGCCTAAAAGGCAGTATGCAAGTCCTTCAAGGATTATTCCCACGAGGATCGCGAAGGATATCATCATGGTCTGTTCAAGCCATAACTTCAATTTGTTCATCCTATTCCGAGCCTCCTTTTCACTTCCTTGACATAGCCTCTGGAGATAACGACGGTCTCATCATTAAGAAGCGTAGCATCTATCCTGCCGCTCATCTGTGACTTAACGTTCCTTACCTTCTTCAGGTTTACGATCATGGATTTCGAACACCTCATAAAGTATCCGTCGAGCATGACCTCAAGTTCATATAATCTGTATTTGGTGTCGTAGCATCCGGCCTTCGTGTAGACAAAGGTCTTCTTGTCGACAGATTCAATGTAATAGACCGCGGATGCCTTGATGATGTATACCTTGCCGTCCTTTGAGACTGCAAAGCTCTTCGCGTCGCCTTCAAGAAGCTCTATCGCGCCGCTGATCTCATCGGTTACCTCGACCGCTTTTATTACGGCCTGTTCCTCTTCTTTTGAATCAACTTTCTCAAAAAGTACTTTCACCTGTTACCCCGTGCCCTGAAGTGTATAAGCATTTTAACACAATAATTCAGTGGTGTTCAGAATGCCTGCGCAGTCAATGTTATAATGAACGAAATCATGGGACATAACGTGTCCCATCCCCGCAAACAGGGTGTTTGCTCGTTTTGTGTCCTGTTTTTCGCGCCGGGGAAAACATAAACTCAAGCCATCGATCAAGGAGGCGTACAACATGGATCAGCAAAAGATTGGAGAATTCCTTAAGACACTCCGCAAGGAGACAGGCCTTACCCAGGAGGAACTGGCAGATAAGATGAATGTCTCAAGAAGAACTGTCTCCAGATGGGAAACAGGAAGCAATCTTCCCGACCTCGCATTGCTGGTCGAATTAGCTGATCTTTATGACGTCGACATGAGAGAAATATTCAATGGCGAAAGGAAAAACGAGAAAGTGGACAAAGAGCTTAAAGAAACAATGCTTATGGCGGCAGATTATACTGATGACCATATGAAGAAAGTAATGAAGAGATACCAGCTGATGTTCGGAGCAGCAACAGTATGCGGCATCGTCTACCTTGCCGGCCTGTTTTTCGCACCCGAAAATATCTCCCCGGCATTCGACCTTATCTCCGGCATCTGCCTTGGAATAATGTTCGGCATGCTGATACTCGGCATCTTCGTAACCGATAAGAATTTTTCTAAGTTTGCTGAATGGAAGCATTCAAAGATCAAAAAGATCATTAAATGATCCATCCCAAGTAACCCCAAGTAACCCCAAGTAATCCCAAGGAGAACAACATGATAAACACCAGTGAGATAACGAACAAAAAGTTCGGTGTATTTATGACGGTCGCTTTTGCGGCACTGATACCCATAAGCATCGCAGCCATAGCCTACAAAAACGACAATATGATCTTATTCTTTTTCCTGTTCAGGGTCATCGCGATCCTGCTCCCCCTCATAGGCGTCCTGGCTGCAAGACTTCCCTTCAAGAGCCTCGGCTGGAAACCGAAATTCAAGTTCAAGTACTTCATAACGGCTCTGATAGGCCCCCAGATCTTAAGCTGGATCGGAGCAGCAATATTCTTCCTCTTCAACCGCAGCGCGTTCGGACCGGGCCTTGAGGGCCTTGCATCGCAGCTCCCTTCAGAGACCGTTTCCGCAATGCAGCAACTGGGCATAACACCCGCAACTCTGCTCCCGGTATTTATCATTATGTCCCTGACATTCATGCCCATCACACAGATCCTTCCTAGCCTCGGCGAAGAAGCAGGCTGGAGAGGCGTTATGTATCCTTTCCTCAAGAGCAAGCTCGGTCCTGTCTTTGGAAGACTCGCTGGCGGTGCGCTCTGGGGCGTATGGCACTGGCCCCTGATCATCCTCGGCAACTATTTCTATGATGGTGATTACATCGGCAAGCCCGTCCTGGGTCCCGTCATGATCTGCCTCACACTCTGCGCATTCGGCGTCCTCATCGATTATTTATACGAGAAGACTAACTGCATCTGGATCCCCTCCCTCATGCACTCTTCGATGAATGCGGCAACGCTCCCTGTCATGCTCCTTACTGCAGGCGGAACCGGCAATCTCTCGGTCCTCGGCCCCACATGCTTCGCCCTCATCGGATGCCTTCCGGTAATGGCGGTTGCAGCAGTCATACTTTTCGCGAAAAAGGGAGAAAAGAAAGCGGCTTGAGAAAATATGCCTTATCCCTTTATCCAGATAAGGCAGTGGAATACAAAAGATACCAGGGCCAGAGCCCAGACCGATATTGTTGTGATGAGCGACAGGAGGTTTGGGCTCACTTCCTTTGAGCGCCCTGAATAATATGCACCTGCGATCAGGGTCGGAACAATGTATCTGAAAGACATCGTGCATGTGTAAGGATACTTGAAGCAGAAGCTTATGTAGGATGCGATCTCCGCGACGACCAGAATGGTCATGATCAGATTCATGATGCTGCGGTCCTTGATCCAGCAGCAGATCATGTTTGCAAGGACTGTAATAGTGAACACTGTAAACGCCGCCAGAAGCGCGTAGCCAATAAGCGCGAGGAGCATATGTTCCTGATAGTAGTCGCCGTCGAAAACAGCGGCATTCAGCGTCTCGTAAATGATGTTGTAATCGACACCCTCGCCGAACTCCAGGAAGCGTTTCCAGAACGGCACGCCGCTTATCACAAGACCAAGATTGAGCACGGTGTCGGGAACCGCAACATAAGTTAACGGAACCTTCCAGAGGATGTAAGACCTTACCTGGTACCAGAGCCCCAGAGGCGCGCAGACGATGAGGAACACGGCATACTGCCATACCAGCCTTGCTTTTTTGGAGGACTCGAAAAATACCTTCAGCATGACAAAACCTATGGGCACCGCAATAAGTCCCGCAGAGAGCTTTGCCATCATGCCGAGGCCAATGCAGACGCTTATGCCCATGAGCTTTAGAAATGACTTCTTCTCATCGTTCAGCCAGAGGAGCGTCAGATATAAAGCTGCCGCAGCGAACATCACCGAGAGAGGATCGTTATTGATCGCGCCTGCGAAAACTATCAGCTGGGGCTGGAATGCAATTGCGAGATAAGAGATGATCCTGCCCTTGGGAGAAAGATTCCAGAGTTCAACAAACCGTCTTGCAAGCACAAGAGTAATGAGGGAATAGACCAATGAAAGACACTGGAGCGCATCCCAGTTATGTGCCATGGACGGGGCCAGATTCCTGTAGATACTGAAGAATCCCGCGCAGATAATGTGATGAAGCGGCGGATGGTAGAACTGCCAGTGCTGGACGACATTCTCGTTTAAGAGCCTGTGATTCTCGATCAGGTATTCGATATATTCCGCATGATAATTGTTACCGAGATCTGAGTCGAACTCACCCATATCATGCTGCCTTTGTTCGGCACCCGTGTAAAGGACATAGAAGGTCCTGAGCGCAATCGCGGCTATGGAGATGACAGCGAGGATCTTCCCGGTCTTGTCTTTGCTCTCGCTCTTGATGATGTTGTACGAGATGATCGCAAAAGCGAAGATGAGAATTCCGGTATTGACCGGGGTCAGAGATGAGGCTTTGCATCCCGTAAGGAAAAGGACAAATAGCGGCCACGCAAAACATGTGGCTATATCGTTGCTGAACCTTAACTTTCCGCCAAGCCTGTTTTCCATCTGATTAATAAACATCTCCCCTTCTGATATTAAGAAATATAACCCAAGCAGGGACTTTATTGCAAATAAAAAGGCGGTGCCGTATTGACACCGCCTTCATTGATTCAGTTTTTTTCAGGATCAGTTTGTAGCTTCGATCTTGAAGTTGTCGAGATAGAACGGGCTCATGTCGGAGCTCTCAACGTAGATTGAAAGACTCATTGTGCCTTCCTCGATCTCGAAATCGCCCTCGCCAAGTACCCATTCATCTGTACCGGTCTGGACTTCAGCGATCGTAGGCCATGTGCCGTCGATATCAGCTGTGCACTTGCAGACGTCAGCCTTGGACTTGATCGCGAATGTTACGTGGATCGTGTGGCCGGCGAAAGCAGTTACGTCAATGGAATATCCGTCGTACTCAGCGTAGCCTTCTGTATTTTCGAGACAGTAAGAGCTCTCATATCCGCCTTCAACGATCTTCTGAACGGAGCTGTATCTCGGCTTACCGACGAAGTCCTGATTCTCGTAGTCCTCGAAAATAGGAGTCATGTCAGATGAAGGCTCAACATAGTCAGCAGGCTTTGTAACGTCGCCGCCGTTTACTGCGCACATAACGCCCTCATAAGCCGGCTTGGGTGAAAGGTTTCCGTAGAAGAGCAACGGCTTTGTTGCAGACTTCCAGCTCATGTCATCCGTAAGGCCCCAGACAGTTACGCACTCGAGAGGTACGCCTGCCTTGTCAGCTTCAAGGATAGCCGAGAAGAACTTCTTCATGTAGACGCCCTGATCGTACATTGAGTTAACGGAACCGGGTGCCTGAACGTCAAGCTCTGTGATGTGAATGATAACGCCTAATTCGTCAGCGTATCTCTTCATTGCATTTACATAGTTGTTTACATCGAGACCTGCGCTGATATGGCTCTGCATTCCCATACCGTCGATGTTGCCTGCATCAGCAATAGGCTTAAGCATAGCGATGATGTCGTCCTGCTTGCTTGTCTGATACTCGTTATAGTCATTGTAGAAAAGCTGTACACCGGAAGGTGCGTGCTTTCTTGCAAACTCAAACGCCTTCTCAACGTAGTCGTCACCTACAGTCTGCTTCCAGTAGCAGTCTCTCATTCCCCCATTATCTGCGGCAGCTTCATTTACTACATCCCATGCATAGATGACGCCAGGGTAATTCTCTTCGCACCAGTTCATAACGGCGCTGATGTAATTCTCCATTCTCTTCAACATGAGATCTCTGCTGGCGAGCTGTCCGTTGACATCGTAATTCTCATAGAAGAGCCAGGAAGGTGTCTGTGAATACCAGATAAGTGTATGGCCTCTCATCTGGATTCCGTTCTCCTTGCAGAAATCAAGGATGGGCTTTGCAGCGTCAAACTTGATCGCAGGGCTCTCATTATACTTCTCGGGATTGCCGAGTGTCTCAACTGCATCAAGAACGTTCTCAGGCTTCAGCTCGTTTTCAGGTGTTACTGAGTTGAACTGGTTAAGGATGAGCTTCTTGAATCCGTCATTCTTGTTTGTCATTACAGAAGCAGGTGATGCTACACCGAACTTGAAGTAATCAGCATAAGCCTCGCTCAAAGAAGCTGTTGCAGAAGGATCTGCGAGCTCTTCAACAGGTGTGCCCGTAAGATCATTGAACGGACCGACAATGCTGATCTCGAAGAAAGATACTGTCATGTCTCTTACATCACTGGCTTCAAGATAGATAAATGCGTTCTGTGCATTTGCAGGGATCTCGATGTTGCCTGAGATGGTTGTCTCTGAAGATTCGGTCGTGCCGTTCTCAGCGATGTTTACGTAAGAAACATTTCCATAGATCTCATAGCATAATGAAAGTCTGCAGGAAGTGTTTGCGCTTGATACCTGAACGGTAGCGTTAACAGTGTTGCCCCTGTAATCAGGACAAGGCATAGCTACTCCGGCAAAACTGGCTTTACGGTCAGTTACGATAGCTTTACCGTCTTTAGTCTTGATCTTGCAATCGCCATAAGTTACCCAATTGCCCTTGTTCTCCTTTTTGTTGAAGTCCGCAGTGATCGTAAGCGGAACTTCGCGCGGACCGTCAGTACCCTTAGGTAATGTGTCGCATCCGGCAGCAAGGAGGAGCATGCCGGAGATAATACCGGCAACAAGTTTGACTAGAACTTTTTTCATAGTGCCTCCGCGAAAATAAAGAAATTCATAATTGTTTGCTTCTGTAAAACTAATAATACAGCAAGAATGGATAAATAAACAAGTAAGGAAAATTTGATTTTGCCTTAAATATAAAGCTAATTTGCTTAGTGGCAGCGTGTATTTTTTACAATTATTGCTATTGTCAGCAATTTTTGTAATCTCGGTCTAATGCCTTCATCTTCCGACATCATGTTTTCGATTTGTTCGATAATCAAAATAAAATCGCATGCACGCCCGCACTTTTGATATATTTATCATGAAGACGAGGTGAATATTGCAAAATGAGTTTTTTTCTTTGGGTGGCTTTAGGGCTGCTTATTTTGTTGGTCTCATGTTTTCTCCAGTACCTGCTGCTCCTGATCGTGAGCTCATGCCTGGTGGATTCAAAACGCACATACGACAAGCACAGCGGCTACTACCGCTGGCTTCTTAACAGTTCGACCGGACTTGCCTTTTTAATTGCCCGGATTCATCTTCATACCAAAGGCATGGAGAAGATACCGGAAGGCCGTTTTCTTCTGGTCTGCAATCACAGATCCAAATTCGACCCCATCACGACATGGTACATGTTCAAAGACTACGAGCTTGCATTCATATCCAAGGAAGAGAATTTCCACGTTCCTTTCTGGGGAAGAATCATAAGGAAGTGCTGCTTCCTGCCCATTGACCGAGAGAACCCCAGAAAAGCAATGGAGACTATCAATAAGGCCGCCGAACTCATCAAAAACGATGAGGTATCAATGGCTGTATATCCTGAAGGGACAAGGAACTACGGCGATGGTCTTCTGCCGTTCCACAGCGGTGTTTTTAAGATAGCCCAGAAGGCAAATGTACCTGTCGTGATCTGCGGTATAAAGAGAGCCGATCAGATACGAAGAAATTTTCCTCTTCACAGGAGTGATGTCTTTTTCGAAGTATTGGACGTCATACCTGCGGAGAAGGCAAAATCAACGCGCTGCAATGACATCAGCGACTATGCAAGAGAACTGATGTTGTCATATATAGAGCAAAGACCGGAAGAGGAGAACCGATATGACTACGCACGTACTGTACAATGAGCTGTCAGGAAACGGGACAGGAAAGACAAAAGCAGAGGATGTGAAGAAATTCCTGAACGGTAAAGAAACTGTTTTCGAGGACGTGAGAAAGATCACGGATTACAACAGTTTCTTTGCAGGTCTGAAAGAAGATGATGAGATCATCCTCTGCGGCGGCGACGGCACTCTCAATCACTTCATCAATGACACAGAGGGAATGACATATGAGAACCCCCTCTATTACTACCCGACAGGAAGCGGAAATGACTTCTGGAACGACCTTGGCAAGACGGCAGAAGACGGTCCCGAAAGAATCGAGAAATACTTGAAAGATCTTCCCTTCGTTGAAGTCAACGGAATGAAGCGCCGCTTCTTAAACGGCATCGGCTACGGCATCGACGGCTACTGCTGCGAGGTCGGCGATGAGATGCGTGAGGCAGGCAATAAGAAGATCAATTATGCCGGTATTGCGATCAAAGGCCTTCTCTTCCACTACAAACCGACCTGCGCGAAGATCGAGGTCGACAACAGGGATCTCGCTTTCAAAAAGGTCTGGCTCGCTCCATCAATGAACGGCCGTTACTATGGCGGCGGCATGATCGCCACCCCCGGCCAGGACAGACTCGGCGATGAGCATCTTCTGTCATTGCTTGTATTCTACGGAAGCGGCAAAATCAAAACTCTCGCCATCTTCCCTTCCATCTTCAAGGGCAAGCATATAGACCACAAAGATGTCGTTCAGATTATCACGGGCCATAATATCACCGTCACGTTTGACCGCCCTGTCGCACTCCAGATCGACGGTGAGACAGTGCTGAACGTCACCACTTATACAGCAAATAAATAAAGCAACCGTTTTTCCGGTAAAAGTTCCGGCTATAGCCGGAAAAAATACCGGAATTATTGACCGGTGACAGCACCAGGCGGGGTCGGGCAGGCAGCCGTCTGACTTTTTCGGGGTGTAAAAGCCGGGCGCCGAAGAAGACGGCTTTTCGCGCGCGGAGAAATGATAAAAAAACAAAGTCCCGGACCGCCTTAAGTCCGGGACTTATATTCTGATCTGTATTCGTTCTTCAGATTGCGTTCGCGTCGATCGCTTTTGCAAACTGGTCTGCGCATGAGGTGCCCTTCATGCCGCAGGTGTTGCCTCTTAAGATATCCGCAACTTCCCTGGCATCCTTGCCTTCAACGAGTCTTCCGATGGCCTTTAAGTTGCCGTTGCAACCGCCGATGAACTGAACGTTATGAAGCTTTCCGTCCTCGACATCAAAATCTATCTGCATTGCGCACACGCCCTTGGGGCTGAATGTCACGTGTTTCATGTATGTTCCTCCGATCCTTGAATTCATACTATTATACTATGATTTTATGTGTATCATTATTGTATTCTCGAAAAGAAGCAAAGGGGAATTCTTATGGAATTTATAAAGCTCGATCCCGCTGATAAGGATGCAATAAAGGAAATGTCTGATATGGCGACCGCCATCGTGCGTGAACACTACGATCCTATAATAGGCAAAGAGCAGAATGATTACATGCTCAGGATGTTCCAGTCGGAAGAAGCCATCGCGGGACAGTTAGAGCACGGATATGAATACTGCTTCGTAAAAGAGGGCGGCAGGAATGCCGGATTCATGGCTTTTTATATAAGGGACAATGCCCTCTATTTGAGCAAGTTCTACCTGTACAAGGATATGCGGGGCAAGGGATTTTCGAGAACGATGATGGAATATTTAAAGACCAAAGCAAAAGAGCTCGGCCTTAACAGGATCGAGCTCAATGTAAACAAGAATAATGATTCCAAGTATATTTATGAGAAGCTTGGCTTCACGGTGGCGTGGCTTGAGAAGAACGACATCGGCAACGGCTTTTACATGGACGATTATGTATATGCGCTGGAATTCTGAGCGCATTTAACACTGTTACATAGCCGTATTCTTCAGAAGTTCAGCACATTGATCAGCAATATCCAGCTGATTCCGTAATAGCACGCTACAGCGACAAGGTCGTTGAGTGTTGTGATCAGGGGGCCTGACGCAACGGCGGGGTCGATCTTGATCCGCTTGAAGAACAACGGGATCAGGGTGCCGATGATGCTCGAACAGATCATGGATACGAGGAGCGCTACGCCGATGCATCCGCTTACTGCAAAAGCAAATACGGGCTCTCTTTGCTTTATGACCATCAGATATACGCCGATCAGGATTATCGAAGCAATTCCCAGAATGAGACCGACTGAAAGACCGACTCTTGCTTCCTTGAATACGAGCTTGAACTTCTGCCCGGCAGTCAGATTCTCATCAGTCAGAACCCTGATCGTGACAGCGAGCGACTGTGTGCCCACGTTACCTGCCATGTCCAGGATCAATGTCTGGAATGCCATGATTATCGTCAGGTGAGCGATGATCCCCTCGAAAATACCTACAAAGCTTGATACGAGCATGCCGAGACATAACAGGATAAGGAGCCACGGCATTCTCTTCTTGATGCTCTCGCCCAGAGGTTCCTTGATATCTTCCTCTGCAATGAGGCCGGCGAACTTAACGTAGTCTTCACCGAGCTCATCATCGACTACTTCGACGATGCTTTGTGATGTGATAACTCCGAGTATCTTGTTGTCCTCGTTAAGGACAGGGATCAAGTCCTCCGAATAATCCTTGAGCTTCTCGATACAGTCATCGATCTGCTCGTTAGCATAAACATAAGGGAACGACGTGACTATCAAAGTGTTTAAGTCAGTCGTGCTCCTTGCTGTGATAAGATCCTTTAATGTAAGCGCGCCGTAGAACAACCCCTCATCATCTTCGACAAAGAGCGTCGAGATGTTGTCGTTCTCTTCCGCCTGGGTGACAAGCTCAGTCATGGCCTGCTTTACAGTGAGATCCAGACCGATCTTGATGAAGTTGGCGGTCATCCTTGAACCGATCTCATCCTCATCATAGGATGCGATGATGCTGATCTCCTGCCTGACCTCGGTATCGAGTGCTTCGATGATGAGACCTCTTCTCTCCTTCTCGAGCTCTCTCAAAACGTTAGCTGCCGTGTCGGTCTCAAGTTCCGAGATGACTGCCGCAGCACGTCTTATATCCATCTCGCCGATGTAAGCACTTACCTGGTCTTCCTCCAGGCACTCGAATGCTTCCGCAAGCAAAGTCTTGCCGCAGACTCTGAAGAATTTCTTGCGCTCTTTATCGTCAAGCTCTTCAAGGATCTGAGCAATATCACTTGCGTGATAATCTTCCAGTTTGTAATGAATTACCCTCGGGGAATCGTTACCCCTTATGATCGAGATTATCTCGTCCTGATAATCTCTTCTTATCTCTTTCTCTGCCATTTGTTTCCCTCCTAAAAGATAAACAAACGACGGGAACAAAAAACCTCTGCTTTTGCTTTGGCAAACAGAGGTGTCGATACATCATTTAATCCTTAAGGTCCGATACGGTCATCGCCTGGCGCTTTAAGGAACAAAGGATATTTCGGCCACGTTTCCCCCGTTTGTCGCAACTGTCACCAGCGTCCACCGTATTCACCTCACTTTATAAATGGGATTGGGGAGATTCTCCCCGTCCGAAATTCTATCACGCTAAAGTGTGTTTGTTAACCCCGAAAATGCCCGTTTTGCTATATTTTTTCGGGCACTTCCGAAAAACTGTTATAATAGGCAACGGAATAATCAAGGGAGATTTAGATATGATCCATTTCGGTTTCTCATACGTCGGACTCATCTACCTCATAATGCTGTTCGTGCCCAACGGTATCTGGGCCAAAAACCAGCCTAAGGGTTATGAGGAGGACGCGAAAAAAGAGAGTAAGGTCCTTCTTGCTTTTGAGCGCGCGGGCGAAGTGCTTCTCACATGTCTCGCACTGATCTTCAAGGACACCAACATCCGCCCGGGCTCCTGGTGGCTCGGCTGGCTCATCTTATCGTTCGCCGCGATGGTCCTCTATGAGATCTACTGGATAAGATATTTCAGGAGCGCGAAAACTCTCTCCGACATGTATTCGTCTATCGCAGGCTTCCCCGTGGCAGGCGCATCCATGCCCGTCATCGCATTCTTCTTTCTCGGAATCTACGCATCAAACATCTTCCTTATCATTGCTTCCGTCATAATGGGCATCGGCCACATCGGCATCCACATGCAGCATAAAAAGATGGCAGGCATTACCTCCCAAAAGAGCAAAACCTTAAAGATCGTTCTTGCAGTGATCCAGGTAATGGTTGCCATCCCCGTGTTCATTATCGTCGGGATATCCGTATTCCTTGTCGCTAAAAGGAACATCAACTATCTGTCATGCTTCATCAACCCTTCCACGGGAATTGACGAGCAGACTTATGTAGACATCCACGGAACGCAGCAGTTCATCTCCATCCGCGGAAAGGATAAGACAAATCCCGTGATCTTATTCCTTCACGGCGGACCGATGACTCCCGACGGGTTCCTCTCCTATACATACGCTAACGATCTTTTAGACGACTACACCTTCGTGTGCTGGGATCAGAGAGGCTGCGGAAGAACGTATTTTGCCAATCCGGACATCGCCAAGGACACCATCTCCTTCGATCAGGCATTGATGGATGTCGAGGAAATGGTCGACTATCTCTGCGACAGGTTCGGTCAGGATAAGATCATAATCATGGGACATTCTTACGGAACGATACTCGGTGCAAGATATGTTTATGAGCACCCCCGGAAAGTCGCCGCCTACATAGGCGTCGGGCAGTTCGTAAACGCGAAGAAGTCACTTGATACCGAATATGAAGACGCGCTCGCTCTGGCAAAAGCTGCAGGCGACGACACGACATACATGGAGCTCGCCTACAAGGATTATCTCGAAGACCCTTCGGTCTACAACCACGACCAGATCATGTCTTACTGCAGGACATACCATCCTGAGCAGGATTCGTCAGATATTTATCTCGCTGCGGCCACTTCGCCGTATCTTGCAACAGATGATGTCAGATGGCACTTTAAGATGGCTTTCCCGGAAGTCGTTCAGGAGGTCGGCATCGAGCTCGTCTTTACGAGCAATATCATTGACCTGTCATCGCAGACTGACTACAAAGTGCCCGTGTACTTTATCTCCGGCGCGAACGACTGGACCTGCTCTTATGTGCTCATGGCCGAATATGCCGATAAGATCGGCGCGGATCATCTCCTGATCGACGGCGCGGGGCATGCGGTGCAGACTGACAAGCCGCACGAGTTTTCGCGCGCGGTAAAAGAGTTTCTTAAGACTTTATAAGACGAAAATGGTGATGAAAAACGGCCAATCTCGTCACCATTTCGTAACCAGGCCGTCGTTGGTGTTGCCGGCCTTTTCTATGAATTTATGTATCTGATCACCCCTGCGCTTCGAATTTCTCCACGCCTTCCTTGAGGATCGTGATGATGGGCAGGTGCTGGGGGCAGACGCCTTCGCACTGACCGCACTCAATGCAGTCGGAAGCTTTGCCGTTGCCGTCTCTTGCGACCAGACCGTTGTAGAAAAACTGCGGTCTCATGTCACCCGGGAACTTACGCTTTGTGTTGATCGCACTGATGATGTCGGGGATACTGATGCTCATGGGGCACCCGTCAACGCAGTATCTGCAGGCTGTGCAGCCGACCTGCTCGACGCGGAACATGACTTCGGTGACCTTGTCGATCGCCGCGCGCTCTTCATCAGACAGCGGCTCGAAATTCTGGAAAGTATTCATGTTGTCTTCCATCTGCGCCTGAGTGGTCATGCCGCTCAGGATTGTTGTTACTCCGGGAAGGCTTCCGACAAAACGGAAAGCCCACGAAGCAACGGACTTATCAGGACGCACACTCTTTAAGATCTCAGTGCACTCGTCATCGTGGTTTGCGAGCTTGCCGCCCTTGCATGGTTCCATGACGATGATCGGAATGTTCCTCTCTGAAAGGATCTTATAAAGCTCGCCGGAATGAACGAGCGGATTGTCCCAGTCCGCATAGTTGAGCTGGATCTGTACGAACTCGATCTCGGGATGATTGTCGAGGATCTCAACGAGGAGCTCCGGTGTGCCGTGGAATGAGAAACCGAAGTGCTTTATCTTGCCCTCAGCCCTCTTCTGGACACCCCAGTTGAAGCAGTCGTACTTTACATATGTATCGTAGTTGTTGCCGTCCTCAATGCTATGGAGGAGATAGAAATCAAAGTAATCGACTCCGCATCTTTCCATCTGCTCTTCGAAGATCTTATCCCTGTCTTCAAAGGAATGGATGCTCCACGCGGGAAGCTTTGTCGCAATGGTAAAAGATTCTCTCGGATGGCGCTTCACGATAGCTTCCTTAACAGTCTTCTCGGAGTTGCCGCCGTGATATACGTAGGCAGTATCAAAATAGTTAAACCCGGCATCGAGATAACTGTCGACCATCCTGCATACCTTATCAAGATCAATGACACCATCTGTTTCAGGCAGTCTCATAAGACCAAAACCGATCTTGGGCATCTTGCTCACGTCAATACTCATAGCAGCACCTCCCGGGTGGATTTATGCTTGCATTATAGCAAACGATTTTGAGCATTTCTGTTTTAAAGTGGTGGAAATTTTATTTTCGAGCGCGCGAAAATATGACTTCCGGCAAAACAGTCATCATCCCATGCAAAACGTCCGCCCTTAAGGGGACGGACGCTTTGGTTTTTTATGGCATATTTCTATTTAAATTAATCCTGGAATAATGGTGTTGAGAGATATCTGTCACCTGTGTCAGGGAGCAATGCGACGATCGTCTTGCCCTTGTTCTCGGGACGCTTTGCGAGCTCGATAGCTGCCCAGAGAGCTGCACCGGAAGAGATACCTACGAGTACGCCTTCGCTCTTGCCTAAGAGCTTGCCTGTTGCGAATGCATCTTCATTTGCAACGGGGATGATCTCATCGTAAATGCCTGTGTTGAGGACCTCGGGTACGAAGCCTGCGCCGATACCCTGGATCTTGTGGCTGCCGGCAGTGCCCTTACTCAAAACGGGAGAATCAGCAGGCTCAACAGCTACGACCTTAACGGAAGCCTTCTGCTCCTTAAGATATTCGCCGACACCTGTAACTGTTCCGCCTGTGCCTACGCCTGCAACGAAGATATCAACTTCGCCGTCTGTGTCTTCCCAGATTTCAGGACCTGTAGTCTCTTTATGAGCCTTCGGATTTGCGGGGTTAATGAACTGGCCTGCGATGATGCTGCCCGGGATCTCAGCCTGGAGTTCCTCTGCCTTGGCGATCGCACCCTTCATTCCCTTTGCGCCCTCTGTGAGAACCAGCTCTGCGCCGTAAGCCTTGATAAGCTGTCTTCTCTCGACGCTCATGGTCTCAGGCATTGTGATGATCAAGCGGTAACCCTTAGCAGCTGCTACGGATGCAAGACCGATACCGGTGTTTCCGCTGGTAGGCTCGATGATTACGCTGCCTTCCTTAAGTCTGCCGGAAGCTTCCGCGTCTTCGATGATCGCCTTTGCGATTCTGTCCTTAACGCTTCCTGCGGGGTTGAAGTATTCAAGCTTTGCAACGAGCTTTGCTTCAAGGCCCAAAGCCTTTTCGAGGTGTGTAAGTTCAAGAAGCGGTGTCTTGCCGATAAGTTGGTCTGCTGATGTATAGATCTTAGTCATAATTAATCCTCCCGTATGACTGCTAAGTGGTTATTGTTTTTGTTGCTGAATATGAGATCAGATTGCAGCAAAGCCCTTCTCGAGGTCTGCAATGATGTCATCAATGTGCTCTGTACCGATGGACAGACGGATCGTGCTCTGGTAGATGCCTACGCTGTTAAGCTCTTCCTCGGAAAGCTGTGAGTGTGTCGTGCTTGCCGGGTGAATAACAAGGCTCTTAACGTCTGCAACGTTTGCGAGAAGTGAGAAGATCTCCAGGTTGTCGATGAACTTAAATGCTTCTTCCTTGCCGCCCTTGATGTCGAATGTGAAGATGGATCCGCCGCCGTTCGGGAAGTACTTCTTGTATACTTCGTGATCAGGGTGATCAACGAGAGCAGGGTGATTTACCTTTGCTACCTTCGGGTGGTTCTTGAGATATTCTAACACTTTATTTGTGTTCTCAATGTGACGCTCTACTCTTAATGAGAGTGTCTCTGTGCCCTGAAGGAGAAGGAATGCTGCGAAAGGTGAGATAGATGAACCTGTATCTCTCAGAAGGATTGCTCTGATGTATACGGCGAATGCAGCCTTGCCTGCAGCTTCTGTAAACTTAACGCCGTGATAGCTCGGGTTGGGTTCTGAGATCCAGGGATACTTGCCGGAAGCTGCCCAGTCGAAGTTGCCTGAATCAACGATAACGCCGCCCAATGTCGTGCCGTGGCCGCCGATGAACTTTGTTGCTGAATGAACTACGATATCTGCGCCGTATTCGATAGGTCTGATAAGGTAAGGTGTACCGAATGTGTTATCGATGACGAGCGGGATGCCTGCTGCGTGAGCGATCTTTGCAAGCTCTGCGATATCCGGGATATCAGATGAAGGATTGCCCAGTGTCTCAATGTAGAGAGCCTTTGTGTTAGGTCTGATGGCAGCCTTTACCTCGTCCAGATCATGGATATTAACGAATGTTGTTTCAATACCATAAAGAGGGAGTGTGTGAGCAAGAAGGTTCTCTGAACCACCGTAGATCGTCTTCTGGGCTACGATGTGCTCGCCCTTTACTGCGAGAGCTTCGATAACATAAGTGATTGCTGCTGCGCCGGATGCTACTGCGAGTCCTGCAACGCCGCCTTCAAGTGCTGCGATACGATCTTCGAAAACGCCCTGTGTGGAGTTTGTAAGTCTTCCGTAGATGTTGCCTGCATCAGCAAGACCAAAGCGTGCTTCTGCGTGAGCTGAGTTATGGAAAACATATGAAGTTGTTGCGTAGATCGGCACTGCGCGTGCATCGGATGCGGGATCGGGTTGTTCCTGGCCTACGTGGAGCTGGAGAGTTTCAAATTTATAGTTAGACATAATTGTGTTATTCCTTTCTTAATTCAAATAGTTATAGTTGTGCTGTCGGAACAGCGGCTGTTTGAACAAGAACAACACATTCGTCCACAACGGAAGTTACTGCGAACTAATGACTGGAAATAGAACTTACGGTCGTACATAACTTCCGTCCTCCTCTCTCATAAGAATTTTCGCATATCATAAACGCTATTACCCACTATGTCAATAGGTTTATGGAAAATTTTTTTTCGCGCGCCCGAAAATGAGACGGGCGGGAATGAGGCCTGTTTTGAGGGGTATCACAAATTCCTAAAAAATCGGACTTTTATGATACGAACGGGGTTCTAAAATATCGCGAATGCCTCGAATATTCGCGTTTTATGATACGAACGCGGGAAAAAATATCATAAATGCCTTGAATGTTCGCGTTTTATGATATGAACGCGGGGAAAAACATCCCAAATCCATAAAAAACCTAATTTGGGATACATTTTCCCCCAAAAACACCGAAGATGTAGTATATAAATCATTTAGAAAAATTTTGTCACAGATCGCATTTTCGATTTGTTATATAGGGTGTAAGGCCTGATAAGGGATCCCGACGGCCTTACAGGAACAACAAGGAGACATGTTAATGGCGCTGCCGTCACAACAGATCAGATTCATTGAGAAATGCTATGAGCTTTACGAGCAGAAAATGTACCGTGTGGCACTGTCGGTACTTCATGATGAAACACTCGCCGAAGATGCGGTGCAGGATGCATTCCTGCAGCTCATAAGGCATAAGGTGTTCTTCAAGGATGCCGGTTCGGATGACTGCAAGAGATACATCATAACAGTCATAAGAAATGCTTCGATCAACATCTATAACAAAAGAAACAGCGAGAATAAGATCTTAAGCTTTTCCGACGACCTCGAATCAATATGTGACAACAGGATCATTGAAGAAGACAGAACAGAGGACCGGGAGACTTACTGCACACCGCTTATGAGTTCCCTGCCCAAGAAATACAGTGACGTCGTGTACTGCCTTGTTGTTAAAGATTACACGGTTGCCGAGACTGCAGGACTTCTTAACATCACAGAGGCAAATGTAAGGAAACGCTATGAAAGGGCCAGGAAGATGATGCGTGAGGCTATGGGCAGAGAAGGCAGCGGGAACCATTTCGCAGAGGGGAAATCTTAACAAGGGAGAATGCTTATGAACACAAATACTAACGATAAATTCGACCGCCATATAAAAGATATAAGTATTGAGGAATTCGACCACATCACTGATGGAGTCGAAGATCACGTTTTCTCCTCAAGATACTTGGCGGGAAAGGAAACGATAATGAATAACGCATCACATAAAGCAAAAGTCAGCAAATTAGGGGTTAAGATCGCAGTGGCAGCAGCTGCTCTCGTTGTGGCAGCGCCATTCGCGGTCAACGCGGCAACCGGCGGAGAATTATTTAACAGGATCTGGGGCAACGAAGGTAAAGAAAACATAGAAAGCCACGTGATATTTGTCAATGAGGTCAAGTCCGGAAGAGACGGCGAAACCTACGAAACCCATTACGAAATAACTTATCCGGCAGTCGAATATGTTGAAGCAGATCCTGAACTGGCTGAGCGCCTCATAGGAAACAGAATGACGACAGAGCCTGTCTCCTTCACGGTCGGCGACAACACTTTTACGATCGAATCCGTCGTACATGACGGCATGTCAGTTATCGTATCTTACTCGATCGAAAATCCGAACGGCGTTGACTGCCTCAGCTTCAGTTCTTTAGACAATGAGGCAAAGGGCGCCACGGACAACCCGGATTCAGACACACTATTCGGCTTCCTTGAAGCGCACGGCAAGACATGGGTCGATATTGAGCGTTCCACAAACACCAAAGTTTACTGCATCGATTATATGATCGAAGAAGACGGTACTTACGGCCCGTCTCTCGAAGACCAGCTGACAATGTATGCCGAACAGGCCATCATGTCCAGAAGAGATCTTGAGAAGTACCTCGAGGAAAACAGAGATAACCTGGCTCCCGACGGAAGTGACTGGGATACTTTGGTCAAGGATGAAAAAGAATTAAAGATTCCTGTCGCAGCCGAGCTTGATACAAAATCATTCGTAAATTCTTCAGGTGATCAGATCGTAGTCTCACCGATCTCCATGACGTTCAATCCGACGAGCAGCGTATTAACAACGGATCTTGAGGCGCTTGGTGCACCTGACTGCTACGATGGCAACCGTTGGGTAACTATCACTTACAAAGACGGTTCGGAGTATCTTGTGTACAACGGCACTATAGATAACCGCGCTTATATCTGCGGAAACAGCGAAGGCCACGGCTATACCGCGTTGTTCAACCGCCTCGTGGATATTGACAACATCGCAAAGATCACTGTATACGGAATAGAGTTCACTCCGGCATAAAACCGGTTTTTGGGTTATATGGTAAAGGCGGTGCCGTTTATTGCGGCGAACCCCAAAAGTTGAACAAACTTTGGGTGTTCAATGCATTTATTGCGGCACCGTCTTAATTTTGTTTGGTTTATTGGGGATATTTTGTGTATTTGGGGTATTGGGGGTATTTGAGGTGATGCGGGGGCAAATCAGGGGGCGGTGTCATAAAATCCTTAATTTTCGAGGTTTTGTGATACCGGAAGGGGGCTTCAATGCAACAAATTGCTTGTTTTTTGCCATTTTGTGATACGCGCGAGCTCGAAAATATCATAAAAGCCGAATTTTCGCGATTTTATGATACAGGCGAGGCTCTTCAATGCAACAAATTGCTTGTTTTTTCGCATTTTATGATATCGGGCGGGGCCAGCAAGGCGCGAAAATATCTTAAATTCAGAATTTTCGCCATTTTAAGATACGGGGAAGGCTCCAAAGTATCTTAAAATCAAGATTTTCCCGATTTTAAGATACAAGCCTCTGGCAGAAGGACATCAAACCCACACAAAGCACTGAAATCTGATCGCCAAAGCCTTGCCGGACGGAAAACACTTCCCTCCCGCGGACGGAAACTCCCACACAAAGCACGCTCTACATCAGCTGAACAATATTGCCCTGGTCATCCTTGATGTAGTGATGAGGCGGGACGGCTGCGCCGCAGTGCGGGCATTCGGTGTGCATGCCGATAATGTAGATGCCGCCGCAGAAGCTGCACGCCTCCTGGTAGACCTCCGTAAGATCGCAGAGCTTCGCGTCCTTGTACTCCTCAGGCACTTTGCTTTGCTTGATCGATGACACGATAAGGCCGGCTGCGATAAGTGACAGGACAATAAATGCTATGAGGCAGATGACGAATTGTGCCGTTTCAAAGCTCATCTCCATCATCCTGGGACCGTATTCATCGAATGTGATGGCGATCGCATCGTCAACGGAATACTTTTCGCGCTGTGAAAGACGCTTATGAAGTGCTTCGGTAAAATCATCGGCATGCTTTTGTGTCAGCACAGGATCAGTGTTGTCGCCCTGCATGCCCTCCCAGTACCAGTCGTTAAAACCGTCCTCCCTGATCTCTTCGGAGTAAACGATGAGCCAGTGGTTCTCGTCGGGGAAACGGTTTACGTATACGTCGTAGGCATAATTTTCGAGACTGGTGTAATTCACATTCCAGGTCTCGTTGGTCACTGTAATAACAGCGGGAACAATGCCCGTCGTCTTATAAAAATCCTTCATGGATCCTTCAAGTTTTTCCGGGTTCTCGAAAATACCGAGATTGTCCTCGATCACAAACTCCGGATTTTTAGGTCCATAATTGATCTTCTCCGGCTTATGGAACGACAATGCCATTCCAAATATCATTCCGATCAGGAAGGGCAGGAAAAAACCAATGCAAGCGGCAAGCGTTACAACAAATGACGACATATTCCTCTTGCGGATATCGTAATTGGAATAGATGAAATACGGCTTCTGATCCTTGTAGTAAAGATATCTCGAAGCACCTTTAAACGGCTGGTTTGAGGTGCGTCTTGAGCTTCCGGAACCGCCGCTTCTGCCGCCTGAAGAACTGCTTGAACTGCTGCTGTGGCTTCCGCCGCTGTGTGATCCGCCTCCTGATGAATGTGGCATTTTCTCTCTCCTTATTCCTTATCTGCGGCCTCAGATACGTTATCGTATTCAGGCTTGGCCTTCGTAACTCCGAAACCTTCCGATACCTTGACCCTGATTTCGCCGTACTTTGTCATTACCTTCTCTTCACGCCTGGCGAGCTTGAACCTGTCCATGGCGTTATATCTGATTCCGATCGTTGTGGTGTTCTCGAAAATAAGTCTTGCGAATTTCTCCTTGTCCTCAGGCTTTACGAGCACCGTGAAAAGGATCCCCGGACGGTTCTTCTTCATGAAGACCGGCGTCGTGAAAACATCGAGGGCGCCGTTTTCCATCAACACACCTGTTGCATATCCGGTCTCTTCGCCCGTCATGTCATCGACATTGAACTTGAGTTCTATGACCTTATCGCCTTCACCTTCCTCGCTTCCGATGAAGGTCCTCAGCATATTTGCCTTTGCAAAATCTTTTCTGCCCATGCCGTAACCGATCTTCTCAATTGTCATTACAGGTCTTGGACCGAAGCTTCCGGCAAAGTGTTTGAGCAGTGCCGCGCCTGTAGGCGTAAGAAGCTCTCCTTCGACATCACCGCTGTAGGTCGGAATTCCTTCGATTATGCCTGCGGTTGCAGGAGCGGGAACCGGAAGGATTCCGTGCGCACACCTGACCTGGCCATATCCCGTTGCAAGCGGAGATACGATGATCTTTTCGGGAGCGAGCTGCTCCAGAAGAACGCAGACGCCGGTGATATCTGCCACTGCATCCATGGTACCTACTTCATGGAAATGGATATCCGTTACGGGCTTTCCGTGTGCCCTGCTCTCAGCTTCAGCTATCAGGCCGTATACAGCGAGAGCGTCTGCCTTGACCTTATCAGACACGTTAAGGCCGTTAATGATGTTCTCTATATCACTCATGTGAGTATGGTGATGGTGGTGTTCATGTTCGTGATGATGATCGTGCTCCGCGTGTTCGTGCTCATGTTCATGATGGTGCTCACCATGCTCATGCATGTGTTCATCTTCTTCCACACCGTGAACAATAACATGCGCGTGCGTGCCTTCGATTCCGCATTTGACGCTCTTTTCGAATTCATATGTAACGTCAGGAATACCAAGCGAATTAAGCTTTTCCTCACAGGCTTTAACGTCGCCCGTGAGCTCGGCAAGAGATGCAAGGAGCATGTCACCTGCCGCACCCATATTGCATTCGATATAAAGAGTCTTCATGTTTAACCTCCGATATGGTTGATCATGCTTGCGGAATATCCTGCACCAAAGCCGTTATCGATATTAACTACTGTGACACCGCTTGCGCATGAATTGAGCATGGCAAGGAGTGCCGTAATTCCCTCAAAAGATGCACCATATCCGACGCTCGTGGGAACCGCTATAACAGGGCAGTCCACAAGACCTCCGATAACGCTCGCAAGAGCACCTTCCATGCCTGCAACGGCGATGATGACGCTTGCGCTCATGAGCTTTTCCTTCTGTGCAAGAAGACGGTGAAGGCCTGATACTCCAACATCGTAAACGCGCTCTACTTTATTGCCGAGAAGCTCTGCCGTAACCGCGGCTTCTTCTGCCACAGGAAGATCTGAAGTACCGGCTGTGGCAATTACTATCGTGCCCTTGGCGGATGGCTCAGGGATAACCCCTGCGACGCCTATCCTGGCGACATCGTAATACTTAATGGGAGTCGTAAGAGCTGACACCTTCTCTGCTGATAATCTCGTGATAAGGACTGTCTTCTGCCCTGCCTCAAGGAGGCTCTTCGTAATGGCATCAATCTGCTCAGGTGTCTTGCCTTGGCCGAAGATGACCTCGGGAACGCCCTGACGCATTCCTCTGTGGAGATCAGGCTTTGCAAAGCCCAGGTCGACAAAGGGCTTCATCTTAAGCTGAAGCTCTGCTTCTTCGGGAGTCATCTCGCCGCTTGCGACCTTATCCAAGATGTCTTTTGTATCGCTCATTACTGATCAGCCTTTTTAATTTCCAATGCTTCATTCATGCTGCCCATACGGTAGCCCTGCATATCCAGCGTGACGTATCTGAAACCAAGCTTTTTAAGTTCATCGGTGATCTCTTTTCTGGTTCGGCTGTAAGACAATAAAGCGATATCATCAGGTGATGCTTCGATCCTTGCCAGATCGCCGTGAACTCTTACGCGGATTCCGGAAAAGCCGAGATCTCTGATGAACTTCTCCGATAACTCAACCCTCTTAAGGCCCTCCGCTGTTATCCTCTCGCCGTAAACAAATCTTGACGCTAGGCACGCTGCCGCGGGCATGTCCCAGGTGGCAAGGCCTGCTTCTTTCGAGAGGGCGCGGATATCTTTCTTCGTAAGACCCGATTCTTTTAACAGGCTGATGATCCCTAATTCTTTCATGGCACGCATGCCGGGTCTGTAATCGCCGGTGTCGTCGACATTGCTGCCGTCTGCAACTGCCGTAATGCCATGCTCTGATGCCACCCTCTTAATGCCTTCGAAATCATAATTCTTGCAGTAGTAGCATCTGTCAGGGGGATTTTCTGCAAACTTGTCGACTGAGAATACATCAAAATCGATGATCTCCTGCTTCGCGCCGATCTCTTTGCAGAATTCCACTGTCCTGTTGAAATCATCTTCTGCAAGAACCTGGGATCTTACCGTAACCGCAATGCAGTCATCGCCAAGCACCTGGTGTGCCTTATACAGAAGATATGTGGAATCTACGCCGCCTGAAAAAGCGACCGCCAGTTTCCCGGCGGCCTTGATCCGCTCAACCAGAGCGTTTTCTTTGTTTCTGATGTCTGATGTTATTTCCATTTGTTACTTTGCGAGCATTGCCTTGACCTTGCCCTCGGGATCCTTAACGAGAAGGATAACGAACCAGATAACGAGGCCTAAAGCTACTACGGATAATCCGAGATATGCGTCGTTGATCATGTCCTTGGGAGCCTGCTCAAAGAACTCTGCGCCAAGTTCGATGTATTCAACTACTGCGTCAACAAGCCACATGAGGCTAGCGCCCCAGTACATAAGGGCGAGTACGCCGAGCTTTCTGTCAACCTTGGAGTTGTACCAGAGGATGGATGTGATAACTGCAGCGAAAACCGTGATAAGTAATGTCATTTCCGAATACCCCCTTATGCCTTCGCCTTAGCTTCTGCGGGAGCCTTCTTCTTGGAGACTGCCTGTGATACCAGGACCATTACGACCCACGCTAACGTGACAAGTATTGCCATTGCAACGCCGCTCGTCATCATCTCGTGGAGCATCTCAGCTGCGTCCTCCGCATTAGCTGCTGCTGTGAGGAAAGGGAACCACGGTGTAACTTCGCCGTGCCAGACGTGCTCAAAAGCTAAGAGAGCGGAACCGCCCCAGAGCATAGTATTAAGCCAGTTCATCTTCTTGATGAAGATATTGTCAGAACCTTTCTTGTCAGCTGTGTGCTTGATTACTGTTGTTACGATTGCTTCAGTCGTAGGTACAAGAAAACATGCCATAGGGGTGCTCTCCTTTTATAACAAATTTATGTGATAATTCTAACACAGTATCTTGATAGGTATATATCAGTTGGTGACACAAAACTACTTCTTTTTTGACTTATTGGCACCACCGTAACTGTCTATGCAGCGGCAAAGCGCCTCAAATGTCTCATCGCTAAGGTCGTGTTCGATCTTGCATGCATCCGCTTCGGCAATCTCAGGGTCAACGCCCAGATCCACAAAGAAACCGGTGAGCTTCTTGTGACGGGTATAGATCTTGTCGGCGATCTTCATGCCTTTATCAGTCACGGTAATACGCCCTGAGCTTTCCATCTCTATATATCCGTCCTCACGCAGGCGCTTCATTGCATTGCTTACGCTCGGCTTGGTAACGCCAAGGAAACCGGCAATGTCGATCGAACGGATATAGCCGTTCTTTTCCTTGAGGATCACCATAGCCTCAAGATAATCTTCTGCTGATTTGCCTATATCACTTCTGTTTTTCATAAATCTGCACCTTAAAATCTGACCTGCCGGTTAGTCATGGATAATTTTACAATAATTTTACTACCACTTGTTTAGATATTCTGATATAAATGATGTGTCAGTTACACATTTTCCCATTTCTACAGACATTTTGCGGGCAGGATCCGTTCGAGGTAAACAAGATGCTTATCGAAAACAAGACGATGGACGAGGAACGTGCTCTTTACGGGAGCTCTGACATAACTGTAAAAAACTGCCGCTTTGACGGTCCTGCCGACGGCGAGAGCGCTCTTAAGGAAAGCTCGAATGTCACGATCCTGAATTCTTATTTCAACCTGAGATACCCGCTCTGGCACGTCCGCGGTCTCAACATCTCATCATCCGAGATGACAGGCAACTGCCGTGCCGCCATGTGGTATTCGGACCTGATCAATATCCGTGATTCCAAGCTTCACGGCATCAAGGCCCTGCGCGAGTGCAAACATGTCCTGATAACAACATCCTCGATCATCTCGCCCGAATTCGGCTGGTCAATAAAATACTTCGGAATGAGCGATACAACGGTCGAATCCGAATACTTCCTCATGAGGTCTTCCGACATCATCATCAAGAACCTGACTTTAAAGGGAAAATACTCGTTCCAGTATGTCGAGAACTGTGAGATGAGCAATTCCGTCCTTAGCACCAAAGATGCTTTCTGGCACGCGAAAAACGTTAATATCAAAAACACGGTAATAAACGGCGAATACATGGGCTGGTACTCAGAGAATATGACGCTCACAGACTGCACTATAAAGGGCACCCAGCCATTCTGCTACTGCAAGAACTTAAATCTCATAAACTGCCGCATGGAGGAATGTGACCTGGCATTCGAGAGATCCCATGTCAACGCGGAGATCACAACTCCCGTACTCAGCATCAAGAACCCCCTTTCAGGGAAGATCACAGTTCCTTCTGTCGGTGAGATCATAAAAGATATTCCGGGTGCTAACGGAGAAATTGTTATACTTTAATCTTCGTTCTTCATCACAACATTAACGTAGTTGAACGGTATCTCGATGCCTTCTCTGATGAATGCGTCGTTGACGCGCTTGTTGATGTCGCTCTTAACGAGCAGGGCGGATGAGCTCTGCTTGAAGTAGATGATCATTGAGAGCACAAGGCTGCTGTCTGCAAATGAATCGAAGAATACAGGGCCGTACTCATTGTCTTTTCCGGATGGAACCGTCAATTCCGAATTGATCACTTCATTCTTTATAACTTCGGAAGCTTTCTCAATGTCAGTTCCGTATGCGACATTAAAATCCATCCTGACCGATCTTAACTTTTTGAAGCTTGTATCCCTGATCATAAGGGAATTGATCTTGCTGTTGGGAACAATGATATCCACGGTGCCCAGACTTCTGAGAACTACATGCCTCGGTGTGATGTCTGCTACAACACCGGCAGTACCGTTCTCAAGTTCGATCCAGTCTCCGATCTCAAAAGGCTTGTTAAGCGTGATCGCAATACCGCTGAAGAAGTCACCTAATACAGGCTGTGCCGCAAGACCTGCAACCGCACCGATTATCGCGGTTCCCTGGAAGAGGACCTTGCCGATATCCGTGGTTGCCGTAGAGCTTACGAGAACCCAGATTACCGCAACAAGGATTATCGCAGTTCTGATGATGTTCTGGGTGAAACGGATGGTGAGGTTCTTCTTATCCTTGAGCTTGCTCTTTACGAACTTGCCGTATATATGCAGGATTATCGTTGTGGCGATTGCCGCTATAACCGCATAGATCAGGAGTTCAAGGATCTGACCCAATGTGGTCGTTTTGTCCAGTAAAGATAAGATGTCAGGTATTTTATCGAACATAATAAACCTCTGCCAAATCAAGTTACTTCATCAGTATAGATAATATAACAGAATTTCATTATCGGGATAAGGGTGTATAATCATGGCGATTTTATATTAGAAAGAAGGAAATCTTATGAAAAATAAGATCACCGCAGCAATCCTTTCAGCAGCAGTCGCATTAGGCATGCTCGCAGGATGCGGAGCAAAGAAGGACGACACAGTCGTCAGAGTAGGTTCTCTTAAGGGCCCCACAACAATCGGTATCGTTAACCTTATGGACAAAGCGTCCAAGGGAGAATCACAGGGCAAGTATGAATTCACAATGTCATCAGCTCCTGATGAGATCACCGCAAAAGTCGTATCAGGCGACATAGATATCGCGCTTGTTCCCGCCAACCTCGCTTCCGTTCTTTACAACAAGACAGAAGGCGGCGTCACGGCAATAGACATCAACACATTAGGCGTTCTTTACTGCGTAACGGGCGACAGCTCCATTACTTCCGTCAAGGATCTTGCAGGCAAGAAAGTCATCACAACAGGCCAGGGTGCCACACCTGAGTATTCATTGAGATATCTCCTTGATCAGAACGGCATCACAGACTGCGAGATCGAGTTCAAGTCCGAATCAACGGAAGTGGCAGCACTTCTTGCTGAAGACCCTTCACAGATTGCAGTCCTGCCCCAGCCTTTCGTTACCGTTGCATGTGCACAGAACGAAGCTATAGCAGTTGCATTCTCGCTCGAGAATGAATGGCAGTCATTAACAAACGGCCTTGGCATGGTAACAGGCGTTACAATCGTAAGAAATGACTTCCTCAAAGATCACAAGGAAGCTGTTAAGACATTTATCACAGAGCATGAAGCAAGCGTTAATTCCGCTAACTCAGATCTTGATACCACGGCAGCTCTTGTTGTCGAGAAAGAGATCATCGGCAAGGAGCCTCTCGCAAAGAAGGCTATCCCCAACTGCAATATCGTATGCATTACAGGCGACAGCTTGAAGAGCAATCTTGAAGCATATCTTAACGTCCTCTACGGCTACGATCCCAAGTCTGTTGGCGGAAATCTCCCCGGCGAGGATTTCTATTTCAAAGGTTGATAAATGAAAGCTAAGAAGTACATCAGGACAACTTTGATCGTTTTGATCTGGCTCGTTATCTGGCAGGTGCTCGCACTTGCCGTCAATAACAGCATTCTTCTGTCAGGTCCGGTCGAGACGGTCGAAGCCCTGATTACTTTTGGCGCAACTCCATCTTTTTATCTGTCAGTCGGGATCACCACAGGCAAGATCCTGCTCGGATTCTTTTTGGGAGGACTGCTCGGCTCTGTCCTTGCACTCCTCAGCTACAGGATCAACATCGTAAAGGAATTCCTCTCGCCGTTCGTATCCGTCATTAAGTCGATACCAGTCGTAAGCTTCATCATAATCGCCCTTATCTGGGCCGGAAGCTCAAACGTCACGATAATAGTTTCGGCAGTAATCTCTTTCCCGATCTTCTATAAGAATCTTCTCGAAGGGCTTCTCGTAACAGATCCCAAGATGCTCGAGCTTGCGAAGGTCTATCAGATGAAGACTTCCAAGAAGATCAGATATATCTACCTGCCTTCCCTTACCCCGCACATCAAAAGCGCAATATCTCTTGCAATAGGCATGGCATTCAGGGGCGGCATCACGGCCGAGGTGGTAGGCCAGCCGTTAAAATCCATCGGCAACGGCCTTTACAGGGCCAAGATCAATCTAGCGACATCCGAGATGCTCGCGTGGACATTAGTTGCCGTGCTTTCCGCTTTCCTCGTCGAGAAGCTCATCTCGTTCATCGTAAAGAAGGTGCTCAAATGATAGAACTCGTAAACGTCACCAAATCATTCGATGAGAATAAAGTCCTGGATTCGTTCAGCGCTGTTTTCGATGAGGGAAAATATCTTCTCAAAGGTCCTTCGGGAATCGGCAAGACCACATGCATACGCCTTATATTAGGGCTTATAGATCCTGATGAGGGCGAAGTCAGAGTACCTGATAATACGCGCTTTGCGGTATGCTTCCAGGAGAACAGGCTGTTTGAGAAGGAAACTGTACTGACCAACGTCACGGCGGTCAATGAGAACATATCCATAACCGAGGCAACTTCGGCTGTCTTAGAGCTCCTCCCTCCCGATTCACTGAGCAAAAAGGCCGGTGAACTGTCGGGCGGCATGAAGCGCAGGCTTGCGGTAATAAGAGCCATGCTCCACGATTCGGACTGCGTTATCCTGGACGAGCCTTTTACGGGTCTTGATGATGCATCGCGCTCGAAAACTATTTCCTTCATAAACGGGCGGTTAAACGGCCGTCTGCTCATCGTCACAAGCCACGACGAAAGAGGTCTTTCAGACCTTCAGGCAGTAAATATCGATTCGCCGGAAAACTGATCAGCCTGCTCTGCGGTAGAGCTTGTATTCCTCATTTGTATATTCCACATAGTAATTGGATTCAATGGCCTCATAGACCATATCCGAAATAGGTTCATCCTTTGCCGGAACAACTATCCACAAAGAGCCGTCATTTCTGACCCAGGAAGCTGTCTCTTTCTCGACCTCGGGCATCAGCTCGATGTAATGCGGCTGCCAGTCCATGTATTTGTAAGCAGGCATTGTGCCTGTTACGCCGTACCACCTTGACCAGTAAACATCACCAAAGCCGAAGACACTGCCTCTCTCCCTTTCAGGAATATGTGACGCGATATCGAGTGCATAGGGATTCTTGTTCGCTTCAGGCAGATAATCGGCTGCAGCAGGGATCGTGCGGAGCTTGTCCGTGATCTTTTCGAGCGCGGGGCTTTCAGAATTCTCAGTTGCATAAGCATATATCGTGAAAGCGCCTTTTGCAGTACTCTTTACTATCCTTACGGCTGACAATGAGAACATGACGGCAAAGCAGATAATACAGATGATGTTCTTCCTGACTTTAAGGACCTTGCCGCCGTTCTTGTATGCGATATAAACGCCAAGAACAACGTGAGGGATAAAGAGCATGAAATAATGTGTATAAGCATTTCCCATCGTGACCGCAACAAGAAGAAGCAGGCCCGAGAAAAGGCTCAGACACTTCATGTGCCATTTCTCGCGGTAGATGATGCTTGCCGCGAGCGGCAAAAGAAGCAATACGAGGAGGAACTTGTATGTCATGAAGACATTAAGAAGTTTAACCGCAAAGCCTGTCTCTGACGAATACTTAACTCCGAAGACAAATACCTGGTTGAACATCGCAGCAAGCATTTTTTTCGAGTTGAAGAAAAGGCATGGTATAAGACCTGTTGCGCAAAACCCCAAAACGGTCATGACGATATTGAGGGCAGCGTTCTTGAACTCCCTCTTTTTCAGAAGGAGCAGAAAAACGGTTACAAGAACAGCGCCTATCGTCGCGGCATTGGTTATCCTGATAAAACAGATATAACCGACGGCAGCTCCGTAGAAAAGCGAATACATAACAGGATGCTTATATTCGTGCGTTATCTCGGTTTCCTTAAAATACCTGAGACAGAAATAAAGACTCAGGAGTATGACCGGAAGGCAGAATTCCTCAGTGAGATTACCGCCCTCAAATGTCATTACGGCAACCGTAAGTGCCGGCAGGAATGCAACTAGCCTGTGCAGCCAGATAAGCCTGTACGAGAACATGTCTGACGTCTTGCCGATGATATAAAGGCATACTGAGAGGTTAATGCATTGAATGATGAATGCACCTGTCCTGCCGTAACTGATCATCTGTCCGATGAATTCCAGGAAGAAAAGGAACGGTCCCTTCATGTCGAAGAAATCCCTGTAAGGCAGAAGGCCCTTTGTCATGCCCTGACCGACAAGGATGAAGAATGCGGAATCACACCCCCAGTTGTCCTTCATGAGGGGTGTTGTGGACGTCGAATAAATAGCTGCAAAGGCCGTAGCGACAAGCAGACAGACCAGATAAAGCTTTATATTCTTAAATACTTTGCTCCGCAAGATCTCAGATCTCCCTTAATATTGCTTTAAAATAATATTATATCACCTTTGGGAAAATGCCCTTTTATGAGAGCTTGGTGACGTCCGTCGCGTAGCACCATCTGCCGCCCGTGAGATTGCCGAAGAAGTACTTCATTGAAGCGGATTCACACATCGTAAGGATCTTTCCGTCGACGAAGATTATCTCCTCTGCCATGGGCGGGAAGTCGTATGTATTAATGAGCGTGCTCTTGTCGAGCGTGTATACGGGTATCTCACCGTTATCCGTATTAAGTGTCCCTATTGCCGCGCTCCCGAAAACATCGTAGCAGCAGATGTTTGAGACCGCAGTTCCGTAAGACTCTGAAACCCAGATCTTTCCGTCTTCCGCTGCCATGCCCTGGACAAGACCGGGAAGTGAATATGCCTCAAAAGGCTGTGTCTCAACACCGCAGTTAGTGCCTTCGGCATCGCTTAAGCGGTATGCAACGGCTATCGCATGATTCTCTTCGCCGGAAGGGCCTGTATAGTAATGGGATTCAGGTGTCAGATAGTTGGGAACCCTGTAGAATTCGCCAACGATCATGCGGTCATTGGTAAAACAGATCCATGCAACGTTGATCTTGTCGCCTCCGAACTTCGTGGAGAATGCACCGATCTTCTTAACGACATCTCCGCTGTTTGCGGAAAGAACATCATTCAGAGCATATACATTGATGCTCGCATCCTCATCTCCTGCGACAAACAGATATTCACCGTACGAAGCAAGACCGCCTGCATGGGGCTTGATCCCGTTGCCGGTCTCATCTCCCATGACAACATAACCGGAATCTTTACCGCTCTTGCCGTCAACTCTGTAGATGCGCGAAGATGAGCCGTCCTTCTGGTACCCGCAGATAAGATAAGTATCTGTGGATGCAACATAATCAAGACCCTGCGGAACCATGTTGTCCCACAGACCCGGTATGACAAAAGCCTTTTCGGAAGCCTTGTAGTAAGCACTCACGGGTGCTCTGAAGTAGATCCTTGCCCCGATGAAGACAATGGCAACGAGTGCCAAAAGAACCACCAGAATGGTGATAAGAGCTTTCTTTGCTTTTGATCCGGTCTTTTTGCTCATATATCAGTACCAGTCCTTATGTCTCTTAATGTATATGACCTTCATGAGCTGCGCGAAGATCATGTAAACGATCATGAGGATAGCAAGCCAGAGCATGTAGCTCAAAGGCATAGCAGGAAGGTCAAAGAGTGTTGATATTCCCGTAAATCCGATTATCAGCGTAACCGCAATGACGGCAAGCGTTGACAGCGTGAGCTGGATAGATGCCCTGTCGCCTATGAACGGGATCTTCGGAGTCCTTATCGTGTGGATTACCATCGTCTGCGATATGACGCCGAACATGAACCAGCCGCACTGGAAGTAGCCGGCCAGCTCGGGTTTGTTGTACCCGAATACGAACCACAGCACGAGGAAGCACAGAACGTCAAGAACGGTACTTAAAAGTCCGAACGATACCATGAAGCCCTTGATGCCGCCAAGATCCCACTTCTTGGGCTTCTCGATATACTTCGATTCCACATGGTCGAAAGGCATACCGAGCTGTGCGAAGTCATTTAAGAGGTTCTGCACAAGGATATGCACGGGAAGCATAGGAAGGAACAGTAAGAAGATACTCGCGATGAGAACCGAGAACATGTTTCCGAAGTTGCCGCTTACGGACATCTTCAGGTACTTGGACATATTCGCAAATGTGCTTCTTCCCTCAACAACGCCCTCATCAAGGACCATGAGATCCTTCTCGAGCAGGATGATGTCAGCAACTTCCTTCGCGATATCAACAGCGTTATCAACGGAAATTCCGATGTCTGCCTGCTTTAGCGGCAAGCTGTCGTTGATGCCGTCACCCATGTAGCCTACGATGTGGCCGTTTGCCTGGAACATCTTAACTACACGCTGCTTCTGATAAGGTGAGAGCTTGGAGAAGATATCGCACTTCTCGCATGCCTCTTTTAACTCGTCATCAGTCATTGCTTCGATCTTGGCACCTGTAAGCGACATCTCCGTTGAGAAACCGAGTCTGCCGCAGATGTTGATCGCAACGCCTTCAGAGTCACCTGTAAGTACAATCGTACGGACGCCGTTCTTTCTTAAAGCATTGATAGCTTCGCCTGCAGATTCCTTCGGCGGATCCAAGAATCCGACGAAACCGATGAGCACCATGTCGCTCTCGTCCTCAACACCGAAAACATCGACGCCGTGAACGTTATTCTTCTGCGCTACCGCTATAACGCGGATACCTTCGAGGTTGTTCTCCTCGGCTATCTTTTTCGCGTTCGCAATAAGATCATCCGTAATATCCTTAACTTCGCCGTCGATCTCGATATATGAGCAGATGGATAAGATCTCTTCGACCGCACCCTTCGTGATGAGCTGGCGCTTGCCGTTCTTGTCCTTTAACACGACGCTCATGCGGCGGCGCGAAAAGTCGAACGGTATCTCGTCTTCTCTTACATAAGCTTCCTTAAGGTAACCTAGATCTTCCTTGTCTGCACGGTTAATGATCGCTACATCCATGAGGTTCTTAAGGCCTGTCTGGAAATAGCTGTTAAGGAAAGCGTGCCTTAAGATACGCTTGTCTTCCCTTCCCAAAACGTCCATGTATTTCTCGAGGATGATCTCGTCCTGGGTAAGCGTACCGGTCTTATCTGTACAGAAAACATCCATCTCACCGAATGTCTGGATAGCACCAAGACGCTTAACGATCGTCTTCTTGCGGGACATGTTGATAGCGCCCCTTGCAAGCGAAGAGTTCATGATTACAGGCAGCATCTCCGGCATGATACCTACTGCGATAGTAATGCCGAACATAAGGGACTCGAGCCAGCCTCCCCTGCCCTTGGTAATGAAGTTTGCAATGAAGATTACAGGAACCGTGACCAGCATGAAGCGGATCAGGAGTTTGCTTACGGAATCAAGGTTTTTCTCGAAAGCACTCTTCTCCTCATAAGAGTTAAGGCTCTTGGCCATGCTTCCGAAATAAGTGTCTCCGCCAGTCGTAAGGATGATCGCCTTCGCGCTTCCCGATACGATATTGGATCCCATGAATCCGATGTTTGCGAGGTCTGTGACGCCGACATCCTTCTCGCTTGTCGTGAACTTCTCGACGGGATTGCTCTCACCTGTGAGCTGGGACTGGTCAATGAAGAGGTCCTTTGTCTCAATGAAGCGGACGTCACCGGGGATCATGTCGCCTGATGCGAGCTTAACGATGTCGCCGGGAACCAGTTCTTCTATATCCACCTCGATCTCGACATCGTTACGGATGACATCGAGCTTGGTGGTGATCATGCCCTGCAGCTTTTTGGCCGCACTGTTGGACTTTTCTTCCTGAATAAAAGAGATCGTCGCGGATATTATGATTACGGCAACGAGCATGATGAACGTTGCAAATGACGGTTCATCAGCAAGCACGACGTCAGTAACAAATGTGATCATCGCAACTACGAGGAGCACGATGTTGAAAGGATTGATTATTGCGTCCTTAATACGTACGGCAAGGTTCTTCTCTTTGCCGAAATCAATGATGTTCCTGCCATACTCTTCAAGTCTGTCTGCCGCCTGCACAGGATCAAGGCCATATTCGTCAGTCTCATACTTCGCGAAAAGGTCCTTCTGATCAAGACCGCTTAATTCAAGAAGTGTCTTCTCGACTTCACCGCGGCGTTCTGGATTCTCTTTTCTCTTCATGTCATCACTCCCTGAAAATTACAACTTTGCATTGAAAAATTATATTAAATATTCGGGAGCGTAACAATATAAAGCGGGATTCCCTGCTTACATCCTCTTATTCACGTTTATCACGACTCCGGATCCCAGAAAAGTTCATCTAAAGTCTTATCGAGCGCCTTGCATATCGCAATGCAGAGATTGATCGTCGGGTTATAGTCACCTTTCTCGATCGCGCTTATCGTCTGCCTCGTGACATTGCACATTGCCGCAAGCTGTTCCTGGGACAGATCCTTGCCGGCGCGGGCAGCCTTCATCTTAAGATTCTTCATTGACGGTCTCCTTCTTGCTCATCGCCTCTTTAATTATAAGGCTTACGAGAATAATTCCCATTAACAGTGCCGCAAAAAAGTTAAGCGCGTCAGCTAATAATATTTTTTGTTCAATGTATGTGCGGTCCATGCCGGAACGGCTGATAATGCCAAGAATGTTTGCCACCATAATAATGAAGCTGCTGAGCATGTAACCTTTTCTGTTCTGTCCGAGCTTAAAGAAAGCCTCCTTGAAAATGCAGTAAATGCTGAAGGACGTAATCCCGGAAAAAACAGCGAATATCATCAGGACCGCAGAAGGGAAATCCTGATAATACGAACCTATTATGCCGTCGAATAATGCGCATACGCCCAGTGTTGCAGCTGTTACGATAAAGGCTATCTTATATGCAGTTCCCTTGAGGACCTTCTGACGTTCATCGTAAACCTGCTCTGAACCTTTCTTAGTATCCTTGAATTTCTTATTTGTGCAGGATATTACCGTCACAACAATAATTGCCGCTCCGAATAACACTAAAGCTATCGGAAGACCGATCGTTCTAAAATAATCCATAAGTACACCTCCATGAATCCCCATTCCATGGGTATTGTTATCATGAAGTGTATACTATTCTTTTCGCAATGTCAACTATATCTTACATATTTCATTTGTGGGTTGCTTTTTCGCACGGAGGAATGAGCGTACAAATCTAAATAACACGTATCCTATTATCACGCCGAAAGTGTTCATTAAAAGATCATCGACATCAGAAGCCCTGTCAGCGAACGGAAGCTGTAAGATCTCTATCGCTAAAGAGATCAGAAAGCCTGTGCCCACCACTTTATAGGCTTTGTCCAGACGCTTATAAAGAACCGGCAACAGTATTCCTGTAGGAATAAACATCAGGATATTTCCTGCAACATTCAGATACATGTGAGTACTGTTGTCATAATCCGTCAGATACAAAAACGGGATGAAGTTTACCCTGAAATCAAATATCCTGCCGGTATCCAATACCAGCGGTGAGAACGTAAAACTGAATATCACCAGAAGATTTATATACATCAGCATATGAAGCTTCTCGCGCTTCCAGTCGAGCTTTTTACTGCGGATGCTTACAATTGCTCTTACAAGCAGATAAATAAATGTATAAACTGCCGCTACATAAATAAACGGTATAGATAACATTCCTATCATCTCCTAATATTTTTTCTGCCGGCCTATCCCCATAAGCCGGCTTACGTTAATTATATTAGGCAGACATTAAAGAATCTCGCGCAGAAATAGGGTAATCACCTTAAGTTTTGCTTAATTTTTCAGCATGAACAAGCCATGACGGTTGCAGTATGCGTACATCTTCCTTACGCAATACTTCCGGAACCTTGTCTCGCACGGGCCCTCCGGATAGAGCTTTACAAACTGAACTCCCTGATCGGAAACCGCCGCAAGAAAAGATATATAGTGATCCTTTGTCATAGGGTGATCAACTGTAACATAATACTCGTCTTCCACTGTCTCAACTTTTATCTGATGCTCCTCATCCCAGGCGTCCGCTTCTATAGGCGGCAGCGTTATCCCGCAGCAGCTCACGACCGCCTCGCCTGCTGACTGTATAATATTTCCGCAAACAGGACACACATAGAACTTGCCTCTTAACATATTTGAAGAACGGTTGCAGTTCTTAATGTCTTCGCCCGACAAAAGCTCGATCACAGATATATCCAGTGCCTTCGCGAGAGGCTCAATAAGACTTACATCCGGAAAGCCCTGACCAGTCTCCCATTTGCTTACTGCCTTGCCGCTTACGAAAACTTTTTCCGCAAGTTCTTCCTGTGTCATCTTCTTATCTTCACGGAGCTTTCTTATCACAGCTCCGGTAACGTATTTATCCATAGCTTTCCGCCTCCTTACGCTATCAAGATATCACAGCAGTCTTCTGCTTGTTACCCACGCATCGTAGAGTTTAATTCCGTGTTATAATCCTTTTCTATGGAGAGCTCGAAAAGCATAACAGGAAACATACTGATAATCATTGCGGGATTATTCTGGGGCAGCATGGGGATTTTCGTGCGCCACTTAAACGACCTCGGATTTACATCGATCCAGGTCGCCTGCTTAAGACTTACAATGGCAGGAATTCTCTTTGCCGTAATACTCCTCATAAAGGATCCCAAAGGCTTTAAGATCAGCTTAAAAGACATACCGTTATTCCTTGCATTAGGCCTTGTCAGCATCCTTTTTTTCACCTGCTGCTACTTTACTGCGATTCGCTTAATGACCATGTCCACAGCAGCCATCCTTCTTTATACATCACCTATCTGGGTCATGGTGCTCGCAATAATCTTCCTTAAGGAAAAGATAACTTTGCAGAAAATAATAGCTCTCGTTCTGGCTTTCGCAGGCTGTGTCCTTGTGTCGGGATTCGGCGGCAAGGTTACTGTCTTCGGTGTTCTCGTTGGACTCGGTTCAGGTTTGGGTTATGGTCTTTACAGCATTTTCGGAACATTCGCACTTAAGAAATATTCGACATTTACAGTTACCTGTTACACATTCCTGATCGCGGGCTTCGGTTCTATTTTTGTTGCCAATCCTGCCGATCTCGTAAATAAGATCTCTTCTGCCGAGAACAAACTCTCGCTGTTCGGATTCGTACTCTTAACCTCAGTAGTGACTGCGGTAATACCTTTCCTTCTCTACACCTTGGGACTTAACAGGACTACAGCGGGCAAAGCAGCCGTACTTGCAACGGTCGAACCTGCTGCTGCAACACTTTTCGGTTTCTTCGTAATGGGAGAGACTGTAGGCCCTGTTGCAATAGCGGGCATACTTCTTGTTTTTGCGGCAATAGTTGTGCTGAGCCTGCGCAAAAAAGAACAGTGATTTTACCGAAATAGCTCTATGTATTTAATGCGGGATACAAGGGACCGCAACCTGCCAGGCTTGTTTTACAGATCGGTCTCACGCCGTCAAGGATGCCTTGCGGCACATTCTCACGAATGCTTTAAGTCCTTGACTGCTTTGCCTGATCTGTGTTTGGTGTTTAAGCAGGTTGCGGGTCATTGGCGGTTCATGTAGAAGTAGGCATCGTCAGATGCTGATTCCGTATGTTTCCGGAAACATATGAAATAAGATACCGACAAAATTGACTTTAATAGCCTGCAAATATACAGACAAAACCTGCATCAAACCTGCAAATTGTCATCAGTTATGTTTGATAACCAACAAGAGAGCATACAAAACCCTGCAAACAACCGACAAGAAACTATACATTTTGAGAACACTATTTTCGGGCACCAAAATAAAAAGTGCCCCGCGTAAAGCGGGACACCTTGAGCTTTTGTGTGTATCTTATTCTACCTTCGAGCCACACTCAGGGCAGAACTTGAAAACCTCCCCGTCGGCCGGTTTATAGCCGCAGTTGGGACAGACCAAAGCTGCTTTCGGAGCTTCGGGGGCAGGTGCTGCGGGCGCTTCCACAGGCGCTGAGACCGGAGCCGCAGCCGGTTCTGCAGCAGATACCACAGCAGGAGCTGCCACAGGAGCTTCATCTGCCGGCGGCATGTATTTCGAATAATCATTAACAGGTGCGGGTTCAGCCGGTGAAGGCTGTGCGTTTACGGGTGCAGCGGGCTGTGCTTCTGCAGGAGCTGCTGCTTTCTTGCTCTTTTTCTTTTTGCTGAGGACTATTATGAGTATGACCACGCCTGCTGCGATAAGCGCAAGACATACACCGCCGATAATGGCAACGATCAATATGGTATTTGAAGCAGCAAATGACAGTTCGACAGTATCTTCTTCCATGAGATCCCATGTAAGTGTCTTGCCGTCCTTGGAAACATCAGTAGCGTTGTTGTTCTTTGCCTTGCCGGGAAGATTGACTACGACTTCCATGAATCCTTCGTATTCATCATCTTCATATTCACGGCCGTTCAGGACATCATCCTTTACGTCTGAGGTATCCCAGTCGATCGTATAGTTCAATCCCTTCTTGTTCAGTTCAAAAGACTCAAATCCAAAATACTCCAAGAAATCATCGTTCATTTTCTTCTCGACCTTGTCGAGTTCCACATCCTCGATCGTGAATTCGCAACCGATGAAGCCGTCCTCGTCGTAATCACTGACTGACCAGTCATCATCATCAAAGTCTTCTTTCATAAACTCGTATTGAGCATGAAGATCTTCATATTCGTCCTCACCGCATGCATATACTATCGATAAGTCGGCAGTTCCGTTGCTCTTGACGTCAATTGTGGTGCGGAATGAAGGTGTGTTTACAAGGCGGAATCCTACATCTATGTCAGGGTGGTGGAGCATGTCCCAGGTAATCGTCTTGCCGTCCTCCGATACGTCTGAAGGCAGACTGTAATAGGAAGGCTCAACTGGAAGCACCAGAACAAATTCCACGAAGCCGTCATGTTCGGCGAGCGTGTCCAGACCGCCAAGGTCCTCGATCTCGGTATCAACATTTGAGTCCCAGTAGATCGTATAATAAGTTCCGTCTATCGTCAGGTGGAAGCCTCCGAGACCAAGCTCGCTCATCGGGTTGGAATTATTGAGTTTTTCTTCAAGATCTGTGAGCTTGACGTCTCTTAATGTGACTATATATCCGATGTAATTATCTTCGCTGTATGGTTCAATTACCCAGCCGTCTTTCTCGAACTCAGAAGTAATCTCGTTGAGATTGTCCGCGATCTCACTAAAGCTGTCCGCCTCGAACGCAAACAGGAATGAGACGTCGGTCGTACCATTGCCCTTAACGGTCATTGTCGTACGGTATCTGATACAGCCAGTGAAACAGAAAACTGCCATCACAAGGATGAGCAGCACAGCTAATTGTTTTTTGATCTTCCTTCGCATTTTTCAAGCCTCCCCCTATGAAATAACAATATCATTATTACACACTGGAGACTGTTTGCGCATCAACGGATTTATTGACCGTTAAGTGCGTTGCTTAAGCTCGGAGTGGTCCCTCTCGGTCCTCTGATGGCAAAGATCTTGAATTCGTCATTTAGCCTTGCGAATGTGAATTCATCAGGCTTATAACGCTTTAAGAGTTTTATCTTCATCAAAGCCGTGATCGTAAGGTTCTTATCCTGATAATCGTACGGAATGTCTGTCTCTGTGACTTTGCATTTATAAAGGATCGCGGATACGGGTGCGCCGACATAAAGGAAAACGATATCGCCTGTCATTATGCCTCTGCCCTGTTTCCAGTCGATCTCGTCAGCTTCTTTGAATGCCTTGATGACGTCATAGTATTTAGGATTAGAAGGAATGATCCATTCTTTTGACTCACGTTCTTTGCGGGGCTTTCTCTTTTTCGATGCCGTGGCAAGATAACTCTCGTCGATGAGATCGAAAACATTCTTCTCAGGAACATCGCCGTTGAGGCGCACAGTGATCCAGCTGCGCTTGTTCATGTGATAAGCGGGAATAATGCCCTTCTGCTTAATAAGAAGATCGTGGAAGACCGGATCTTCTATCTTGAGGTTGAGCACGGGGATAACCTCATCGCTTTCAAGTCCGGCCTTGCTCCCGCTCACATTCATGACGAGCGCAAACCATTTCCTGTTGTCCTTATGCCTGAACACGGCACTGGTGTTGTCCCTTTCCCACGGATACTCGGGCTTTACAAGATATTTCTCGCCGATATAAGCGAAGACTTTGTCTCTGAGATTTTTCTTCATTTTTCCCTGTCACTCCTGATCATGGAGTGGTATACGGAATCGCATATTCCCTGCATGTTAAGACCTGCCTGTCGGAGCGTTCCCTCATACTTCATTCCGGCTTTGTCCATAACGCGTCCGGACTTCGGATTGTTAACATCGTGCGTTGCCACTACACGGTTCATTCCGGCAACATCGAAAAGATAGTCCATGACTGCCTTCAACGCTTCCGGCATTTAACCGTTACCCCAGTATGCCCTGCTCATGCAGTAGCCGATGAGAGCTTCGCCGATGTCCTCTCTTACCTGTACGACGGAGATGTTTCCGATGAGCTTGCCGGTCTCCTTAAGCTCCATTCCCCAGTTGAAATAATCTCCGTTCTCATACCTTGGAACCCAGTCATTTAAAAGCATCTTCGTGACTTCAACATTTCCGTGCGGAGCCCATGTAAGAAATTTAGTGACCTCGGGATCGTTGCACCAGCCGTCAAACATCTCCTGCGCATCTTCGGTCTTAAACCTGCGCAGGATCATTCTGTCTGTTTCTATTATTCCTGTTCCGACTTTGTTCATTTCCGTATCACCATTTCTTTCATTATCTTAAGTGCATTATATTCTCTTCTGTACAATCCGTAATCCTCGATGGCAGTGTTATGAAATCTCTCATAATCCCCGAACATTTCAAGCGCCTCATCCAGGGGCATCCATCTCGGCTCGTCACCGCATTTGATCTCGGCTTCAGTCAGGTTCTGTCTGCCTGTATCCTCCACATAATCACACACAAAATAGTGCTGTATGTGCTGCCAGTTCTCAAACAACTCTTCGATCTCGAGATAGCAATCATTGGCCTTAACTGCAACTCCGGTCTCTTCGAGAAGTTCTCTTTCACAGCAATCGGCGTATGTCTCACCGTCTTCAACACCGCCGCCGGGGATCATGTATTTATCGTTTTTTGTCTCATAACTCAGAAGGACTTTGCCGTCTTTTATGACGATCCCCCTGCACGCGTGGCGGATAATATCAACATGACCCTGAAAGTCATCATTTATCAGCTGTATCTTCTTCATAACCACTGGATAAAAGCTGTCTTGTCGTTGCTGTTATAACCGGAATTCTCATAAAAGCGGAGCGTCTCAGGTCTCTTGGATCCCGTAAGGAGCATCATCTTATAGCAGTTCTCCTTCTGTGCGATATCCCTTGCATAATTAAGGCACTCACGCGCAAGACCTCTCTTGCGGTAATCCTTGTGGGTCACCACATTCTCGACGAAAGCATATGGTCTTATGCCTCTTGTCAGATTCGGAATGATGACGCATACGCATGAAGAAACGATCTTTCCGTCTTCTTCGTTTACTATGATGTGGTGATTGGGATCATTTGTTATCAGATCCCATGTTTCTGCCAGGTGGTCATCGTGCTCCGGAATTCCATCTTCATGAAGGAACGTATAAAGTTCCAGCAGTGCATCCAGTTCATCTTTCCTTATCTCACGTACCATAAGTCATACATCCCTTTTGTAATCATAGATTGTAATATACACCATTATCCCCGTCCCTGAAGACGGTTTGACGCATTTGCAATAATCCTTTTTCAGGACAGAAATACTTTTAGTCCGGGCAATACTCTTAATGCTTCGCTGCGGCCCATCTGATAAGCTCTCTCGAGCTCGTCAGGATCACTCTCGGTCCTTCCGATGCCGATCGGTTCGGGAGGTCTTATAACAAAGGCAGTGCCTTTTTCTTCCCTCTCTTCGATCTCTTTTACCTGCCTGTTGTACATCTCGTGACGGTTGGCCATGCCTTCAGCCACCGCGGGATATTTTCGAAGTGCGAGATCCATTAACCACGAAGCCTTTCTCTTGTGCTTAAGATAGCCCTTTGGCTGCGTCAGTATTATCACGTTACGGCTGTAACCGATGCTCTCCATGTAGGCGTAAGGTATGGAATCGGCGATACCGCCGTCAAGATAGTAATTGCCGTCGATCTCGACAGGCCTTGATACGATTGGCATCGAAGCAGATGCCTGCATCCACCGGATGTCCTTTTCGCCGCCATCAGAGCATTTGTGGAAAACGCATTTGCCGGTCTTCACATCCGTCGCGCCGATGTAGAATTCCATCGGATCTTCTTTGAAAGTCTTTCTGTCGAACGGATCCAAAACGTCAGGCAGTTCACGGTAACAGAAATCCGCACCGTAAAGATCGCCTGTCTTTATGAGTGACCTGTAACTGCAGTATCTCGGATCTTTGCAGTACTTCTTGTTGTACCTTAAAGGCCTTCCGATCTGCCTTGATTTGTAATTGCACCCGAAAACCGCTCCGGCAGATATTCCTGCCGCACCTTCGAACCTGATATCGTTCTCCATGAAGACATCTATGACGCCGCATGTGAAAAGCCCCCGCATAGCGCCGCCTTCAAGCACCAAACCTGTTTTATTACTCACTGTTATCCCCTTATATCTCTAAATAGCCTCTCTTGTTACTCAAGTTCCGGCCTGCGCCTTGCCTTGCAGACCATTATAAGCACATAGACAGGGAAAATAAGTGCGACAAGCGTGTTGGTTATGCCAAAGAATAAGGAGAGCTTTCCCGATATCTGATACCAGTCTCCGAAAAAAGCGCTCCCGCCGTGAATACCGTACTCATAGGCTCCACCCGAAGCTACTTCTACGCCATAGTTAAAAATCTGAAAGAACGTATAAAATGCACCACAGATGGTCTCGATCAAACTGACAAGCCACGCTTTGGGAATTACAGTCTCTTTGTCCTTATTCCTATAAAATGCCAGGACGACAAAAACCGTTGAGACAATTCCCCCAACAAAACTCAATATTACAGATGACATCGATTGCCAATAAATAATTCTCATTCCCGAAGTAATACTCTGACTTAAGGTTCTGTTGAGAACCGCAATCGTAATATTGGTTGCAGCTATTACTATAACAGGTGTCAGCATCAACGGAATGTAGATGAATTTGTTTCCGTATTTCTTGTGTATGAATAAACACAGGAAAAACGTACCGGCAAGCATGCCGATGAAACTCACGGCTGACGACGGAGTTATGAGCTTGGCGTATTTTTCAGAGTCGCCGAAATAACGCATCCCGATATAGGATATGTCATACAACAATGATGCAACTGCAGGAATCAGTACGTACAGACCAAGGAATTGGGTCTGTTTTACCCTGCACGCAATTATAATGATGCCGATCACAATGAGTGCAACTGCGACAATCAAAGGCAAATAAATATTTACTCTGGCAAAGAAGTTATATAAATAGAATTGTGACATGCGAAATACCCCCTTTTCGATTCCGTAAAAGATTATATCAATATTCAGGAAACACCGCCAGGTAGACGGTGTAAACAGGCTTCAGCAGCACTGCATAAATCCGCAGCAGCAAAAATTCTGATAATGTCTTAAATCCGGCAGACATGTAAAACTTAATCTCTTATCTGCAGATGAACATACCGTATTCTTTTGGCAGTTCTATCGTCCCGTTGCATGAATGCCGCATCAGGATCTCACGGATCCTGTCAAAAGGTAGATCAGCAATTGCCTTGAGAGACACAAGAGTTTGCAGATAACCAACCAGATCATCTATGTCGGTTATGCGCAGGGAATCTTCGTATAATCCGGCCTTTACATCCGTAAAAGCCACCTTAAGCATATGTTCCCCGTTTTGCAATGTGAAATTGTGGTTGGGAGTGAAAGATTCGCCGTCAAGCTCAAACCATTCCGCAAGAACATCGCTGAAGTTGAGTTCACCATAAGTTGCGCAATAGAATGTTCCGTTACTCTTAAGGACTCTCCTAACTTCGCGTATACCTTTTTCGATATCGGGAACATGGTAGAGCATGGCATTTGCAATTACCACATCGAAAGAACCGTCCTCAAAAGGAAGATCCTGAATATCCGCCAAAGCATACTCCACATTATCCCTTTCCCCGACGTTTGCTCTTGCTTCTGACAACATTCCTTCCGAAAGATCTGTAAGCAACAGTAATCCGCATCCGGCGATCAGATTATCATGCCCTGCCCACACGCCGGCAGTTCCGCATCCCAGTTCCAGGACTTTGGCACCTTCAGGAATCTCATAGTTTGAAAGGATCCAGTTGCCGTATCCGGTTTTGTTAGTTGAATACTTGTCATGGAAAGCGATCCTTGTATTTAACCCGCTTGATGTAGAATACTGAGCCTTTACGGCTTCAGCATCATTTGAACTTCCTATTATCATGCTCTGCATTTAGCCTCCCCATATTCCGTGATACTGATACATCACCCAAGTTAGAATATTATACACAAGCTCATCATCACTGCCCGACTTATCATTTATTTCAGGTTTTGATTTCGGCAACCTTTACTCGATATAACAAAAACTCCGGATTTTTGTCCGGAGTTTTTCAATATTTTAAGTTATGCGCCTCAAATTACTATCCGTTTTCTATCAGTTTCACATCATCTAATTTATCTTCTTCAAACAATGTGTTAATACGCGTTATTGCAGATTTATCCAATTGAATTCCATTTTTCATACTTTCCGATATATAATCTCTTCCAAGATTATTGAAAGCTTTATCAAGAATATCATCAGCATCATCCCACGTATAATATTCCTCTTTTTCTAAATCCGGTACACATACGAACAAAGACCATTCGCCGGTGTATTCATTCACCCTATATAACCAATAACTACTTGCTCTACCTCCAAAACTATTATTCCCAGAAATACGCAAGACAATACGCGTATTGTCCGAATCGTAATAGACTTCTTTTAATACGAATGATGATGGATCTTTTAAACTGTTTATTACACTTGCGCATTTAACAGCTGCTAAATTTTCTGCAAATACTAATTCTTTTTGTTCATCGTTTTCAGCCGCTTCATATGCCTCCAAGTAATTTCCTTTTAACAAGTTTCCTTCGAAAACACTTAACACATGAACATTGAACTCGTCATGCTTATCACCTCTTGATACTGTAATTGTACAGTCTCCTTCCCCAACGGCTAAAATGGTACCATCGACACTTACAGATGCAACAGAAGGGTCTGAACTATACCAATTCACCTTTTTGTCTTGCTTCTTTGCAGGCAAAATAGAGTATGGATTTGTCGTACTTTCACCGATAAGCAATTCCATCGTTTTGGTTTCAAAAGCAATGCTATCTATTTTTGAATCATTAATTATGACAATAGTTGTGATTACAGCTATTACAATAAGTGCAACTGGAATTAGTATTTTTATATAGCTCTTTATTCCAGAAGATCTTTTAGCCTTAGAATTATTATTTACAGGTGTTCCAACTTTATGCCCACATTTCGGGCAAAAAGCTTGATCTTCTTTTACTTCCGCACCGCATTTTTCACAGAACAATTTTGACTTTATTATAGGGGTTCCGCATTTAGAACAAAAATCACTATCTGAATCCAATACTGCTCCGCATTTAACACAAATAGTGTTTAAATCCCTCTGTTCAGTAACCTCTTCGTTTGCTGTAATATTTTCAGCTAAATCACTATTAACGGTATTTTCTTCCATATATACCACCTTTCGTCAAAGAACTAGCGTCACTGAAGTGTAAGAAGTATTAATGTAACTTATGTCAATCCTGGAAAACACGGATATAACTATTTGTCGTAAATATTTTACTACAATAATTATTACTTAGGAATGAATGTCGTATTAAATTTACTAAAATGATAATTATTGATTGGTACTGATAATGGATGTATTGGACAAAATTCTTGATTTAAGAACAGAACGTGGATGGAGTGAATATCGACTGTCCATAGAATCTGATATACCACAAACAACCATTTCTTCTTGGTATCGAAAAAGAATCTGCCCAACTATTCCATCACTTGAAAAGATATGTAAAGCCTGCAATATTACTATGTCACAGTTTTTCAACGATTCGGATGAAAGCGTATGTTTAACAGAAAAGCAAACTTTACTAATAGAACACTTTAGTAAATTGGATATTGATCAACAAGACGCTTTGCTAAAATTTTTATCTTCGATTTAAGACTAAAAGCATCACATTAATCAAACTCGTGTATTTTGGTATTATCCTGAACTATTTGGAGCATTTGTGGATTTGGATAAGACTTACCACCGTCTCCACATGGCTCGCGTTCGGGAACAGATCGACCGGGGTTATCTCCACGATCTCGTACTCTGCTTTAAGCATCTTGAGGTCCCTTGCGAGCGTCGCGGGATCGCAGCTAACATAACAGACTGACGGTGCCTTAAGTTCGAGCAGTTTCTTTACCACTCCGATATCAAGCCCTTTTCTTGGCGGATCCACGATTATGCAGTCAGGCGGAAGCACTGTGCCGTTCTTTATGAGCGAACTGAAATCCGCTTTGAGCACATCCTTGCAAATGAAATCGCACTCGTCCGCCTCATCGCCTGACAGAGCCAGCGAACGGTTGATCTTGGCTGACTGTATTGCTTCAGGGACCACTTCGATGCCGAACAGTCTCTGACCTTTTTGCTTTACCGCAAGGCCAAGCGTGCCGCATCCGCAGTAAAGGTCGTATATTACTTTGGCGCTGCTGCACGATGCGGAGGCTTTCTCCGCAAGCTTTTCGGCCTGAACGGTGTTGACCTGGAAGAATGAGCCGGCCTTTATCCTGAGCTTTCTGCCGCAGAATATCTCGTCGTAATAGTCGACGCCTTCGATTATTGCTCTCGTGCCGGTCCGGGTCCTTTTCGAGGCCTTGTCAGGACTGATCCTTAAAAGAAGCCCGTTAAGCTTAAATCCGTTTTCCTCGCAGACACGTTTTAACGTATCGCAGAGCCCTGTCGAACCGGTATATATTTTCGCGTCCCTGATAACAACTTCGTGAGGCTGCGCGGAAGAACTGACGAATTCCGCCAGGATCTCTTTGGTCCTTTCGGAACCTCTTAACACCAGACCTCCGAAAAGCCTTGTCGGCGCGCGCCCGAAAATCTCTTCCGCGGCATCTTTCATCTTCCCGAATATCTCATACTCGATAAGTCCGCCGTCGTAATAACCCAGATCGTCCGATCTGGCGCAGAGAAGGCCGATCTTTCCCTGCTTTATTGCATACTGCATGTGATTTCTGTATCTTGCGGGATCTTCAGCGCCCAAAACCGGCTTAAAGACCCTGTCCAGCAGACTGTCGTCAAAGCCTCCGATCCTTGTAAGGCATTCTCTTACCCTGTTCTGCTTGAACCTGAGCTGTGCTTCGTAAGACAGGCATGCAAAAGGAAGTCCGCCGCTTACTTCATTTGCGGGTCTATACGGAGCCGTTCTGTCGGGAGATTCCTCCAGGACCTCCAGAACGTCACAGAGAGCATACTTTGAGGTCTCGCTTGAGATCTCGCAAACGCATCTCTCGCCCGGAAAGACTCCGGACGCAAAACATGTCTTGCCGGAAGGAAGGCAGCCTATGCCCTGTCCCTCGCTTCCCAATGCAGTGATAGATACTTCTATGCGTTCCAACAGCACATCCCCGCTCTTTAGCTTTGCCTCATAATAGTAATCTAATAATAGCAAAGTCGTGGTAAAATTAAGAGAATTTTTAATAAAGGAGATGTTGTACTTGCCTCAGAGCAGTGACAGAAAACAACGGACAACAAGACCTGTAGCGCCCGAGAACAGCGCTCTGGCTGACGAACTCAGAAGCCAGCTTAAAGGTAAACCCACAAGGACAGGTTTCAACCGCAGTTGGATGCATGAAACAGCAGGCTTTGTCGGTGACATCCTTAGAGTCGTTATTGTCGCTCTCCTTTGTTTATGCTTCGCTTTCGGCGGATTCGGCGCGGGCATGCTCCTCGGCTATGCTTCAACAACAAAGCCTTTGTCGATCGGTGACCTGACTTCAGCCGAGGAATCACAGACTTCTTTCGTTTATGACAGCGAGAATAACCAGATAGCAAAACTTACCGGTTCCGAGAACGTCGACAGGATCTACGTATCCTATAGTGCGATCAAGGACACTTATCTTGATGATGCGATCATCGCCATCGAGGATGAGCGTTTCCGTGAACATTCCGGTATCGATATCAAGCGTATCGGCAGCGCGCTCCTTTCGGCGCTCGCTAACGGCGGTTCCGCAACACACGGCGGTTCCACCATCACACAGCAGACAGTAAAACTCATAAGCGGTCAGGACGAACACTCGACATCACGTAAAGTACAGGAGTGGTTCTCCGCTATGACTCTCGAGCAGAGCCTTACCAAGGACGAGATCCTTGAGCTATACATCAACCTCGCCCCGATGGGCAATAATTTCGTAGGCGTACAGTCCGCCGCAATGAACTATTTCGGCAAAAACGCTTCCGAACTCACACTGCCCGAGTGCGCACTTATTGCAGGACTTCCCAAGAGCCCCTCTTACTACAATCCGTTGAGAGAGACAGGCAGAAGAAATGCGCAGAGAAGAATGAGGATCATCCTGGGCAAGATGCACGAGCTCGGCATGATCACCGATGAAGAGTACGAAGACGCTCTTAACACCGAACTCGAATTCCGTCAGAGAAATACTGACCGCAACACAACTGTCAATTCCTACTTCACCGAGTATGCGATTTCCGAGGTCATCGGCGATATTTCCCAGGCCAGAGGCATCTCGCGTGAACTTGCATCTTCCCTTGTATATAACAGGGGTTACCATATCTATACGACATTGGAGCCTGACACGCAGGCAATACTCGATGAGGCTTTCAAACAGCAGGATCTGTTCCAAAGCGATCCTGACCTGATAGCCGATTACCCGGAGAAGCCGAATGCCTCGATGGTCGTTATCAACAACAATACCGGCGCCATCGCTGCGATGCAGGGCGGCTACGGAGAGAAGACCATGAACAGTTCCTGGAACCGCGCAGTCTCAACGCGCCGTAACCCGGGATCTTCGATAAAGCCGCTTCTTGAATATGCTCCGGCCTTCGAGATGGGTATAATCGCTCCCGCAACCATCTATATCGATGAACCGAAGCATCTTGATCCTTCCCACCCCAATTCCGACTGGCCTGTTAACTACAGCCGTTCCTATTCGGGTGCAGTTACGATCAGGACAGCTCTCGTTAACTCACTCAATACCATAGCGGCAGAACTCTGGACCGATGTCGGCGGAGACACTGCGCTCTGGTATCTCAAACAGGTCGGAATAGACAGGACTGATGAGGGTTCATATCCGTCCCAGTCGGTCGGCGGCTTTACAAAAGGCATGACCTCGCTTGAAATGGCTGCCGCATATCACACATTTGCTTCAGGCGGCACATATACAGAACCTTATGCCTATACGCAGGTCCTCGATTCGGAGGGTAAGGTCATATGCAAGTCTGATCCTATGAGTTACCGCGTTTATTCTGCTGAAACATGCTTCTTTATCGGCGATATCCTCAAAGGCGTCGTAACCAACGGTACTCCTATGAATTTCGGCGGCCAGATCGAAAATGCTGACGGCGACCACATCGATACGGCAGGCAAGACCGGTACCACATCCGATAATATCGATAAGTGGTTCTGCGGTTTTACTCCATACTATACGGCTGCGGTCTGGTACGGATACGATAACAGGCTTAAGCAGACCAATGTCCCGTCATGCGACTTCTCAGGAGCCGTAAGGATCTGGATGTACTGCATGAACAGGATCCATGAGGACCTTCCGGGTGCATCGTTTACCAAACCGGATACCGTCATCACCGCTTCGGTATGCTCTTCCGGATACTATCCCACAGATGCCTGCCGCGAAGCGAAAGCCAAGATCTACACTGATTACTTCGTCTCCGGAAGTGACCTCTGCCCGAAGGACAGCAATCCATGTCCGGTACACGTAGCTACGCCAACGCCTGAACCTACTCTGCCTCCGGGACCCGATGACCCTAATCAGCAGGGACAGGGCCAAGGTCAGGGCCAGGGACAGGGCCAGGGTCCGGGGCAGGATCCGAACCAGCCGCACTGATTTTCGCGCGAAAATAAAGACATTCCTTGCAATTTGGCGCACAAGAGTTTATTCTTGTTTGGTCTGATTATTAATATGCTTTAAGGAGATCTATTTTGAGCAAATACAGCGGATCACGTACTCCCGTAAATTTTGCGAAAAGAATCGTAGTCAAGGTCGGCACTTCGACCCTCACATACGACAACGGCAAAATGAACCTCGGCAACATCGACAGGCTCTGCCGTTCGATCTCTGACCTCATGAACCGCGGCAAGGAAGTCCTCCTTGTAAGCTCCGGTGCGATCGGTGTCGGCATCGGCTACCTTGACCTCAAGGAGCGCCCCACCACAACGCGTGAGAAGCAGGCGATCGCTTCCGTCGGCCAGTGTGAGCTCATGAATGCTTATGCAAGAAGCTTTTCCGAGTATTCATACCGCTGCGGCCAGATCCTCCTCACAAAGGACGGCATCACAGACAAACTCACACGTGCAAACGTAACCAACACCATCGAGACACTGCTCGAGATGCGTATAATCCCTGTAATTAACGAGAACGACTCGGTTTCCACAACGGAGATCATGCACAACGGCACCTTCGGCGACAACGACACGCTGTCCGCTGACGTTGCATGCCTTGCAAACGCAGACCTCCTTGTCATTCTCTCCGACGTTGACGGTCTCTACGATGCCAACCCCCGTGAGAATCCTGACGCTGAGCGTATCTCCTATGTTGATAAAGTCACACCCGAGATGCTCGACTTCACGGCAGGCAAGGGTTCATGGCTCGGAACCGGCGGCATGTCCACCAAGATCACGGCCATGAGCAAAGTCACCGAGAGCGGTATCATGGGCGTTATTGCTGACGGTGCAGGCGTTCAGGTCCTCGAAAAGATCATCGACCAGGATGACGTCGGAACCTTCTTCGCAGCACAGTAATCCGGTAAAACAACTGATTTAACAATGTTAAAAGGGTATATCAGGGAACTGATAGCCGCTTTTGTTTGGCCGGTACCGCAAAATGCTCTTCAGCATTTTCGTCACCACACCTGTTTTCACCCTGATCTGCCGCGGATCCCGGCCCCGGGAGGAAAAGTTAACCTCCGCCCCAAAACAATAGACCGCACTCTGGCTGGGAGTGCGGTCCGACTGATAAGGAATTAATTTGAGCTTTATGCGCTCGCCTTTACTGTATTCCAAATCTCTGTGTACCTTTCCTCCAAAGAATCAGAGGTATAGTAAACTTCCAGAGAGCTGAAAACGTCTTCATCAGGGTAGTAATACTTGTTGCCTGAGACCTCAGGATCAAGCATATCCTTTGCTGCCGTGTTAGGTGTTGAGTAACCTACGTATTCGCAGTTTTCGAGTGCGATCTCAGGATCGTACATAAAGTTAATGAATTCCATTGCGCCATCGTAGTTCTTGCAGTTTGTGGGAACACACATCATGTCGACTGACCAGTTGGAGCCTTCAGGGAGAACGAACTGCAGATCGATGCTGTCGTTGCCGAGTTCTTCAACTCTGTCGAGCATGACGATGTGGTCACCGGACCATGCGATCGATGCATCGAGCTCGCCTGCTGCCATCTTGTCCTTGAGGTTATCTACGCCGTATGCGGGATGGAGTGCGCTCTTCTGTGCAATAAGGAGATCAAGAGCCTGCTGGAGCTCTGCTTCATCCATGGAGTTGATGGAATAGCCCAGATAGTTCAAAGCAGTGCCGATGGATTCACGCATGGAATCGTACATGCCGATGCTGTAGTTGCTTTCGGTATCAAAGAGGATATCCCAGATGACTGCGGGGTCAGTTGTTCCTTCAGGGATCTCGATCTTGTTAGCATCGTAGACAAGACCTACCGTGCAGTACATATAAGGAACTGCGTAATCAAGAACTTCGCCGGAGATCGTTGCATCATCTGTGTATGTAACTTCACGGAACATGGGATCCATGTACTTCTCGACATTGGGAAGCTTGCTCCATTCAATGGGCTGTATCCAGTCTTCCTCGATAAGACGGCAGACCATGTATTCGGAAGGGATGATGACATCGTAACCGTTCGAAAGGTTGGGATACATCGTCTCGTTCGTCTCGAAAGTTCTGTAGACTACATCGTACTGGGGAAACTTTGCTTCAAACTTCGCGATCGTATCCTCAGCGATGTACTCGCCCCAGTTGTAGATGACGAGCTGCTGCTTCTTTGCGCATCCGCATGACAATATGACCGAACCTGCCATGACGAGCGCTGTTAAAGAAGCGATTACTTTCCTTACGTTCCTTTTCATTTCTTTACTCTCCTTTATGCACTTTTTAATATTTCTTTTCTTTTTTCCCCGTGCGCGAAAAATCCCCGCCGCGGCAACCTGCTATGATCTATCTCCTGCCCGAGACCGGCTTGGCTTTCTTAAACGACGACAGGTTGGATAATACCATAAGGATCAGGACTGCGCCGAACATCAATGTCGTAAGCGCGTTCATCTTCGGATTTACGCCGAGCTTTGCCATTGAGTAGATCATCATGGGCAGTGTCTGGATGGAACTGTCAACGTTAAAGTTACTGATGAGATAGTCATCTATTGAAAGCGTGAATGTGAGAAGGAGCGAGGACAGGATGCCCGGCATGATCTCGGGTATGATGACCAGCCTCAATGTCTGAAATCTGGTCGCACCAAGGTCCATCGCCGCTTCCGTGAGACTCTTGTCGAGCTGCCTTATTTTCGGGCTTATCGAAAGGATCGCAAAAGGCACGCAGAGTGCGATGTGCGACATAATGAGTGTAAACTCGCTCTTCTGGACACCCAGGAAAGAGAACAGGAGCATGAACGAGATACCGGTAACGAGGTCCGGCATGACGTTCGGCACATATGTCATCGTCATCGCAAAGCCCTGAAGCTTCTTATTAAGGTATGCAAGACCTAATGAGCTTAAGACTCCTATAACCGTCGATGCAACAGCAGCGATCGAAGCAACCTTAAGGGTCTCAAGAAGGGATTCAAGGATCCCGCTTCCATCGGAACCTTTGAACAGGCTCTTATAGTTATCAAAAGTGAATCCGCCCCAGATGAAGGACTTCGGGAGCTTATTGAATGAATAAACAATGAGCACCGCAATGGGCAGATAAATAAATACCAGGAGCAGAGCGAGATATATGTTTGGTACGAGCTTTTTTGCAAATCTCATAATGCCATACCTCCGCTTCCGGCTTCCTTATCCTGGCCGCGCAGGATGCCCATGGTAATGAGAACGAATATGAGCAGGAGCAGCGAAAGAACGTTGCCGGCCTGATTGTAGGTGGTGCTCTCATTCAAGATGAAGTTCTGCACTGTGTTGCCGATCGTTGTTTTCGAGCCCTCGTTAAGGATATCGGGGATCATGTAGAACGTCAGGGACGGCATGAATACCATCTGGATGCCTGAGATAACGCCCGGCAGAGACAGCGGGAAGATTACTTTGTTGAAGGTCTGGAATCTGGTGGCGCCAAGGTCATATGCAGCCTCCGACAGTGATCCGTCGAGCTTAACGAGAACGGAATAGAGAGGCAGGATCATGAACGGCAGAAAGTCATTCGTCATGACGAGCTTCGTGATGAAATCCGCAAGAACCTCATTCTTGAGGAAGAGGATCGGTGCATCGATCGCACCCCACTGCTGGAGTACGGTATTGAGGACGCCTGTCTCGCTGAAGAAAGCACGCCATGCATAAGTTCTGAGCATCGTGTTCATCCACATGGGGAGAACGAAGAGCATGAGGAGTCTTGAACCGTTCTGGCGCTTAAGCTTGGATCTCTGTGCAAGGAAATAGCTTGCCGGATAGCCTAATACCAGACAGCCGAATGTCGTCCAGAGCGCATAGTCAAAGCTCCTTAAGAAGATCGAGAAGTACTCCTGCAAAGTTACGTCAAGGCCGTAGAATCTGGTCGTGACATTCTTGTTCTGGAACAGAACGTTAAAGCCGGCCGTCGTAAACTCATATCCGCCGCCCGCCGCTTTCTTGAAGAATGCGCGGAAAACTATGAGGATCAGAGGCAGTATCGTAAATATAACGATCCACGCAAGATAAGGATATGCGAGGATCTTGTAGTTCATCTTGAGATTCAGTGCTCCGTAAAGGCATGCAGCCACACCGATGAAGAGCACGATTATCAAGAGGTTGCCGGCAAAAGACTGCGCGACATAAAGTCTTTGAGGGGTAAGTCCGTTTTCCGTGATCATGTCTCCTGAGATCATCTTGGACAATGTGACGACATGGCAGATACCGCGTCCGATGAAGAACACCATGACACTTAAATATCCGATCTTTCTCTTATTGCTCGATTTATAGAAGAACGGATACGAAAGAGCTAACGTGAGCGCAGCAACTGCAAGGACTATCGTTACAACGAATGCCAATGCCGCAAAGCTCTGGAAATTAAGGTTGACCGAACCGCTCCTGATCCTCGTGGACACGCCCGGATTCAAGAGCAGCGTGAAAAGCGAATATGTGCGGAAAGGCACATACTGTATGAATAACTCAAACATCGGAATGAAGATGCTGATGAACGAGTATACCGCCGCGAAGATCATGACAAAGGCATGGAGCGGCATAACCTTTATTCTGGCTTTGAGTTCAGTCATGAATCTCCTGTCTCAACCTCCGCATCGTCTTCTTCAGGCTTGATGTCCGATTCCTCAACGACATTATCGCCGATGCTGTTCTCTTCTATCTCTTTGGCTTCGATGCTTCCCTCAGCTGAAGGATGCTTGATGCCGAAGCTTCCGAATTCAGGCGAAAGCTCCGATCTTCTCATTATCTGAATATCGTCGGGATCGACATAAAGACCGACACGGCTTCCGACTTTGAACGGGTCAACGTTCTGAACGAGCCACTCGATCCCGTCATCTGACTTTACGATCATCTCGTAGTGAACGCCCTTGAAAATAAGTGATTCAACCGTTCCGTTGATCCTGCCCTCAGCTTCCTCAGCTACGTAGAAATCCTCGGGTCTTATGACGACATCAACAAGATTTGCAATGCCCTCGGTGAACTCAGGGAACATCGGGTCTACGCACTCGAACGTGATGCCGCTCGAAAGAACGACTTCCCTGTCCTTCTTCATCGTGCCCGCCACGATGTTGGATTCGCCGATAAAGTCGGCAACATAAGCGTTCTTGGGTTCGTTATAAATATCGATCGGGGTGCCGATCTGCTGGATGACACCATCCTTCATTACGATGATCGTGTCAGACATCGTAAGAGCTTCTTCCTGGTCGTGCGTAACGTAGACGAATGTGATGCCGAGCTCTCTTTGCATCTCTTTGAGCTCGATCTGCATCTCCTTGCGCATCTTGAGGTCCAGAGCTCCCAAAGGCTCGTCCAGAAGGAGGATCCTCGGGCGGTTAACGATGGCTCTGGCGATAGCGACTCTCTGCATCTGACCGCCTGAGAGCTGGTCGATATATCTGTCGCCGTAATCGGCAAGACCTACAGTCTCAAGAGCTTTCTTGACCCTCTGCTCGATCTCCTTTTTGTTGACCTTCTTTATCTTGAGTCCGAATGCCACGTTATCGAAAACATCGAGGTGAGGGAAAAGCGCATATCTCTGGAAAACAGTGTTGATGTTGCGCTTATTGGCAGTAACGCTCTTTAAGTCCTTGCCTTCAAAGTTAACGATTCCTGAATCAGCAGTCTCAAATCCGGCAATGATCCTTAATGTCGTTGACTTACCGCATCCCGAAGGGCCCAGAAGCGTGATGAACTCGTTGTTTCTGATGTAGAAAGTAATGTTCTTAAGTACTTTGGTGCCGTCAAAGCTCTTGCAAAGATCCTTGATCTCAATGATGTGCTCGCTGCCCGTGCTGTCTTCAAGTATCTGATTATATTGCATTTATGATTACCTCTCCCGAAAAATAAGCTTCTGCCCGGTCAAAAACTCGGCGGCGAAGATATCCATATAGCCTTCGCCTGACGGCCGGTGTTGTTCTCGAGAAAATGCGGCTTGTCGCAGGTGATGTGGAAACTCTCACCCTTCTTAGCCTGATATCTCTCATTATCGATAACTACCGTGATCACGCCCTCTAATACGTATCCGAATTCCTCACCCTCGTGCGGATTGTCCGGATATGTGGATCCGCCGGGTTCGATCGTGACGATGATGGGCTCCATCTCATTCTTCTGCGCATTAGGTATGAGCCAGCAGATACCGTTCCTGAGATCCTGATCCAGCTTTACTGAATAATCGTCCTTGCCGAATACGACTCTCGAGCCTGATTCCTCCTTGAAGAAATGAGCAAAATCAGTGCCCAGCGCATTCAGGATATCCTCGAGAGTGGCCATTGAAGGCGATGTCTTGTCGCTCTCGAGAAGAGATATGAATCCCTTGGAGAGTTCGCATCTGTCGCCTAACTCTTCCTGTGTAAGACCCTTCTTGAGTCTGAGATTTCTGATCTTTGAACCGATCTCCATATTCTTGCCCGTCCTAAACTCAAAGTTTACTGGGATTAAACTTCAACGTGCGTGATTATACACTGTGCTAAACCTGTTGTAAAGTATTACTAAACAAAAACAAGAACTTTCGCCGATGTAGACGTATAAGGGCTTTCCGTCTTGAGCAGTGCGCACAAAAATGTCCTCTTCCGGGAAATTTGGTATCCTAAAATATATTGAAAAAAACAGAGCGCCAAGTATAATAAAAATATCGACGATAATTCACATAAACTTTACAAAATCTTGACATTCAGGGGGCATCGGGATGGCAAACATTTTGGGCAATGTATTTAAAGGTAAAGATGGAATGAGTGGAGGCCTTGCTACGCAAGGTGCGGGACAGGTCCGTGAGGTTAGACCTGCAAATCCCGGCATCGTTAACATTCAACCTGCCGGACGTCCCGGCGGGCACACAGCTCACACAACATCTAATTCAACAGCTGCACAGCTTGCAAGAGAGCGTGCTGAAGCTGCTAAGGCACAGATCGAGATGCGTAAGGCCGCTGAGGCTGCACGTAAGGAAGAGAAGCTCAGGGATAAGAATTCCGAGCTTTTCTCTGATAAGAATGACATTACTCCCGTCGGATTAAAACCGCCGATCAAGCGTCCGAAATCCGCTTCCGTTAACCACGCTCAGTATATTGCAGAGCAGCAGCAGAACCAGAACGGCGAGGCACAGGCTGAGAGCAAATCCGCAGAGCGTGAGCGCGCAGTAGCTCAACCCGGCAGAACGGCAGCCCAGTCCGCACTGGCTCTCGCACAGTCTGTCGCATTGAGAGCCCAGAACGAAGAGCGCCGTGCCAATCAGAAGGCAAAGGGCGCAGCTGCAAAGGTCGTAGAGGCAAGAAGTGCCGTAACCGCAGCAGAGGAAGCCCTTATCGCAGCACGCAAGACTGAGGAATCCACGATCGCTAAGGAATCTGCAGCAAAGGAAGCTACACTTGCAGCAGTTGCCCGTGCCGAAGAAGCACGTGCCGCAGCTACAAAGGCAGAAGAACTTGCAAAGGCTGCAGTCATGAAGGCTGAAGAGGAAGAGAAGATCGCTGCTTCCCTCACAGCTGAGGAAGCCAAGCTCACAGAGCGCAGAAAGGCTGATGAGAAAGCACGTATCGCAGCAGAGAAGGTCGAGGAAGAGGCTAAGGCTGCAGTTATCACAGCTACCCAGGAAGAGGAAGCTGCATCCCAGGAGCTCGAGGCTGCAAAGCAGGCACTCGTTAAGGCTCAGAACGAGCTTGATGCCGCTAACCAGATGAAGGCTGAAGAAGATGCACGCATCGCAGCTGAGAAGGCTGAGAAGGAAGCCCGCCTTGCTGCAGAAAAGGCTATCGAAGAAGCACGCATCGCAGCACAGAAGGCTGAAGAAGCAAGACAGGCTGCACTTCTCGCAGAAGAGAAGGCAAGAGCTGCAGCTGCAAAGGCTGAGGAAGAAGCCCGCATCGCTGCTGCAAAGGCAGCTGAGATCGCTAAGTATAAGCCTGTATCAGCTCCCGCACCCGTACAGGAAGCAGAAGTTGAAGAAGCAGTTGAGGCAGTTGAACAGGAATCTCAGGAGGAAGCACCCGCTCCTGCTCCCGTTGCAGAGACAGTTCCCATGAGACCTGCAAGAGCCGCAGCTGAGGCTCAGAAGTCAGACGTAGTCTGAGATAGAGAAACATAAAGATGATCAAGGCGATGTCTAAAAAGGCATCGCCTTATTTGTTGTACTGCAAAAAGCTTATTTACGGCCGTCTATTACCTTCTGGATACGGTCCTGTGCAGATGATGCAACTTCGGGAAGGTCCTTCCAGCCTCCGAAATACGACTGCATCTCTTCCACGAGGATAAGGTTGATCTCCATATCCTCGTTGTTCATTCTGGTGCAGCTTGATATCGTGTTCTCCATGTCCAGGATGTCTGTATCGGTAAAGACATAAGATCTGTTTCCCGTCTCTTCATCATAAAAGGCTAAGCCCCTTCCGCCGTCACCGTTAAAGTAATCGGCAGCAGCCTTTCCGGCCTGGCGGCACGCTTCGCGGTTCAGAACGAAATGCTCATGCATTGCAAGTTCCGCCTGGAAAGGTTCAGCCAGGAGCGACTTAATAAACTCGCCGCAGCCGTCTTTATTCCGTGATCTTGCCGAGATTGCGATCGAGATATCCGGAATTACCGAAGGTCCCTCTCCGTCAAAAGACGGGAATCCGAGTATTAACGGCGCGTTTGTCATCGAACCGGTATTGATAAGATACTCCCTGGCACCCGAACAGTATGTGTATTGGGCAATCTTCCACATATCGGCTTCAGATCCGACCAAGAGCAGCGGGTCAAGCTTTTCGGAATAGTCCGGACTCTCCTCCTGAACATAGTCCTTGACGTAATCCGCCATCGCCTCAAACTCCGGACCTGAGAGATCAACCTTGCCGTCGCGGATAAAGATCTCTCTGGAATTGTCGAAGAGCCAGGCAAAGTAAAAGGCCTGTCCTGAACCATTGAGATCCTTGCCGTGAAGTGTTCCGTTAAGAAAATCAACATATTCATTGTAAGTAAAGCCTGTTCCCGTGCTGACTGCGTATGCGGGATCCGTGCGGATCCCCGCTATCTTGTAGCTTACCGGAAACTGATACAGCTTTCCGTCGACTCTGCAGGCATCAATGATGTTCGTATAATACTTGCCGGAATCAAGCCCGCTCACATAAGGCAGCAGATCCGCAAAACAACCGGGATTGTTAAGCTGACCTAGGCTGCCTGCATTAAGGAACATATCCGGGCCGTTGCCGCTTTGGATGTCCTCCGCATATTCCCTGCCCTTTTCCGAATAAGAATAAAGAAGGTTGTCGGATGTATCATCACTGCTGTCTGAGATATTCTGAAAGTAATCCACTGATCCGTAACGGTCAGTAATCTCAATAAAATACTTGCCGTTATTCGCATTGAAATTCAGTATCGCCTCACCCAATGCTTCCTCGACATCCCCGTCCGGTACATTGAGTTCAAGGATGGTCTTGCCCGCATGAGGATTTTGTGGTGCCCTCTTTAACACAGCAAGCACATAATCAGATACCGGACCGTCACTGTATTTATGTCCGCAGAGAACGATGGAACTGTCCGAACATGATATCATCTCAAGATAATTAAAGATATTTATGTTCGCCCCGCACCAGCTGTAGTAAAAAACGGCTTCAGTCGTCCGGCTCTTCATGTCGATCCTGTAGATACCGTCAGATCGTTTGTAATAAGAGTTGCCTTCAGAGTCTGATACGGCAGAATAAAGTGCATCCTGATCGAGCCATTCAAAATCCTTGCCGTCAAGAGGCATGACAGAACCCGATCCAAGATTAACGTCGAAGAAAAGGTATTCCCCGTAAGACCTTACGACCGCAACCGCTTTGGAGCCTTCTGCAGGAAGCAGCGCCTGAAAATACATGCTGCTCACGCCGTCCAGCCTGATCTCAGCCTTCGTGCTGTTTCCGCCCTCCTGACTGATGTCCAGAAGGACATATTCATCTTCCAAGTCAAGCTCATCGCCCATGTCGAATACATTGATCTTAAAACTTCCGGCCGTCACAGTCTTAAACGAACGGTAGTAAAAGCTTTCTTCACCTGACGTGGGCTGTCTTTCATCCAGCTTCCTGCCGGTCACGGGATCTATTTCAACTTCAAGGAATTCGGCATTGATATGATCTTCGTCATACGTAACGGTCTCCAGAATGAGCTTGCCGTCTGAATACCTGGGGTTATAAACGTGGTCATATGGCGTGTCATTTGCCAGGTCGATGAACCTTACAGTATTAGCATCCGTTCTGTCGATTATGTTGATCTGGTCGAACGCCTCGAAAATTGATTTCCCGGGATCCGTCTGATAAGCACCGGTGGATCTTACGATAATGAGTCTGTCATCCGCTCCAAGCATCTGGCGGTCTATGTAACTTATATTTTTACTGTCATTGATGCCCGGCTCTATGTCAGTTACCGTGATGTCAAACCACGGGCTGTCTTCTGCGACCTTTTTAGATTTGCCTTCAGTCCTTTTGCCGCACGATGCTGCCGGCAAGATGAATGAAGACGCTAGCAAAACACCAAGTATCCTTTTCGCGCAACTCCTCATAAAAACTCCTGTTATCCCGTAATATTCATATGCTGTTATATCGAAAAAGAAGGCTGCACTTTATGCAGCCCTCTTCCGTATTTGATGTTAAAGATCTTTATCCTCTCTCATCCAGGACTTTCTGAACTCTGTCCTGAGCGATCGTTATGACAGCATCAAGGTCCTTCTGACCGGAGAAATAAGCCGGCATCTCTTCAACAAGAATAAGATTGATCGTTGCATCAGCCGAGCTTGTTCTTGTACAGGACAGGAGTATGTTTTCCACCTGATCGATATCCTTTTCCGTGAACGTTTTCTTCTTGTTGTTCAAAGGTTCACCTGTCATCGGATCGTAAGTATCAAAGTAATAGCTGCCGTCGCCATTATAGTAATCGATGGCGATCTTGCCGACTTTCCTGAATGCATCGCGGCTTAATACAAAGTAATCCTGCATAGCATATTCCATCTGCATATCCTCGGAAAGGAGGAGCTTGATGAACTCTCCGCAGGCATCTATATTCTCGGCCTGTGCGGAAATTGCCACTGAATCAGAAGGACATACACAAGGTCCTCTTCCGTCAGAAGAAGGAATGCCGAGGATCGTATTACCTTCAACGAGCTCTGACTGGTTCATAAGGAAGGAACCGATTCCGTAGCAGTTTACGTCCATGGCAATGCTGGGTTCCATACCGTATCTGTCACCCTTGAAGGTGGAAGCTCCGACTATATAAGCCCCTGATCCATAATCGTCAGAATACATCTCATCCCATGTCTTAGCCTTCTCCGGAACATTTGCCTTAACGAATTCAGCGAGATCTTTGAATTCATCACTCTTGAAATCAGCCTTGCCGTTAACAATGAATTTGTCGCTCATTGCAGTAAAGAGTCTTGCGAAGTAAATAGCCTGGCCGCAATTGATAACATCATTGCCGTTAAGATCTTCATTTAAGAATTTCTCATACTCTCCCGTTGTGAATCCGACGCCTGACTTGCCTGCGTACTTGTCACTTGTCTGTATTCCGCTTATGTAGAATGAGATCGGAAGCTGGTAAAGGACTCCGTCGACCTTTGAAGCATCGAGAATGTTTGTATAATACTTATCTGAACCGAGATCACTAACATAAGGTGTAAGGTCTGCCAGGTAATTTGAATTATTGAGCTGGCCTAACCTGCTTACGTCCATCAGGATGTCAGGGCCCTCGCCGTTCATGATATCCATGGCAAGAACATTGCTCATCTCGGCATTATAATTCAGTTCTGTCTTCTCGTAATCGTCCGGATTGTCGCTGTCGGTATATTCATACTCAACCGATTCGCTGTAACGGTCTGTAACCTCGATGAAGTAATCCGGATTTGAATCGTTGAACTTCAGGATGGCATCTGCCACCTGATTGTTTGTATATCCGTAGGATGTATAGAGCTCAAGGATCGTCTTGCCGGCATGAGGATTCTTGGCAGCTCTTGATAATTCGTAGATCTTGAAATCGGTACTGTAATCGTTATTAAAGGGGCTGTATGACCAGTTCTCACCGCAAAGAAGGAATCTGTCCTCCGAAGCCTCGATGATATCAAGATCAGATAACTGACTTCTGTTAACTCCGCACCAGCTGTAATTGAAGATTTCTTCGTTCGACTTCTTCTTCATATCCAGCTTGTTGATGCCGGTGGCAGATGCGTAATAAACAAGACCGTCAGCACCTATGTTGCATGAGCCGACTGATTCAAGATCAAGCCAGTCATATTCCTTCATGTCCGCTTCCTTGATCTCAAGGGTGCTCAGATCCATAGTATAGTACTTCATATCCTCTTCTGTGCTTGCAGGGATCAGTACTGTGTTTGAATCGATCGGAAGCATTGTGGAAACATCCCATATGTTGAGATTGTTTTCCTTAAGTACGGCAGTGTCTATGTTTCCATCAGGATCCGTGACATTGAACTGATAGTAACCATTATCATTTTCATCCCATATCATGCAAGCATCGATCTTGTAACCGTTGATTACGAACGTGTTCTCTATGTATCCGCCGTTATCAAAATCCCTGTCGATATCACGCTTAGCGAGCTCCTTGCCCGTAGCGATATCGATATCTGTCTCGTATGCTTTTATCTCATATGTCGTATCGTCATAAATATCTGTTATATACGATACAACACCATTAGCATATGAAATATTCTCGATATAAGAGTTCCGGGGCAGATCTTTTGCAATATCGATCGTGTTAATGGTCTCGAATGATTTCTTGTCGATTACCAAGATGGATTCGATCATATAGTCGTTATAATTGATCTTATCCCATTCGATGGTGTCGTCATCGGGCATCTTATAATATCCTTCTTCGTTAATGACTATGTAATCATCATCAACGCCTGCGAGTCTTTGACTTACGTAGTCCACCGCTCTGCTCGTATCATAAGCATTCTCGATCTTGATCTCTTTCCCGTCAAACCAGGGTTCATTTGCGTCGATCTTCTCACCGCTCCTGCTCTTTTCCTTTCCGCCGCTGCTATTCTTTTTCTTACATGCACTGATCGAAAGGACCATGGACATGGCAAGCGCGGCAGATACAACCTTAATTACTGTTTTATTCATTCTATACTCTCCTTTTATCCCCTCTAGGGAATATATCATTATGATTGTAAAATGCGGATAAATCTAATCTGCATCAAAAATAAGGCAAAAATAAGGTAAACAAATTAAAGAAAAATTACAAGTCCTTTTTTATTGTTTGTCAGAAAACGCGAAAAACGGGGGCCGCATTGCTGCAGCCCCCGTCATATTTTCGCGATGTTATAAGGAAATCATCCTCTCTCATCCAGAACTTTCTGTACTCTGTCCTGGGCAACCGCAACAACGGATGCGAGGTCCTTCTGACCGGAGAAGTAAGCCGGCATCTCCTCAACGAGGATGATGTTGATCGCGGCATCCGCGGAATTCATCTGTGAACAGCTCAAGATGACGTTCTCCATATCCTTGATGTTTTCGTCGGAGAATGTGATCTTCTTTCTTGCTGAACCATCGATCTCATCATACATTCCGGCTGCATCACTGTTGTAATAGTTAACCGCAAGACCTGCACCATATCTGAAAGCGTCACGGCTTATGACAAAGCTGTCGTATTCTGCGAACTGCTTCTGGATGTCTTCTGCAAGGAGAGACTTTACGAACTCGCCGCAGGCATCGATATTCTGGGCCTGGGAAGAAACTGCAACGGAGAAATAAGGCTCAAGAGTCGGTCCTCTGCCGTCAGATGAAGGAATTCCGAGAATTGCCTTATAGCCCTTTAACTGAGCAACCTCGTAGAAGTAGCCGCCGATTCCGTACAGGCTGGTGAATATGGCTTCAGTATTCTCATCGTAATAATAGTCACCCTTGAATAAGGAAGCTCCTACTCCCATTACAAAACCCGTCTCGGGATCCACTGCATCCCATGCAGTACTGCTCTCTTTTACGTTGTTCTTAACATAATCCGCAAGCTCTGCAAATTCAGGACATGAGAAATCAGCCTTTCCGTTTGCGATGAATTTATCGCTCATATTGTTGAAGAGCTTTGCAAAATACATTGCCTGACCGGAAGTGATGACGTCCTTGCCGTTGAGAGTATCCTTTAAGAAATTCTCGTACTCGGCAGGAGTAAAACCTACACCGGACGCACCGGCATACTTACTGTCAGTATGGATGCCGCTGATACCGAAGGTGATAGGAAGGTTAAAGAGCTTTCCGTCAACCTTAGAGCAGTCGATAACGTTGGTAAAATACTTGTTAGGATCAAGGTCACCCACATAAGGTGTAAGGTCAGCAAGATAGTTTGTGCTGTTAAGCTGGCCGTAACTGCTTACATTGACGAGAATGTCAGGACCCTCACCGTTTAAGATGTCCATTGCAAGGGCGTTGCTCATTTCAGCTGCTGCCTTATAGGTAACTGCCTCTACCTCATCGTCACTGTTTACATCGGAATAATCGCTTGTATCAACACTTGAGTATCTGTCTGTTACCTCAATGAAGTAATCGCTGTTGGTGCTGTTAAAATTCAGGATAGCCTCAGAGATCTTCTCATCTGTCTGTCCGTATGCCGCATAAAGCTCAAGTATCGTCTTTCCTGCGTGAGGGTTTTTCGCTGCCCTGTCAAATTCAAGAAATGCAAAATCAGTTTCGCTTGAATTTGAATATGCCTTATATTTGTAGATCGAACCGCAGAGAATGATCGAATCATCAGAACACTCTGCAACATCAAGGAAAGAAAGTGTGCTTCTGTTAATATCACACCAGCTGAAGTTGAAGATCTCCTCAACAGACTTCTTCTTAAGGTCTACCTTGGAGACACCGACTGCAGTCTTCAGGTACATGCTGTCAGAACTGCAGTAGTAGGAGTTGACTCCGCTGAGATCAAGCCATTCGTAATCCTTGGGATCCAGCTCGGTCAGGGATGCGTCCTTGTAATTTAATTCATAATAAACCGTTCCGTCACTTACGGATGCGGGAACAAGGACCTTTCCGTCTTCGATCGGGATAATAACAGGAATATCCCAGATATCATCAGAAGCTTTGAGCTCCACTGAATCAACATTGCCGTCAGGTGAGATCATGAAGATCTTGTAGTAACCATGCTCTTCATCCCAGGAATAAGATGTATCAAGCTCATAATCGCCGATATAGAAGGCCTTTTCCACGCCTTCATCGACCATGGATGTTTCTTTTGATCCGATCTCGTTTCCTGTAGCGGGATCATATTCCTTTAATGTGTATACGGGATCAAATGTAACCGCATCAAATGCTCCGTATTTTACGGTGAGCCTTCCGTCTCTGTAGAAAGCACGGTCAATGAATTCATCGGATCCGAGGTTCTTGGCCAGCTCGATCCTGCTTACGGTCTGGTTCGAAGCTTTGTCAATAACAGACAGGTTATTGATCATGTAATCATTGTAGTTCATGCTCTCCCAGTCGAAATCATCAGGCAGTGTGTAACTGCCGGTTGTCATAACGACAAGGTATTTCTCATCTGCGCCGACAAGGCTTGTGGACGCATAATCAACCTTTCTGCTTGAATCAACATTGACGTCTACATCGATCGTCTTGCTGTCAAACCACGGTGAGTCTGCAGCGATCTTATCACCACTGTGAGACTCCGTTCTGGAGTCCGTTCCACCCTTCTTGCTGCATGCTGCAAAAGATAACGCCATAGATGCGATCACTGCAACAGAAGCTATCTTTACTGGTAGATTTTTCATTTAGAATTCTCCTTTTTCCACTTAAGGGATTTAAAGTAATTGAGATTCTATGACCGCGAAAAAAACAATCAGCATCAAAAAATAGGCAAAACCTGGGTAAACAGGTTAAGGGCAGATTACGGTAATTACAATTAACGAAAAGGGTGCGTTCAGCCGCGCTCGTCCAGTACTTTCTGTATTCTGTCGCCTGCGATCGCGACTACGGCATCAAGGTCCTTCTGGCCCATAAAATACGGCTGCATCTCCTCTATCAGGATCACTGTTATCGCGCTGTCCTGTGAGTTTATCCGTTTGCAGTTCATAATGATGTCTTCAAGGCAGTCAATATCCTTGACCGACGGTTTGAAATGATCCTTTCTGACCCTTCCAAGGTCATAATCATATCCGAACAGCATGTCGCCATCAGGTCCGCTGAAGTATTCGACGGCGGCCATTCCGCCCTTGCGGAAAGCCTCCCTGCTGACAACGAAATTCTCCTGCATCGCAAGACCTTCCTGGATCTCATCAGATAAGAGGAGCTTTACGAATTCCCCGCATGCATCGGCGTTCCTGGACTGCTTCGATACAGCAACCGATATATACGCCCCGAACATGGGACCGCGTCCGTCAGTAGACGGAATGCCCAGTATGGTGGAATCTTCCTTAAGCTTTGACACGTTATAGAAATATCCGCTCCAGCCGTAACAAGTGGTATATACGGCCACATCTTCATTGTTTCCGGTATCTGTCTGCCAATCCAGCGTGACGCCGTTCTCCGGAACGTAATCCTTAACAAATCCGGCAAGCTCCTTAAATTCAGGACCCGAGAGATCCGCCTTACCGTCCTTAATAAATACGTCGCTCATGGCGTTAAAAAGCCCGGCAAAATATATTGTCTGTCCTGAGGTAAAGACATCCCTGCCGTTAAGCTCATTCATGAGGAAATCCTTGTACTCTTCCGTGGTAAACCCGGCTCCGGAACTGCCTGCATTCTTAGCTGACGTATGTATGCCGTCAACCGTAAAACAGATCGGGATCTGGTAGAGCTTTCCGTCTTTTTTCGAAGCCTCGAAAAGATTGGTGAAATTTTTGTCCGGATCAAGCCCGTCAACATAAGACGAGAGGTCAGCAAGATAGTTCGGATTATTGAGGGCATCGTAGCAGCTTACATCCATCAGGATATCAGGACCATCCCCGTTCATGATGTCTATCGCCAGCTGATTGCTGAGCTCCATATCGGACCTGGCCAGCCTTAGATCGTATTCATCTTCATAGATATCATCCGAAAGGTCGATGACATTGCTCATATTGTAGCGGTCTGAAACGACGATAAAGTAACCGTTGTCCATGCCGTTATACTTCAGGATGGCATCGCTTACCTTGTTGTGAGTCTGTCCGTTCGGAGCATAAAGTTCCAGCACGGTCTTCCCTGCGTTAGGGTTCTTTTCCGCTCTCGAAAATTCGGCAACAATATATCCCCCGTCGCATGCTATGTATTCACTCTCGCGGGATTTGTCCCCGCAAAGGATTATTGAATCTTCCGTGCATTCGGCGATCTGAAGACCCTCGAGCTGGCTCCTGTTTATGCCGCACCAGCTGAAATTGAACACCTCGTTTGCAGTCTTGTTCATGAAATCCAGCTTCGAGATACCCGTCGGGGTGGAATAATACAGGTTTCCGTCATTGCAGGTCACTGACCTTTCCAGCGCATAATGATCGATCCACGAATATTCTTCCGGATCCTCTTCGTTAAAATGTCCTGTCGCAAGATCCAGTTTGTAATTCTTAAAACCGTTGTCCGAATATACAAAGACCATTGCCGTTGTCTCATCTAACAACGCGGCACCCTGGACATAGTAAAGATCATTGCCCTGTTCCTGAATGACTATCTTCTGTGTTCCGCCGTCCGGATAATCGATGAAAAGCTTGATCGTTGAATTTGTATTCCATTCCGCGATCGCGCTTAACTTATATTGTCCAAGTCTGTATGTCTGTTTTGCACTTTCCGTTTCGTCGTTGATCTCACTGGGAGTTTCCTTTGTCTCCCCTGTGGAAAGGTCTATTTCGAGTATATTTACCTTGGTCGTAAAGTTCGCCGGAAAATATTTGTTGATATACACTTTTGCCTTACCGTCTTCATAAACGGCGGCATCAATATATGTGTCCGATGCAAAATAATCTGTCAGATCGAACGTGCCGGCATTTTCTTTTGTGGCTCTGTCTATAACCGATATCACGGCGAACTGATCCGTCGTTTCATATAAGTCGCTGTCCGTGGCAAAGCCCCCCTGGGTAAAGACCACTATCCATTTATCATCAGCGCCTATGAGCTCGGACCATCTGGAACTTACAGGTCTCTCACTTTCTATTTTCAGGTCGACATCTATTACAGTGCTGTCATACCAGACTGCATCCTCCGGTATCTTATCTCCGCTCTTAAGTCCGCCTTTTGCGCTGTCTGTTCCCTTATTCTTCGTGCATGATGCAAATGATATTGCCATCGCGAAAACAAGAACCGCAGAAATGATCCTTATATGTGAATTCTTCATGTTTCCCCCAAGATGAACCCTATAGTCTTTACCATAATGATTGTAGATTCCCGTATTATCAATACTTCATCAAAAGTTAGGCAAAACCTGGGTAGACATATTTTCGAGCACGCCAAAACAAAAGAATAGAGGGTGCCCCTCATGGGACACCCTCTGATTAAACAAGTAGATTGTTCAGTTCTTACCGAATTACTCGATGATTGTAGAAACTGTACCAGCGCCTACTGTGTGACCACCCTCACGGATAGCGAACTTAAGACCCTGCTCCATAGCGATAGGAGTGATGAGGTCTGCTTCGATTGTTACGTGGTCACCAGGCATGCACATGTCTGTTCCATCAGGAAGCTTGATAACGCCTGTAACGTCTGTTGTTCTGAAGTAGAACTGAGGACGGTAGCCTGTGAAGAAAGCCTTATGACGTCCACCCTCTTCCTTTGTAAGAACGTAAACTTGGCCTGTGAACTTTGTGTGAGGAGTTGTTGTGCCGGGCTTAGCGATAACCTGACCTCTCTCAACTTCCTTACGGTCGATACCACGGAGGAGGCAGCCGATGTTGTCGCCTGCTTCAGCCTGATCCATGGACTTACGGAACATTTCTACACCAGTGATTGTTGTAGACCTAGGCTCGTCCTGGAGACCAACGATCTCTGCAGGATCACCAACCTTAACTGTACCTCTCTCAAGACGGCCTGTAGCAACTGTTCCACGGCCGGAGATTGTGAATACGTCCTCAACAGGCATAAGGAAAGGCTTGTCTACGGGACGCTCAGGTGTTGCGATGTACTCGTCAACAGCCTTCATAAGCTCAACGATGGAAGCATACTCAGGAGCGTTAGGATCTGTAGATGTAGACTCAAGAGCCTGGAGAGCGGAACCACGGATGATAGGTGTATCATCACCAGGGAAGTCATACTGGTTAAGGAGATCACGGATGTCCATGTCTACGAGCTCAAGAAGCTCTTCGTCATCAACCTGATCGCACTTGTTCATGTATACAACGATATAAGGAACGCCTACCTGACGAGCGAGCAGGATGTGCTCACGTGTCTGAGCCATAGGGCCGTCAGAAGCAGCAACAACGAGGATAGCACCATCCATCTGAGCTGCACCTGTGATCATGTTCTTGATGTAGTCAGCGTGGCCGGGGCAGTCAACGTGTGCATAGTGACGTGTCTCTGTCTCGTACTCAACGTGTGCTGTGTTGATCGTGATACCACGAGCTCTTTCCTCAGGTGCAGAGTCGATGTTGCTGTAATCCTTGAACTCAGCTCCACCCTTCATAGCGAGCACCTTTGTGATAGCAGCTGTAAGAGTTGTCTTACCGTGGTCAACGTGACCAATGGTACCGATGTTTACGTGCGGCTTGCTACGTACGAACTTTTCTCTAGCCATTTTAATTTCCTCCTAAGAAATTATTATTAAACTTAATATTTTCTCGCCTTGATTCAACACAGCGGTAAACATCATTTTATAAAGTTTCGCTCTTTATTTCAAGTAAAAAAGCATTATTTATTGATGTTTCCGCCGTTTATATCAGGCGGTTTGGAGCCTTACTTCTTTAAGATGGACTCCATGATGCTCTTCGGCGTCTCCGCGAAGTGGCTTATCTGCATTACGAACGTACCACGTCCCTGTGTTGAGGAACGGAGATCTGTTGCGTAACCAAACATGTTTGCGAGCGGAACCTCAGCATGAACCTGCTGTGAACCGTTCATAGGTTCGATTTCCTTGATTGCGCCACGGCGTGCATTAAGTCCGCCGATAACGTCGCCCAGGTACTCATCAGGAACCTCAACGTCTACCTTCATGATAGGCTCGAGGAGACAAGGATCGCCCTTCTGCATACCAGCCTTGAATCCCATGGATCCTGCGATCTTGAAGGCCATTTCTGAGGAGTCGACATCGTGGTAAGAACCGTCATAAACGGTAACCTTAACGTCAACAACCGGATAGCCGCCAAGGATGCCGGCCTGCATAGCTTCCTGGATACCTGCATCGATAGGAGCGATGAACTGCTTCGGGATGCATCCGCCGACAGTAGCGTCAACGAACTCGTAACCCTTACCGGGCTCCTGAGGTTCAAGTCTGAGCCAGCAGTCACCGTACTGACCGTGACCACCGGACTGACGTACGAACTTACCCTGAGCCTCAACAGTTCTTCTGATCGTCTCTTTGTAGGATACCTGAGGTGCGCCTACGTTAGCCTCAACCTTGAACTCACGGAAAAGACGGTCAACAATGATATCGAGGTGAAGCTCACCCATTCCTGCGATGATCGTTTGTCCTGTTTCCTGGTTGGTGTATGTGCGGAACGTCGGGTCTTCTTCTGCGAGCTTCTGCAGAGCGATGAGCATCTTTTCCTGTGAAGCACGGCTCTTAGGTTCGATAGCAACCTCGATAACCGGTTCAGGGAACTCCATGGACTCGAGAATGATAGGATGATCCTCGTCGCAGAGAGTATTACCTGTTGTCGTATCCTTAAGACCGATTGCAGCAGCAATGTCGCCTGAGAATACTTCAGTGATCTCTTTACGCTCGTTAGCGTGCATCTGAACGATACGTCCGATACGCTCCTTCTTGTTCTTAGATGAGTTAAGAACGTAAGATCCTGCTTCCATAATGCCGGAATAAACTCTGAAGAAGCAGAGCTTACCGACGAACGGGTCAGTAGCGATCTTGAATGCGAGAGCAGAGAAAGGCTCTTCATCAGATGAAGGTCTCTCCTCCTCTTCCTCGGTCTCAGGGTTAACACCCTTGATAGCGGGAACGTCGAGAGGTGAGGGCATGTAGTCAACGATAGCGTCGAGCAGCATCTGTACGCCCTTGTTTCTCAAAGATGTACCGCAGGTAACCGGGATGAGCTTGCATGTGCAGCAAGCCTTACGGAGAGCAGCCTTGAGCTCTTCATTGGAGATCTCCTCGCCTTCGAGGTACTTCTCTGTGAGCTCGTCATCGGTCTCGCAGATAAGCTCGACCATCTCGTCTCTCTTAGCCTTAATGAAATCGACCATATCAGCAGGAACCTCGCGGTCCTCATACTGCATACCGTCCTCTGAAGTGTAAACCTCAGCACGGAGTGTAATAAGGTCGATAATACCCTGGAAGCTGTCTTCCTTACCGATAGGATACTGAATAGCAACAGGGGTATTCTTAAGTCTGTCACGGATCATCTCGCAAACATGTTCAAAGTTTGCACCGATGATATCCATCTTGTTGACGAAAACCATTCTCGGAACACCGTAGTGCTCAGCCTGTCTCCAGACTGTTTCCGTCTGCGGCTCAACGCCGCCTCTTGCAGACATAACCGTAACTGCACCATCGAGTACACGGAGTGAACGCTCAACTTCTACTGTGAAGTCAACGTGGCCGGGAGTGTCGATGATGTTGATTCTGTGGCCCTTCCAGGGAGCTGTTGTAGCTGCGGAGGTAATCGTGATACCTCTTTCCTGCTCCTGAACCATCCAGTCCATGGTAGCAGCACCTTCGTGAACCTCACCCATCTTACGGTTTACGCCGGAGTAATAAAGAATTCTCTCGGTAGTTGTTGTCTTACCGGCGTCGATGTGAGCCATAATACCGATGTTTCTGGTCTTCTCAAGCGGATATGCTCTTGTTGTAGCCATTAGTATTATTGTCCTTTCTTAACCGGAAATTAACGATTGAAATGCGCGAACGCCTTGTTAGCCTCAGCCATTCTATGCATTTCTTCTTTTCTCTTGAATGCGCCGCCGGTCTCGTTTGCTGCATCCATAAGCTCAGCAGCAAGGCGCTCCTTCATGGTGCGCTCAGATCTGTTTCTCGAATACTGAACTATCCAGCGGAGACCCAGTGTCTGCCTTCTTTCAGGCTTAACATCCATAGGGATCTGGTAGTTAGCACCGCCTACACGGCGAGCCTTACATTCGAGGGTGGGCATTACGTTAGCAAGAGCCTTTCTGAATACTTCAAGAGGCTCTTCATTTGTACGCTCTTTGATGATGTCAAAGGCGCCGTATGTAATTTTTTGAGCTACGCCCTTCTTGCCGTCTAACATGATGTTGTTGATAAGCTTACTTACTACAACGTCATTGTAGACAGGATCCGGAAGAACCGTTCTCTTTGGGGTATTGCCTTTTCTTGGCACTTTTCTTCCCTCCTAACATGATTATCAAAATTTTACTGTCTAAAACTTGAAACCATAGGTACTCACGTTTCAGTTGTTCTTGTGGACCGTGTTAAGCGTCTCAGTCAGGCAATGTCCATATATGAACAATGTACTGATCACTTATGTCCAACCCCTGCGCGAAAATATCTCACGCGGGATCACTTCTTAACCTTAGCAGCCTTCGGCTTCTTAGCGCCGTACTTAGATCTGCCCTGCTGGCGATCTGCGACACCTGCTGTATCAAGGGTTCCTCTTACGATGTGGTAACGAACACCAGGGAGGTCCTTAACACGTCCGCCTCTGATGAGAACAACAGAGTGCTCCTGAAGGTTGTGTCCTATACCCGGAATGTAGGCTGTAACCTCGTAGCCGTTTGTAAGTCTTACACGGGCAACCTTACGAAGCGCTGAGTTAGGCTTCTTAGGTGTTGTCGTCTTAACAACTGTGCAAACACCACGCTTTTGAGGTGAGTCGAGATCCGTCTGCTTGTTTCTGATAGTGTTCATAGAGAACTGCAGAGCCGGGCTGGCAGACTTATATGTCTTGGACTGTCTGCCGGACTTAACCAATTGATTGAACGTTGGCATCAATACATCTCCTTTCTTAATTTTTACGCGCAAATATGAGCACAAAGTCCCCTTTGCGAGCAATTAAGTATACACCCGCATATTTTGAATGTAAACTGCAAATTTCAAGGGGTTCTTCGGATGTCTGCGCCGCCCTCTTTTCGAGGGGTTTCAAAATTATACAAAAAAAGCATGAAAAATTGACTGTCAAACCCTAAATTTCTTATTCACATATCAGGGCAAACCCATTATACTTACTAAGGTTATTTTTTAATTACAAGGAGTGTGACTTCAATGAAAGTAAAAATCACAGAAACCGTGCTGCGTGACTCCCAGCAGTCGCTCATCGCAACACGTATGCCGTTCTCCGATTTCGAGGGCATCCTTGAGACTTTGGACAACGCCGGCTACTACTCACTCGAGTGCTGGGGCGGCGCAACATTCGACTCATGCCTCAGATATCTGGACGAGGATCCGTGGGAGAGACTCAGAAAGATCAAGGCT
>JAFWQC010000018.1 GCA_017509245.1 Clostridiales bacterium | reverse complement strand
GGAAATCTTCGTTTTGCCGTCTGAATCATATGTGGTGACATTGACACTGATCTCATGGATCTTCGCAGGTTTATCAAGCTGGACAAATTCACTTGCATAATCAGTCTCTTTCTCACCGTTAATATCTTCAGCAAGGATATATACGTGGTAATCGTTACCCCAGCCAATTAAGTCATACCCGTCAGGAAGCGGAAATGTGCCATCGAGAGCTGAACTTGCACCTAATTCATCGTAAAACAGGATATTATCGCTGGTATCATCCGTAATAAGTACGGATGCACGCGTCGCGTTTCCAGCATGTGATCCGCCGATCTCATATGGTACGGTCACATTCGTTCCCGTTACATCTATATCCTTACCGTCCGGGACCGCAATTGTCAGATCACTGTCGCTTAAAGTCAGCTTATATGCGTTATTCTCGCCTGCTACTTTAGTGGTAAAAACTATTGATCCCTGATCAACATTTAAAGCGGGCGAGGCACCGACATTATCAAGTTCAACATTGTTGTTGCTCAGATCACCAAGAACGTAAACGTCGCCCGCGAGGAAACCGTATTGATCTACAGCAGAGCGAAGCCACCAATAATTGTAGCGTGCTCCTACTTTTTTCCTGCATGCACAACTAGCCCTATCACTGCTGTAACCGTACTCATTATTCGTTACTTCTTCTGCATCCAATACAAATACTTTTTCTCCGGATAGTGGTACATACTTGCCAAACCAACCGGCAATTACAGTATTGGTAAGTTCTTTAGGTTCCTCTGTTTTTGTATCAGGAACCGCAGCCATCTCTATCGAGGTAAAATTGGAGGAAGTAAAGAAGTCTTCGTTAAGCCATTTCTTTAAAGAACTGTCTGGCCATTGGTTCGTGTCGCCAAATTCTATATTTTTCAATATCACATCACAGTCAAGGAATAAGGCCTCTGATTCTGTATGAGCATCTGAATCCTTCTGCAAAACCCTGAACTTGAGAGGGGTGCCAGTATATTTACCAAAGTAAACAAAGCTTCCGGTCCATGGAGAAAACTCATTTTCCGGCGGTGTGGGATTAACGATCGCCGATACACCTAATGATGTATTGTCCTGATTCTTGCTTCCGGATGCCGCCAGAACGATATTGCTGCCGGCGATCTTCGGTATTAGTGTTAACGTCAGAGCTGCTGCTAAAACTGCAGAGACTATCTTCCTGACTTTCATCTTTTGCCTCCCTGTTATCGATCCACTTGCAAACACAGATGCGGTCTGCCCTGACCACGGGCAAACAGCGTTATCACCATTGTTACGCGAAAAGAAGAAAGTATTACTTTGACCGGCAGAGCGATAGTCTGCCTAATGTTCAGAGCTGTTAACTCTCTCTCCACATTTGTTAAATCTTTCTAACGCTTATATATTAAATGAACACGGACCGTTCTTCAATTAATAATTCTTTTTTCACATTTCGAAAAATTGAATCTTTTTCTCTGCCATCTCATCGACTCTCCCGATATATGTAAGAGCATCCTTTATTGTCGGGCATCTTTCGACCCTGTGCTTGATGAGTTCGCCTTCCTGTGCAAAGCATCTCTTGCTCATACCGCCTGCACCGAAAGACAATACATCTCTGCAGTCGCTCATCATGGCAACATTATAGAGGCTTCCCGTATCATCTTTTGCAAAGCCTGTATTCTCCAGCCCGTGACCGGTATCTTTCTGGCGGTACATGTAGTACGGATGATAACCTGCTTCCTTAAGGAGCCTGTAGCTTTCAGCCACACACTCATCCAGTTTCCCTCTTGCCATCTCAAGATCCATAACGGTGTCTCTGCTCATCGCTGCCCGCCTCTTTTTATAGAGCGTATGAACGGTTATGTTGGCAGGTGCCAGTTCTATGAGTTTTGCAGTTGAGCGCACATGCTCATCTGCATTCTCATAAGGAAGTCCTGCTATGAGATCCATGTTGATCAGGTCAAAACCCATTTCGCAGGCTTTCTCATAGACCCTTACGGCTTCTTCCGCAGTATGAATGCGGCCGAGTCTTTGAAGAGTCTCAGACCTCATCGTCTGAGGATTGATGCAGATCCTTGTTATTCCGTGATCTCTCATCGCTTCAAGCTTGCCGTCACTTATAGTATCCGGGCGTCCGGCTTCTATGGTGACTTCACAGCCCGGTGTGATCTTAAGCTCCTTATAGATGCGGTCCAGAAGAGAAGCAAATTCCTTCTCCTCAAGAACAGTGGGCGTACCGCCGCCGACATAAAGAGCAGATAATGGTCTGTTTATCGAAGGTGCCACGAGGCTTATCTCACGCTCAAGTGCTGCCTCGTAATTGACGAGCCTGTCCATATGGCACGATATGTCCGAAGAAACAAAAGAACAGTATGCGCATCTCGAAGGACAGAAAGGAATGCCGACATAAACGCATAAACTGTCTTCGGGAACTTTGGATAAGATATGCTGTTCCTCTCTTGAAGTCTCAAAAGCAAGCTGCGCCTTATCAGGTCTTACGAAATACTTTTCCTCAAGTGCTTCCGGACTCTGTTCCTCGAGTGCTACCAGCGTGGGTCTTATGCCTGTAAGACATCCCCACGGCATTTTTTTCGAGGTAATATCAGATAAAGCCATATAAAGAGATCTCTTGATCTCGCGGCCGGGTTCTAAAAGCTCCCCTTTAAATTCATAAGCCTTGCCGTCACAGTGCGTAACAGACCTGCCGTCTTCGAGAAGTTCGTTTACGAGCGTGATGTCAGGTCCTTCCGGAGCTATGACCTTGCACTCATCCTTCAGTTCCTCAGGCACGCCGCAGAACATCCTGACCACGTCAGACACGCCGTAGAACTTATCGTGGCCTTTTAGTATAACCTCAAGCATCTTCGGAGCTCCCCACGTATGTCTTGTAGAACCTGACATATACACTGTCAGGAACGTGATAGGAATCGACACCGCTCTCACCGTTGCTCTTCAGGAATGAATCGTTGACCTTGTCGCTTGTCTCGGTGATATCGATGCCCAGGCTTTCTTTGATGGAATCGACTTCCTTATCTATCTGCTTCCAATATAACGATGATGCCCTCATGTCCCTGTAGACAGGTTCCATATCAGAAGCCAGCGCGTACTGCGGAACCACTTCACCTGTCGCATCGGCAATGACTGTTGTCACGGCATAAAGATTCCAGAAGACTTCATAAAAGCCTGCATATCTGAAATCAGCCCTTGTGGAATTGCAGCAGGCCAGAGTCGACAAAGTATTGCAGTCGGTCTCGCTCGCATATCCTTTGGCATGACAGAGCTCGTGGCAAAGCGTGATTGGGAATTCCTCAACGCCCATATGGTCAGTGTTGATATTTGCTTCACTTAAGAACGGATCGTAAGCGCCTACGATATATGTGTAGCTCCAGTAGTGGCTCATGGATACCGGCTTGGCGCGGACATAATTCTCGCTTACCGGAACACCGTACTCCTCACCGAAAGCATCGATAAGCGAGCAAGCATATAAAGCCGAACTCTCAAAGCTCTCCTGCATGTGGGCAACGCCGTTATAGTCTTCACCAAGTTGCTTTCTAGCTTCGATCATTCCTATATAAGCCCACCTTAAGGCTTCACAATAATCCTCATAGGTCAGCTCCTCATCTGTCAGCTCTATAGAATCGACGACATCCGTGCGTCTGTAATTGATCCCGTGCATAGCCTGAAAGATTATGGCGGCAACAAGGGCAAGCACCATGATGTTCCTGTATGACTTATAAAGATAAAGCAGCGCGCCGTGGCTCAGGAATTTCTTTATCAGGATTACTAACCAGAAGATAAGTCCAACGATAATAAGCGGCACAAAGCAGACGATGATATTTTCCGTCAGCGAAAAATGAAAGAGCATGTTAAAAGTCTGCGCCGGCACCGACAAGTACGGAAATATCTTAGCGCTGTAATAGTCAGCAACGCTTTGCGGGATAAAACGGTTCGCAATAAGCGCCGCCAAAGTCAGGACCGTAAGCACCACCGCCAAAACGATCCTTAAAGCGATCCTTCTTTTTTTCTTACTGTTTATCTTCATTTAAGCGAATAGATGATCAGGAAGATCACATACAATATTGCGTACACTAACGGCTGGTGAACAAGATATATGATCAGCGAATGCCTTCCGATAAATTCCACCGGCCTTGAGACCGCGCTCATTATCTTCCCGCGCCCGGCGAAAAGTGTCTTCTTATCCTTATAGCACGTCCTTCCTATAACACAGCCTATAAGGAATACACCAAGCCAAGGAAACAGCGGCATATAATCTGCCATTTCCGGCAGATTATTCATGTCGAATCCTACAGGAAGGAACAGCAGTGAATCCGTGCAGAAATCCATGTAGTGGATATTGCAGCCCACGATGACGATATATAAACCAGCCAGCCCCATAATGACATTAACAGCTTTGGGATTGGCATTTGTCTTCTTCTCAATAAACGAGATAAGCGCATAAAGGAATATGCCGCATGTAAGTAACGCCAGAACATTAAATATGATCAGGCAATCAATGCCGGCAAACTTTGTTATGAGAAATGTCGTAAGATCAAGTATCAGCGTCGCGCCGAGTATCTTTATTCCCCTTTTTATGTTGTTGCGCGAAAATGTGCAGCATATGCCGGATACGCCTACAAACAGCACGACAATAACGGGATGAATAAAAGACCAGAACCAGCCCTTATGAAGATATGAGAAGATGTTTACTCCAAATTCATATCTGACATCCCATGACATATGCATGAAGAGCATCATTAAAAGAGCGATGCCCCTTAAGAAATCAAGCTCCCACGCACGGTCTTTGGCTAACGGTTTATTCCTCACAGATCTTCCTGCCCTTCCGCAAGACAGCTTCCCAATGCCGTGGCAAATACAGCATCTGCGGGAACGATCATGTTAACTCCATAAAGTTCTTCGAAAGGAATGAGATACTTCTGGCATTCCTTGAGACCGGTAAGCTGACCGGTAAATACGATATCCTTAATATTGCATTGTCTTGATGCCATAACGGCGACAGTACCTATCGACTGGTAGACGAGATTAAACACGCCTGCCATCTTATCTTCTCTTGAAAGATCGTCAGCAGCCTTACCGAAGTTAGATGCCGTTACATCCATAGGAAGTCCCGTTACACCGTTCTTGGTAATATCACCGATCGTAAGGTCACACTTGAGAACATCACCCGATGTTGCCATGTCAGAAAGCTTCACAGCATCAGACGTTCCTGCCATGACTCTTCCAAGACCGACAAGTGTTCCTCCGCCAACGCCGGAACCGATAATATGTCTTACGCTCTCCTTGCTTGCCTCAAGATATGCGGTACCGGTACCCATGCTGACTACCACAGCATGATCCAATCCTGACAGATATAAACCGCCAAGGCCCGTTGCCATGAACTCTTCAACGATCACGGTCTTGATCCCGAATATCGGTGCCTGCGGAAATGCCGAACCAACACCAGTTATGTTGATCTGTTCAATATCATTAACAGAGATCGAATTATCATTGATAAGCTTTCCGACAGCGCCAAACGCCGATGTGACAGGATCGGCTGCCCTGACTATTTCCCTGGCAATTATCCTGCCTTCTCTCATCCCCACGATCTTGGTCGTGCTTCCGCCTACATCAAGTCCGACTTTTATCTTCATGGCATTAATCTTCCTTACTTATAAGGTATTAGGTAATTCTATCAAATATGGATTTATATATCCAATTCTGCAGTTATCTTATCAATAATAAAGGCTCTGCAGATGTTCTGCAGAGCCTTGGAAATACTTAATCGTTATCAACCGTAAGTTATCTGTGTCATATACTGAGTCTCATTAAAAATCTTAGATGGAAGCTGGTTTAACTGTTCATCAGTAAATCCGTATGACTTAAGAGTCGTTTTTGACAATTTGGAACCTTCAACTTTGATCGTCTTCGAGCCCTTACCTGAACGCTCCTTAAAACGCGGAACCCAGAAACCATCATCATACATATATATGAAATTGGTCTTGCTGTAAGCGTCAGCCAGGAATATACGGTATTTAACTGTTTCGGTATCAGTATCATAGTAGAAGAACATTGCTATTCTCCACTTATAATCTGTAGATTTATTACCAATGAATTTCGGCTCAAATACAGCCTTCTTTGTCTTATCTTTTGGTCCGAACATAAGTGTCGGGAACTTTGTTGAGTCATTTTGCGGATTGCTTATTTCCCACTGCATACTGGCAACTTTTGGCTGAGTGTTTGCAAGGAATGAATTCTCAAAGCCCTTGGCGTACAACATTGCATAATCCGCTGAATCGTCGATACTGTATGTTGTTGCAAATGAATTGGAGATTGCTGCACAAACTCCTGCAATGACTCCGCCGATCAAGCAGATGATAGCGACTGACAGTATCATTTCGACAAGGGTAAAACCCTTTTTGTTCTTTTTCTGTTTAATCATAATAACTGTACCCCAAGCAACTCATCAATTAAAGCCATTTGTTTCAGCATAAGTAATAGATGACACAGTATCAAAATTAGTAATCTTATTTCCTGATGAATCAACTCCAACAACCCAGTAATATTTCTTTGCATTCTCATCATACATTACTACTATTTGTCCAACATGTCCGCCGGCTGAATCCTGCCACATTTCAGGATAATAAAGGAATGCTTCTCTGTTATCAGCTAACTGATCCTTTGTAGGTGAGAATTCATAACCCTTTACCGTATCCGGTACCGTAAGCTTAAGATCGTCATAACCAATAAGTTGAACATTCAGTTCCTGTAAAGAACATGACTTAAAAACAGAGCCAGCAGTATTGAACTTTAAAGTTTCAGTCTTATTGCCATTGCTCACATAATAAGCTTTGCCCTGTTCTTCGCGACCTTTTATTGTGACTGATGTGCCGGAAGCATTAGTTCCTTTAGTGTTCAAATTATCTGTCTTGCTCCACTTGGCTACCTCTGTAATACAAGCAGTATAGTTCTTGGCACCGGACTTATTATATACGGAGGTCTGATAAGAATAACCCATTGTGGCAACGAAGCCGTTGATCAGCATCGTTGACGTAACAACCAGGATAAAAGTTGCCAGGAGAGTCTCGACGAGGGTAAAACCCTTGCAATTAAATCTCTTAACTAGTCTCTTCATATTATCACGCTCCCGTAACTGATTTTTGCTTTACACTGAAACCATAACTTGCAAGCATCTGTTCGCTGTCGTCTATCTGCTTCTTGAGCTGGTTTGAAGAATTTACAACAGCACTGTTGGAATTCTCTGCCAATTTGATGAGTCTATTTATTCCGTAAACAAGTACACAGGCAAGAATAATTAGGATTCCAACCACTAGAATCAACTCAGTAAACGTAAAACCGGCCCTGGATCTATTCTGTTTGCTTATCCTGCGCATAACGCCCTCCAGATAGTCAACAAATCTTATACTTCTATATGTGTATTATACCGACTTCTGTGCAAATTTCAACAGGAAAGTTAATAATTTGTTAAAATTTGTCATACTTTGTTTACAAATGTAAAAACATGGCGGAGAACCGAAGTTCTCCGCCATAATTGGCTTCTAGTGATTGTCTAAACTAGATATTAGTCAGACCAACCCATGAATGCGTTTACTTCAGAGTTAACTGCAGAAACGTCACTGTTGTGCTTACCAACGGAGCTTGCAGCTGCCTTAGCCTTGTTGAGGTATGCACCGATACCAAGAACGAGAACTGCTGCGAGGATAACGATGATAGCAATAACGAGTACCATTTCTACGAGGGTGAAACCCTTCTTTGACTTCTGAATCTTCTTCATTTTAGATTCCTCCTGTAAGTTTTTGAGTTTGTAGCCTGATTATACAGGCTATTATGAACAATTGCAACACTTTTTTCAATTTTTTTCAAAATTTTGTCACAATTAATCATCTTTAGGTCTCAGGTGTTGTTTCTGCAGGTACTGCCTCTTCCTCAGCACCGAAGTTCAACAACTCCTTGATATCTCCATTAGCAGCTTCAAGCTGAGCATCGAAGAGCTTATTAGCCCAATATGCTGCAAACGGCTTGCTGATAGTATCATCGAAACTCATGTTGACTACGCCATACCACAAGCTGTCAGGATCGTCACAAACGTAAGGGAATCCGATGAAACCACCCTCTGTATCAACACCCTTATGGCCCTGCCAGTATGTGTAAGCCTCAGTTCTGGTGTCTTCAGACATTCTGTTTCTAAGTGAAATTCCATAGAAATTGATCGTAGCAGAAAGAGTCATTATGCCTCCGTCCTCTGCAACAGAAAAATCATTAACCTTAATGCAGGACGGGTTCTCGGCATTTATCTTCTTAAGAGCTTTTATAAACTCTTCATAGCCGTGTCTTTCACCATAAACACCCTGACCCATCTGTCCCATCAGTTCTGTGATTGTTTCAGCAGCAGGAACCTGGGCACCTTCAGTGAAATCAGGTGTGCGGTTATACTGCGGAATTGTATATCCATCAGTTGATGAATATACAACAGCTACTTGCAGACAGTTAACTCCGTCCGGACAAGTTGTGCCGTCAGGATATGTTACTGCACCCATAGCAACATCAGTTGAAGTTATTTCGACAAGGTAAGGGCATCCTTCTTTTTCAAATTTCTCCAGTACATACTGCTCAATGCACTCGGTTTCAAGTTCATCAATGAAGGAATTCTCGATACCTACGCAAAGCTCCTTAAGGTTATCGATCTCCGCAGTCATATTCTGATTATCTGTTTTTAACTGGTCGAGGAAGACTTTTCTTTCCTCTAATGTCTGCAATTCTTCCTTATATTGCTCATATTTATTATTAAGTGTTCTGATTCCGAAGAAATAACCCAATACAATAATAATCAACAGAGTGATTGCATACATAAAGGCTTTTTCTCTAGCTGTAAGATTACTCATTTTAATATCCTCCCTTACACTTAGCCTTCAGCCGGTTCTTCAGCAGCAGTTGCAACCGCATAGTAGAACTTAATGTCATAATTGCCACGGCCTACATCTGTATATGTGCCGGTCTCAATAACCTTAGCCAGGCTTGCTGCATCCACTTCAGATCCGTTTACAAAGATCCTGGAAAGTTCATAATTCGTTCCGGCATACTTATACTTATCAACGCCCTCAATAGAATATGTATTACCTGCCCTTACATCGACAGTATCGATACCGCCAAGTGTAATAACATCTTCTCCTTCGGCATAACGTGTAACTGAGATGTGAACGTTGCTGACAAGAGTTCCGCTTATTTCAAACTGATAATAATTATTGATTGCATTGATCGTTGCCTTGCCTGCAGCCAGATCTTCAACCGTGATATCTTCATCATCATCAGGATCTTCTCGCTTAATGGTGATGATAGGTCTTGCCGTAAATACATCAGAAGCATTTAACATGTTGACCATGTCAACAGGGCTGTAATATGTAAAAGTATGTCCTGTTATCGTAAGCTCTGCACTGGTAACCGCATAAGTTGAAATGAACGAATCATTTGGAATGCACTTAGCCATAATGTCAGGCAGATCAGTAGGAGCAGCATCAATGAGATCGACATCTCTACGCATCTGCGTAAGTGCATAATAGTTATTTTCCATCTCAGTGAGTTCAGCCTTAAGAACATCTGCGTCATGCTCAAGAGATGCATAGTCAGGACTTTCAAGGAGCTCCTTCAATGCATTGATCTCATTCTTTTTAATTGAATTTCTTATAACGAAAGCAATGATAAACGCAAGGACTACAACTACTACCAGGACACCGACGACAATGCCGTAGCCCAACAATCTAGCCTGTTTGGCAGCGTTGGCAGTAAACTCAGCAAAGAAGTTCATGTCCTTCTTTGCCAGTAACTTTTTGTTAATTCCGTTAGCCTTAGCCATAAAGTGTACCCCTCCTTAATCGTGACGAATCAAAGCGCCACAACAATTAATGAACTGACCGAGCTCAAAGTCCCTAGGGCCGTTTACTGTGCTAAGAGCCTTAAGGATCTCAACCTGTGTTCCAAGCTGACGCGCGAGTTCTTTATCTATCTTCTTATAGCCTGCACCTGAACCATAAAGGAAGCATGTGCTGATAGCATCAATGTGATACTTGGCAATCGAGAACTGAGCCGTACGGGAAACTGCATCTACGAGACTCTTAAAGTATGCATTGACAGCACTCTGAAGTGCAGGTGTCTCTGCAACAGTCTCGTTCCATACATCGATATCCTCGATCGGGACACTTGCTTCAGCTTCAGAAGTGGTGATATTGAGTCTTCTGGCAAGTGAAGACTGCTGATTGCCTGACTGAAGCTTTCTTACGGAATCAGCTACCTGTCTGATATTGCTGTGACCGAACTGAAGTCTTCTTGAAAGTACCGGGAAACCCTTGTCAAGAACCGTAACTGTTGTTGTCTTGCTGGAGAGCTCGATCAGGAGGATCGTTGACTGCTTAATGTTAACGTTTCCGTTGATGATTCCCTGCTCGAAAAGCTTTCTTACCGCATTGGGGTTAACGTCAAGAGCAACAGGTGTAAGATCCATGTTCTTTAAGAATTCACGATAATCCTTGATTACATCTGTAGGGATTGCTGTAGCTCTGACCTGGAGCTTATCAGCGTTTGACTCGGCATCCTTTGTTGTGCCGTAAACGAGATAATCGATTGACATATCCCTGTTGGAACCCTGTCCGAGGATCTCGTACTTAACCATATCCTTAAGCTGATCATCTTTAACTACAGGAAGTTCAAGATCTCTGCTGTGTACAAAAGCACCTTCTGTAGTAATGATGCAGCTCTTCATTCTTATATCAAGTCTGGCAATAGCATGCTTCAAAGCCATTACGATTCCGAATGAATCCGCAACTGTACCATCATTGATCGCATCACCTTCCAACGGGACAACGCCCATCTTCTCGATAGTAATATTTCCTGTCTTGGAATTGTAATTCCCGACAGCAAGCTTAAGGTCTGAGCTGGAGCAATCGATTACCAGTTCGTTTGAGCCTCTTCCTAATGAAAAATCCATTTATTTACTCCTTTCAATCTTTTCGGGGATTACATGATCCACTGAGCCATTGTGAAGATAGGCATTGCGATACCGCCTACAACCGTTCCGACGATGATAGCCATGATGATGATCATTACAGGCTCTAACGCGGAAACCATCTTCGCTGTTGCTGCATCTGCCTCATCCTCGAAGTAATCAGCTGCTTTTTGAAGGATCGAATCCAAAGTACCTGATTCCTCACCGATGGAAACCATTGCATAGATCATTGGAGGGAATTCAGTAATATCTCTGATAGATCTTGAAAGAGATGTACCCTTTCTGATCTCGATACGGGCCTGCGCAAGTTTTTTCTGAAGAACGACATTATCAAGCGATTTCTCGGTAATCTCAACTGACTGAAGAACGGAAATACCGGATTTCAAGAGTGTTGATACAGTTCTGGTGAATCTTGCCGAAGCACTCATCTTTGTTGCCTTACCGACAACCGGGAGCTTGAGCATAAGCTTTGACCATGTCTCCGCACCCTTCTCGGACGCTCTCCAAAGCTTAAAGCCGTAAACAAGAAGACCTATAACTGCCAAATAAATATACCAGAAGTGAACGATAGTATCGGAGAAGTTCAAAAGGAATTGCGTCAACTTAGGCAATTCACCTCCGAGATCCTTGATCGTTTCACCGATCTTAGGTACGAGGAATGTCAAAAGACCGATACTGACTGCTGCTGTAAGAGCTGCAAGGATCTTAGGATAGACCATTGCGGATGAGATCTTGTTCTTGAGCTTTGCATCCTTTGCAAAGTGCTCAGCAAGTCTTTCCATAACTTCGTCAAGTCTACCGGATTCCTCACCTGCAGCAATCATGCTGATCATGATGTTAGGAATAACACCCTTCTGTTCCTTAAATGCTTCGGAAAGAGAACGACCGCTCTGAACGGCTTCGTATATCTCTCCGATACATTTCTTCGCCTTTTTCGATTCAAGCTGCTGATAAAGCATATCGAGCGATCTGACAACGGTGATACCTGCAGACAAAAGCGAAGCCAGCTGTCTGGATATAAGAACGAGATCTTGTGTCTTGAGTTTGGGGCTGCCGATTTCCATATTGGCAATGCCCTTGCCCTTGTCCAAAGACAAGGATGCTATGTATTTACCATCACCCTTGAGTTTTCTGGACGCTTCTCCGATGGACGCTGCTTCGATGATGCCTTCAGACATTTTACCGTTTGAATCGATAACCTGATATCTGAAATTAGCCATCTAATATTTCCCTCCTTCTTAAATTACTATATTAATTGCCTGAGGTGAGTTTTTTACTCACAATCGTTATTGACCGGTCCAAACTCCCTGCAAGCACGATAATGAGAGCCCGGTGATCAGGCAAACTCCAGATCTCCGAACAACGGACTGTTCGTCTGACCTGCGTTATTAATGAAACGCTTAAGATCTTCAGGGTTTCTGCTTCTCTGGAGAGCAGTATCTCTTGTGATCATATTGCGCTTAACGAGCTCTGCAAGATAGAAATCAAGAGGGCACATTCCGGACTGAAGGCTTGTAGCGATCGTACTGTCGATCTGGTATGTCTTACCTTCACGGATGTTATTCCTGATAGCGTCGTTTGAGATCATGATCTCAAATGCTGCGCATCTTCCGCCGCCGATCCTCTGAACGAGAGTCTGGCAGATAACGGCAACAAGACAGGTAGCAAGCTGAACTCTGATCTGATCCTGCTGGTGCGGAGGATAAACGTCGATGATACGGTTAACTGTATCAGCAGCAGAAGATGTATGGAGCGTAGAAAGAACGAGGTGTCCCGTCTCGGCTGCGGTAATAGCAGTACTGATAGTATCAAGGTCACGCATCTCGCCGACGAGGATGATATCCGGGTCTTCACGGAGAGCAGCTCTAAGTGCGTTAGCAAATGAAAGTGTATCCTCGTGGATCTCTCTCTGATTGATCATAGCTTCCCCGTGCATGTGGAGATACTCGATAGGTTCCTCAAGAGTAAGGATGTGACACTTTTTACTGTTATTTACATGACCGATCATTGCGGCAAGTGTTGTTGACTTACCTGAACCCGTAGGACCTGTAACAAGGATAAGTCCACGGGGTCTCATAACGAGATCCTTGAAAATGTTCGGCAGACCGAGCTGCTCACATGTAGGGATCTCATTTGTAATGGTTCTTGCAGCAAGAGCATAAGTACCACGCTGCTTGAAGACATTACATCTGAAACGGCTGAAGTTCTCAACAATGTAAGAGAAGTCGATCTCACCTCTCTCGTTCAGATACTGCTGTCTTGATTTGTCGATCATAGACTTGCAAAGATACTCAGTATCTGCAGCTGTAAGCGGCTGATTGCCTAACGGCATCAACATACCGTCAACACGAATCATCGGCGGCAATCCTACAGTAATATGAGTATCGGATGCCCCCATCTTAACCGATTCAGCCAAAATCGATTCGATCGATAAACTAAATCCTTCCACGTTAAAAAACCTCCTTATCAGTCAATCGTGTAAGCTACTCTGTTGAGCTCGCTGACCGTCGTAATTCCTTCAAGTACGAGGTCACGGGCAGAATCCTGAAGCATCTGCGTACCTTCAGTGACCGCGAGCTGACGCATCTCATCTTCACTTGCTCTTCTCTCGAGCAAGGTCTTCATCTTTCTTGTCATGATAACGATCTCGTGGATCGCTATACGTCCCTTATATCCCTTCTCGTTGCAATCCTGGCAACCCTTACCGCGATATAATTTCTGACCTTCATCAAGTCTTAAGTATTCCTTGTCAAAATCATCCGGGTCATAAGATTCTCTGCAGTTGGTGCAGATACGGCGGACGAGACGCTGTGATACAACGCCTACCAGAGCTGACGATACCATGTACGGCTCAAGACCCATATCGATGAGACGGTTGATGGAAGATACTGCGTCATTTGTATGGATAGTACTGAAAACAAGGTGTCCGGTGATAGCTGCTCTCATTGCGATCTCTGCAGTCTCACCGTCACGGATCTCACCGACGAGGACGATATCAGGGTCCTGACGCAAGATGGATCTCAGACCGCTTGCGAAAGTCATTCCGGCTTTTGAATTAACCTGAACCTGGTTCAGACCCGGGATCCTGATTTCTACAGGGTCCTCAACTGTGATGATATTAACTTCATCTGTATTCTTTTCTGAAAGGAGGGTATAGAGCGTTGTCGTCTTACCTGATCCTGTAGGACCTGAGATAAGAACGATGCCCTGAGGAATCTTGATCATCTTGTCGATCATCTCATTGTTACGATCGCTGATACCAAGGTATTTTCTGTTTAAGTTTGCGTCATTCTTGGCAAGGATACGGATAACGGTCTTCTCACCGGTAACACAGGGAAGAACGGATACACGCATGTCCACGTCCTCACCGTTAATAACTGTTGTGATACGTCCGTCCTGAGGAATACGCTTCTCGGCAATGTTCATTCCGCCTAAGATCTTGATTCTCGTTGTGATGGCGTCCTTAGCAGAGATCGGGTTACTCATGACTTCCTGCATGACACCGTCAATACGGATACGGACTCTTACACGGTCTTCGAGAGGCTCGATATGAATATCGGATGAACCTGAACGGATCGCGTATTCGATCATTGAGTTAACGAGCTTAACAACCGGTGCACTGTTGACCGCCTCTGAAAGCTCCGCATTATCATCAAGGCTGTCGTTTTCAAGACTTGTTCCGAGTTCCTCGGCTGCCTTGGCAGCATTCTCTTTACCATAATTTACTTTAATAGCATCGATGATCGAGGTATGGGTAGCAAGCATAAGGGAAATTGCATATCCGGTCTGGAACTGCAGCTCATCCTCAATCGTGATATTCATCGGGTCATCGATGGCAACGACCAGATTGTTATTATCAAAACCTATCGGGAAAACAACGTTCTCTTCGCAGAACTTCTGTGTGAGCAAAGCTGTTGCCTTGGGATCGACATCAATACCTGCCAGGTCAATAATAGGATAGTTATACTGGCTGGAAACCGCTCTGAGGATGTCAAATTCAGACATCAAACCGCTTTCAACAATAACTTCTCCAAGGCGCTTTCCGGTTTCCTTTTGCGTGCTGAGCACTTCTGCCAATTCGGTAGCATTTAGGAAGCCGCTCTCAACAAGAATATCACCTAATCTCTTCATCGAACCCTCCCGATAATCGTCTAAAAAAGTTACGCTCAGATATGCACACCAAACAGACAGGCACACTTCGCCCAAGCATAGATGTTAGAACTATACAACAGAATTGAGTAAATAACAAGTTTAAAAGACAATTTGCACAAAAAATATCTTTGACAATCTTGTGTCGGTAATATTACACGTTACAGTGCCTCACATGCCTTTATATTTTACCACCGTTTTGTATTATAATTAATAAACATTGTCATTATTTATATGGAGGAACATAAATGTCAGGTCATTCGAAGTGGAGCAATATCAGAAGGAAAAAGGAAGCATCCGATGCTGCAAAGGGTGCCGTTTTCACCAAATTCGCCAAAGAGATCGCGGTTGCCGTTAAAGCCGGCGGCGCTGATCCTAACAGCAATTCAAGATTGAAGGTAGTCGTAGCCAAAGCAAAGGCTGCCAATATGCCTAATGATAATATTAACCGTGCCATCAAGAAGGCTGCAGAAGCCGGTGAAGGTGACGATTATGAAGAGATCACTTATGAGGGATACGGTCCTGCAGGTGTAGCCATCATGGTCAAAGCTCTTACAAATAACCGCAACCGTACAGCCGCTGATATCAGACACATCTTTGATAAGAACGGCGGCAATCTCGGAGTTGACGGATCCGTATCTTTCCTTTTTACCGAGAAGGGTACGATCCTTATCTCTAAAGAGGATTACGAGGATGAGGATCAGGTCATGGGTGACGCACTTGAATGCGGAGCTTCTGATTTTGACAGTGATGACGAATTCTACATAATCTCCACTTCCACTTCTGATTACTATGATGTCAGAGATGCACTTGAAGCCCGGAATTATGTTATCTCGGACTCCACACTCGGCCCCGTTGCTATGACTACTGCTGAGGTCACTGACCCTGATGCTGTAGCCCAGCTTGAGAAAATGCTCGACATGATGGACGAGAATGAGGATATCCAGGAAGTATTCCACAACTGGAATGGTTAAAGATTAAAGGGTTGAAGATTTGGATAACCACGATGAGTCAAAGCAAGACCAGATTGTAACCCAAAACGCTCCCGTAGCGCGGAAGACTTTGTTGTCTGAATTCAGGGGAACACTTAAAAGGTTTGACAGATCAGGACCCGCCTCGCAGAATCTCAATTCCGATCATCTTTCACAGGGATTCGAGCGTAATACCGATATTATCCTTTCGAGTGAGCAATTGACCCGAGAGGTATTATCCAATATTGCCGTAATCGCTTTTGTCGGTCCTTCCGGCACCGGCAAGAGCACACGTGCGATCAAAGTTGCCCGTGACAATAATATATATTACATAATAGACGATGGTCTCCTAATCAACGGAAGCAGGATCGTTGCAGGGACTTCTGCAAAAAAGGCTCCGACTAAGATGGAATCCGTAAGGCAGGCCATCTTCGTTGATCCCACAAGATCTTCCGTTATGAGACGAGCGCTGGTTGAATCAATGCCAAGGGCACTAATGGTTCTGGGCACCTCTGATTCCATGCTCAACAAGATATGCGATAATCTCTGGCTCAACAGGCCTTCTATGCTCATAAGGATAGAAGATGTCTCAACTGAAGAAGAAAGACGTCTTGCCCGTAATACGAGAGTCACTGAAGGAATGCATACGATACCGGTGCCGAGCATGGAGATCAAGCATGAGTTTTCCGGTTATTTCTCTGACCCTTTCAGCAAATTGAGACAAAGGTTCGACAGGGAGCGCGGTGTGGTGCCTCTTGCTCCTGATTCTGACAGAACAGTCGTAAGACCTACCTTCTCCTCCCTCGGCTCTTATTCGATCTCGGATGATGCTATTCTTGATCTTATTAAGATAGTGCTTAAAGATGTTCCGGGGTTTGCTGAAGTTACGTCATTCAAGACCGAGAAACAGACATTCGGCGTCATGATCAGTCTTGACCTCGCACTTTACTATGGTTATGACGCGCAGAAAGTCCTTGAGACAGCACAACAACGTGTGGGAAGTGCTGTCGAGGAATTCACTTCTATTACTATGAATGGTGTAAATGTAAGGGCAAACAGACTGATGCATATGCCCAAGCCTTTATCCCGGGAGGAAGCCTGATGGAAAAAATATACATGATACCCGTTAATGACGCATATAACGAAGCAGGCGGCTGTCCTGTATGCAGACTGCGTGATAAAGCGGAGAATAATTATCTCGAATACTATCTCGGACCTTCATTAATGGAACCGGATACGCGTAAGATTACTAACAAGACCGGTTTTTGCCCTGTTCACATGGGAAAGCTCAATAAAGCAGTAACAAACAGATTAGGGCTTGGTCTTGTCATGCATACTCATTTGAAAGATTTTAATGACGATATTAATCCGAAGCTTAAAGCCAGCATCCCTGCAAAAGCAGGTCTTCTTAAGGGAAGGAATCCTGACTATAAATTAAAGCTTAACAGTGTTGCCGATCTTTTGGAAAAAAGGATCGGCCTCTGCCCTATTTGCGAGAATCTTGATGATGCAATGGGGCACTATATTGAAGTTATCTGCTGGATGTTCTCCCATGATAAGGATTTCAAGGAGAAGTTCATCAACTCAGAATTCCACTGTCTTCCTCACACGGCGATGTTATTAAGACAGGCTGCAAAACTGTCACAGAATGAGGCTTCTGATTTTGTGGAAGCATTATATGCCAATAACACAAAAACATTTGAATCATTGATTGCTGACGTTGAATATTTCACTCTGAAATTCGACTACAGAAATACAGATAAACCCTGGGGAACCAGTAAGAATGCCATTCAGCGTTCCATGCGCTTTTTATCTTCTGACGGGAGGGATTTTGATGAACACCAAGCCAAAAAGCAGCCTTGAATTCTCTGAAGCGCAACTGGAACAATACGCAGAAAACACCATACTTGAAGTACTGCCGGAAAAGACCGGTGAAGATATGACAACAAAGTATGTCCTGATAAAGCATGACTTTTATTCGTCTGATAATGAGCATGGAAGGAAGATACTTGAATCTTTCCTTCAAAACTTTTGCACATCTTCTTTTAATACCATAATAGTTTATCTCATTGACACCGGCACTAAGCTGCTCGACAGTTCAAACCCTTTATATGATCAAATGTGCCGCTTATCTGAAAGATCGGAGATGGTAATTGCCTGCAAAGAAAGCCTTGATAATTATCATGTGGAAATTAATGATGAATTTCAGGTAGTTACACAATCCATGAAGACATTAACTGAAGACCTGATCTGCTTCTCCAATCTTCTGACACTTGAGTAAGATTCTTTTCAGTTTGTAACTAACATTAAAAATACAGGCTGCCTCGTATTGCAGCCTGTATTAAAATTCAATTTTCTATAACCTAAAAACTACATAAAGTTTATTGACTTGTAATGCCGTAATAGTACTTGATATTTACTATATCATACTTAGTTTCAGCAGCTCTCTTCTTAGGCTTGGTGTTGGTTCCACCGGGCTGCGGGCAATAAGGCATACAGTAGCATTCCTGTGAGTGACCGCACGACAATACAGAACACTGAATACGTCCGTAGATATATGTCGGCCATTTACCATCTAACTTGCCTTCCGTACCGCCAAAGGTAGAACCGGAACCATACAGACCAACATAAGCTTCAATAGTAGCGCAACTGTTAGCCCAAATCTGGGTGCCTTTACCTCCGTATATGAAGATGCGCGGCTTTTTGACGCCATCATAATATTTTGAGTAATAGATCTGGAATTGCTTTTGCTTCTCCCAACCTTTTGCCGTCTTATGTTTGTCGGACCACTTCTGGCATTCACCCAACGCAGATCCAGTTGGCTCTACACCATTCTCAATCTGCTTCTTCAGCCAGCTGCCTGAACGTGTGGTCTTCCATATGTAATTCGCAATAGCAGAAGCAGTTGACTTGGATCTGTCTACCGAAATAAATCCGGCCATGCAGAGATTACTATTAGATCTGTTATGTTCATCACATAAATTCAACACAGCACCAGGTTCAAGAATGATGTTGATCGATGAAGCTTCTGTGCCACCATATACCGCAAAGATCAAGGAATACAAATTATATGTGCCTTTCTTGAAATACAAACGGTAATCTGCTGCACTTGCACCATTAAGAGCGATGATAAAAGGTGTTTCACCATCTACTGTACCGGGCTGGAACTGATACCAACCGGGTTCAAGATCGATAACGCCTGATGTACTATCATTATCAAGACCGATTGTTGAGTTGTTATCGATTTTTGTTAATGTATTACCAGTATTGGACTTATTGCTTAAAATAATCTGGCATTTGCTCTTAAGAGTAGCAGTATTACCACTAACGTCATAATACTTTTTAAACTCTTCTTCCATTAAGTTACCACTTCCGTCATAGAAATAGTCTTTAGTAGGGAATGTTTCTGTTAACGGCCACTTATAAACCTGAAGAGCACTGCCCTTTACTTCATAGCCAATTGAATAAGTCTTATAAGTACCATCAGGTAACTTTGCATATTCAATTCTCTTTGTCTTCTGACCGACTGCGATTGTCTTAATGCCCTTATCCGCACCTCTCTCGTCAGGATTAACCTTCTTGAATACTTCACCGACAGAACTCGGGAAAGCACCCGGATTGATTGTCTTATAAGAATTATATTTACCACTTAATGTTGTGTCCGAGATAGCTGCGCCGGCATTGGTTACTTGATAATTACCCAATGTAGGTGATTTTGCCGTAACAGTAGAATTATTATTGCCAATAAAATATACTGTTTTGGATGTAATCATATTCTTAATCTTCCAGTTGTCATTTTCAGCGCCGGACAGATCGTTGCCCTGTACATTTCTATCAACAAAAACAAACTTGCTGGAGCTGGAAATAGACTCCCATCCGCCTGCTGCTTTCATTCTGATACCGCCGTTATACTTATCATTTCCGTCACCAAAGAAGAAGAAGTCACCATTCATAGCTTCGGTACTGGAATATGTTGACATATAGGAATCATCTTTGAAGATAAAATCGCCATTGAATACGTTTCCGCCGCCAAAGTAAGCAAATGCATCTTTGTTCCCGGATGAAACAAAGACCAGATTCGAGAAATATACTGAACCGGACGCAGTCTCAAAGGTAGAACCTCTGATAATAATATTGTTGTTTGTAGGATTTACCGTGGAAGGATACATGCCGACGCCCTGTACAAAACGCAGGTTGTACTGATCTACGTCAGCACCGATATCAATCTGGTTGTTAAAGATCTCGTATGTGGTAGGATCCTGCTTTTTAGCATGAAGCTCAATACTTACATTCTCGGTCTCAGTACCGATGATGGTTGTAAAATCACAAAAGACAGTATCTGTCTTTCCCTTATAAGCATAAACATCAAGGTATGTACAGTTATCCTCGGCTTTACTCATACCGGGAACACCGTCAACTACCATCTTGATCTTATCGCTATTCTTTTTGTGAGGACCGTCGCTGCTCACCAAAACAAGAGAATCGATCTGGTCATCAGTGATCTCCTGTGTCTGAAGGGCTTCAATGAAAACCTCGGAAGCAGCCGTAACTGTAAGTCTTGCCTGACTTTGAACAGTATTCTCATACAGACGTGTTCTTGTAGCCTGGGTAAGCATCATGGCAGAAGCGATGAAGATCATCGCAAGAGCCAGGATAAGAACAACAATAACAAGTATTGCGCCCTGCTTGCTCTTCTTGGTCTTTGTTAATCTTTTAATCATAAGAAGCACCTTCCTTCTTTATGGTATAAAGTTACGTATTTACTAGGTCCGGCGGGAATACCCCGCGCAATTTCCCTTATTAGCTAAGCCTATTTTATTTCATCGCAAGCGAAATTTCAACAGAAAATTCGAATTTTGCTAACTTTTTTTACATAGTTTGTTAACAAACTGTTTACAATTTACGGTTCTTTGTCTTCTTCCGCCGGCTTTTCGGCAGGCTGTCCCTTCTCACCGTACTTGTCAAACTCCTCCTTCTTGGAGGCAACAAGCCAATAGTCGTTTTGGGTCGCAAAGCGCATAACAGATGCGGAATAATAATTCCCCGCCTTGTTCTTCTTAACTCTTGTTCTGGAGAAAAGTTCACCATGCTCCCTGCATTCGAGCAGAGCATATTGGGACTTGCGGATCCTGAAAGCGGGGATCTTAACAGACAGTCTTTTCCCGCACAGAGGACAATCTGACATAAAGTTCTTTGAAGTGGCAAATGCACTGATGCTGTCCAGACACTCCGGACCGACGAAACTGAAATCAGAAGGAACATCCGGGTCAATCGATGAACTCGAGATTGCCGATATTACCTCAGACGGCTTGTTATGCTTAAAGATCGCCTCAAAAACTGCTCCCGTGTAATGCGCATCGGCTGTTGCGCTGTGGAAGATCTCGTTCTTGGCGATATTGTAAAAATCCACAGCAGCCTCAACACTTCTCTGAGTACCCTGAAGTCCCGCAAAGAGCGAGAAGATCGGCTGAAGATCGAGGAAGAACATTCCGAGCTTGGAATCCAGGCCAAAGAATTCAAGGTTCATCTTGAGCATGGAAGGGTCAGAACTACCCCAGCCTACCAGGATCGCATCACCGCAGAAATCCCTGAACCTGGAATATGCATCCTTAAAAGGAATGCCGTTCAGAAGGTCAGCATTCTTCTTATGAGTTACTTTCTTTACATGGTAGTGGAGCTTGGTGTACTTAACGGGGACGATATCCGTCGAAAAGGAGTCCCTGTAGATCAGTTCACCATTGTCATATACATATTTCAAGGCGCCGATCTCAATGATCTCACCTGTCAGCTTACTGACTTCGAAGGGATATTCCTTACCCGGCATCGGCTGATTCCATTCCATATCGAAAACAACGAATTCAGTGCCGTCTGTTATCTTTCTGCTAAGCATCAGCCCTCAAGTCCCTTCGCCGCTTACTTTCTTCTTTTCATTATACCTTTGAATAACGGGAATTGCGATAATACACATCGCTGCAAAGGCACTGATAAGGATACCTGGAATATATTCCGATGACCCGTGACCGGTAACGATATTAAGGGTCTTCTTTCCGGTGCAGTCGCATGTTGCTGCCGTTATTCCGCAAAAATCGAAGGTGTCCGCTTCAACCCCGTTGATCTTTACCAGGGTATCCTCATCGTATCTATAAGGTAAAAGAACAGTATTGATTCCTGCTACCCTGCTCACGTCTTTGAGCTCAGCACTGAATTTTGCAGAATCAGCCGCACCCGACAAGGATTCCATGCAGCTCAAAGCAGTCTCATTCAGTCTGTAAAGTGATGCCCTGCATGACGATTCACCATTTGAATCAATAACAAACCTGACTGATACCGCGCCCGAAACATTTTCGAGCTCCGTAAGGAATGGTCCGCCGAAGACCCTGTCGGAGGTGCCTGAACCGGAATCGGTGATCAGCTCGGCTCCGATCGCATAACTGCAGTATGCAAAGATCCTTTCGCCGGGTTCGGGAGAATAGGGATCATATTCTATTTCATTGATGCCGTCAATTAGCCTGTATATTCCGAGTTCCTCGTAAGAGCTTTCGCGGTTGTTAGTGGTTTTGATATCTATTTCTTCAAAAAGATCATAGCCCGATATCTTGGCGGATAAATAGTTGATATCTTCCACACCGCCGGCTGCCGGTTCATAAATGCTCAGATCGTCAGGAACGATCAGGCAGCGGTTTCCGTTGAGGGCAGGAATGTCAAGGTCTTCATCATAGATCAGTGTCTGTGTGGTGTCGTAATACTTGCCTGTCTTGAAATATTCTTCGACGACAAGTGCCTGGATCGTATTGTTGAACATGACAAAGGCTGTGTTTACGCCGACAAAGAAGAATATCAGAGCCATAACAATATATCTGGCTTTTCCCGTAAGCTTACCGGATGATGAAGCATAGATCACGGCCGCCTCAACGATGATACCGATGAATGTAGTGATCAGTATCGGACTTGCAAGCGAAGTGCCTGAAGAACTGTTATTGGATAGCATGAATAATCCCAGCGGGATAAGACCTAAGGCAATGAATTCGCCGCGCTTAAGACTTTTCGCATTCTTAAGACCTATTCCTGCGGCAAAGAAGATCAGTATCTCAAGGCAGATCAGCTTGGATGTATTCATCTGCGGAGACGAGCCATATACCGATAAGGTCTCATTTACATAAGAAGAACAGCAGGTTATGTGAGTGATTACGGCAAATACTGCTGTTGTGACTTTGAGCCTTAACGGTATCCTGTCATTCAGAGCGAAGGCAAGTACAGCAAGAAGCGTAAGTATTCCTACATAGAAAACGGGAACGCCGTTCTGATAAATGCTTCCGGAACGGAGCATGTATGTTCCTCTTATGAGGTCCAAAACAGTATATGTGACTCTGGCATCCTCCAGGCTCTTCACAAAATCCACATTGAAATTGAGGTTAATGAAACCAGGTATTGCAAATGCCATATCAAGCGCTAATCCTACAAGAACACCGGCTACAAGCTTTATCCAGGAGACGAACATCATACCGAAAGACTTGTAAAGGCTGATGCACATCAGGAAGCCTATCATTAATACCGCGGGAACACCGGTGATTACACCGAAGCCGCCGGAGAAACACATTCCGAAGACTGAAAGGCATACAAAAATAAATGCCTTCCATGTCCTCTTCTGAAGATATGAATCAAAAGATGACATGACCACCGGCAGCATGATCGCCATATTCATCAATGCCGGTACCTGGGCCGTAAGCACGAGCTGGGATGAAAAAGCATACATTACGGCAAGAAGTGCCGATGCGAACTTCGATATCCTTATGTGCTCCGACATAAAGTAATACATCGCAGAGCAGCAAAGACCGAATCTTACACAATAACCTGTAAGAAGCACAGATTTAGCTGCCGCCTGAGGGAGGATCAGCGCAAGGTAAAAGAAAAGATCCGTGTGAAGGAACGTCAGGCAGCGCCACAGGTCTGATACTCCGCCTGACCTGATAAGTTGTATATCTTCAAGCGCTGTATCGATCCCGTGAATAATATTGAGGTTCATCTTCTCGGAACGCATGGTAAGGCCCTTAGGCAGGAACTGCTCAGGTTTTGTCAGAAGTCCGATATTGAGTGCCGCAACTGCTATTACAACGGCAGCGAAAAAGCAGAATATCAAGCCGTAATATCTGCTGAGCTTCCCCTTGGCCTTAATCATTAGTCTCCTCCGTGGTCATCCCGGGTTCTTCGGAAGGAACGGGATTATCTTCAACGGGCGACTCTTCTGCCGGTTTCTCATTATTGGTTGTGAGTTCTTCTGCATCAACGGCAGCCTCTTCAGCTGCAATCTCTTCCACGGGGATCTCCTCTATAGGCTTTTCTTCAGAAGGCTTCTCCGCAGCGGTCTCAGGATCAGCATTGACCTTTTCAGGTTCTGCGGATGTCTTGGTCTTCTTTTTCGAGCTGACGATGGCAGGGATAATGATAAGAAGAGCAATGCCGAAGACTGCGGCGATGCTTATCATCAGACCAAGTTTAAAGCCTGCGGGAGTATAACTGATCGTGATGTCGTGGCTTCCCTTTTCGAGCATGAGGCCCATAAAAGCATCCTGAATGGGCACGATCTCAGCCGGGCTTCCGTCGACTTCTGCAGTCCAGCCCTCAGCGTAAGGAACTGTCAGGAAGAGAAGTCCGTCCTCAAGCACGTCGATATGACCTGACAGGGACGTTGTATCGTATGTGGTGACCTCAAGCTGTTCGTCGCCGAGCACGTCGAGCATGCCCTTGTAGCCTTCCTGGTCAAGCTGGTATCCGTATACCTGGAGCAATGTGCCGGGGTCTTCGGAGTATTTGACTTCGATTTCCATGGGACGTCCGTCAAAGACACCGAGAGTGATTATCTGATAGCTTCTGATCTCGAATCGTCTTTCCACCGCGCCGTCGACAGATATCGCAACATTTCCGCCCTTCTTTGCATTTACATAGATGTAAATATCAGAGCCTATGTCAGCTTCGTCAACGGAAAGGTTGAAGATAAACTCCTGGGAGTTGTTATTTGTATTGTAGACAAGCTTATGACTTCTCTTTTCCGCAGTGGTAAAACCGCTCGAAGTCGTGGGAGTCAGCATTACAGGCTTATATGCAGAGGGAGCACCCATGCTGTTCAGCCATTTATTCGTCTTATCGAAAACATTTATATCGTTGTCGTAGTCAGGAGCATAAGAAATGACATCCGTATCAGTCATGTAGCCGACACTTAAAGCGTCGGGGTTGCCCCAGGCGGTAACGCTTCTTTCTACATACTCCTTTTCGAACAGGGCAGGAACAGCCTGCGTCCTGTCAGTCTCGACGAGATTTCTTACATTAAACAGAGTCGCAGTAACGCGTGTCAGTCCTGCGTTACGGAGTCCGTTGATATTGTTGTTATGGAAACCGTAGTTTCTCGTATATTTGACAAAGCTCTCTCTTGCAGTCGATGAGAATATCGACAGACCCTTAACGTTATAAAGCGACTGGAGATCACAGACATTATTCGGGAAGAGCTCCGTACGCTCGAAGTTCATGTGGCCTTCCGTGCCTTCGACTGCGGAAACATATGCCGTGACGGTGGGCTTGTTCCTGCCGTAAGGGGCATAACTCGTAAAACCCTCGTGATAGCAGACAAGACCTATCGTGGTAAGTGATGCTGTGAACATCTCGATCATCATGGTGATCGTAAGGAGCGTCTCGCAGAAAAACTCGCTCTTGCCGGAATTAATATTGCTTACCGTATAGAGAGCCGCGCCCTGGATGATAATGAACGCCAGTGTTACGCCGATCTGAAGATATCCTTCGTTGCCGGTTCCGAATTTCTCATAGAGGATAAGGAAAGCAACCGAGCTTAATATCGCGCCGGTAACGTATTTTGTACCGAGGCTCCTGATGCGCCTTATGGTCAGGAATCCGACATAGACCAGAAGGAAACTCATAAGGAAGGATTCCCTGTAAGGGATCTGGTTCGGGAAGTGCAATCCGTGCCAGATGAAATTAAGCGTGCGGTTGGTAAAGCTCAGGTACATGATCCCGATCAGGGTGCCTAATACTATCTTGTGCTTGAGCTTGATCCCCGTCTTTGCAGGCAGAAGGAAGAATAACGGCAGGAGCAGGACTATTACAAGTCCACTGTAAACATTTGCCATGCCGTCTCTGATATTGGGATTTGCCGCTACCATCAACCTTCCGAAGAAATCGAAAAGGTTATTCTGAAGTGCGAAATCCATCTTCAGCGTATCACCCGTTGCAGAGCAGTTCCTGAGGATCAGATACGTCGGAACGGTTATTGCGGCAGTGGATGCTGCAGCAAGCATGCTAGAGACTGCAAATCTTATAGCCGCACCGATAAATGTCTTGAAGCAGAGCCTTCCCGGGTCGCCCTTGGGCTTCTCTCTTGAGAAAAGGCATATGTAATAGCCGGGCGCGAAAAGCACCAGGAACAGACAGATGAAATATCCGGCATAGTAATTGCTCAGGATCGCAACAGCCAGGCTGATCGTGAAAAGCCCGCACTTTCTGTCTAAGAGGAGTTTTCTTAAGCCGAGCATGATAAGCGGCAGCAATACGACTGCATCGCACCACATGATGTTCCAGAAAAATGAAATATACCATCCGCAAAGAGCATATGAGGAGCTGAAGACCACTGTAATATTGTCTATCCTCTTGTTATCGTTTGCAGAGAGGAACAGAAGCATGAATATGGAGGCTAACCCGGCACGGAGGCAGGAAACGAGACCGATGAACACAGGCATGGTCTTTGCATCGAAGAGCAGCGCAAAGATATTGAGCGGACTTGATGCGTAATTGGCAAAAGCAGCGTAATATTCCTGTCCAAGGCCGTCATTCCAGCTGTAGAACAGTGACTGGCCTGATAAGACCTTATCCCTGAACGCGACGAGGAAGGGGCAATACTGGTGATAAAGGTCAACTGTCAGTATCGTGCGCTCGCCGAAAGGATAGCATCCCGTAACGGCAAAAGCCGCCAGAACAGTGAGCGTAGGGAATAAAAATGCCAGCACAAGCTGCGGCCAGCACTCTGCCAAAGTGCCACTTTTTTCTTTCAGTCTCAGTCTATCCTTTTCCCGCATAGAACCTCTATTATTTTTATTAGATTACAAACGTGTTAATAATAGCATACTTAGACCGTTTTGTTTCTCCTTTTATGGTAAAGTGTCCGTAGCCGGTATCTTCTATATAAGGAGATTCTAAATGTAAGGGGAATCTTATTGATGAAGGGTAAAAACAAGAACAACAATAAAAACAATGACAATAAAAAGGCCCGCACACCTGTTGTGAGCAGCAATGCCTTAAGCTCAGAAGTATTAGAATCTTCTGAGGGCGCAGTAACGAATGATTTCATGGACACTCCTGTATCCGAATCCCGCAAGGGTGTCACTTTGAATGACCTTGCCGAGATCGATCCCGAACTCCTGACAGGCAAGCCCGGTGAGGCTGCCGCCATTCCCGACCTGCCCTCACTTCCCGAGAGCAAGAACAGCAAGACCGCGGATCAATCATCTAAAACAAGGGAGATCCCTACAGAGATAAACCTCGACAAGAACGAGGATGCTATTGCCAAGGGCAAAAAGAGACGCAACGCGGGACTCTTCTTCGTATTCTTTGCAGTCATACTGGTCGCTGTTATCGCTGTGGTATCCTTCGTCCTCGATTCGGGCATGGACGAATCGTTCATCAGTCCGCTCAATGTTCACGGAAGAGATGTATCAAGTGGTGAGTTCAGCTTCATGTATCACTATGAGCTCTTAAGCGAAGGCGTCGATCTTTTCGCTGCCGACACAGAAAAAATGCTCTCATCCCCTTACCTCGATGACGAGAATTTCTCGACATACAGAGACTACTTCAGATATGTTACCGCTCAGGACATCCAGAAGATCGACATCCTCTACGACGATGCGACTTCACAGGGATACGAGATCGAGAAGGCCCACTACGACCGTGCCAACGCCTACATCAACTGGCTCAAGGGCAAGGCTGACGAGCTTGGCGTTCCTTTGGATACTTACATCAAGGGCGTCTTCGGAAGCCAGGTCGACGAGCAGTGCATCATCAACACCCTCTCACGCAAATATTTCACGGAAGACTACGCCGAGGGCGAGAAGCTCATCCAGCTCTCCGCTACCGACGCGCAGGCTGAAAGCGCATATGCACAGTCAAGAAACATCTACGACCTTGTAAGCTACAAGATCTTCAGATTCACATACGAGCAGAGAGAGCAGGCATTCATCGATACGGCCAACCTCAATGCCCAGAGGATCATCGATGCCATGGGCAAGGATCCTTCGAAGTTTGAATCCTGCGCGGCCAAGTACTTCACCGGCGCTGCAGCAAACACATTGCAGCAGGAGGATTCGACCCTCATCGCAAACTGCCGCTACGAAGACATCTCCCATCCCGAATTCAGGACCTGGCTCTTTGACGAGTCCAGAGAGATCGGTGACGCCACCATCATTCCCGATGAGGACGGTTTCCCGATAATCCTTGTTTTCGTAAACAGGGAGCGCATGTCCGAGAAGCTCCGCAACTGCTACATAATCACCGTCAACAACCAGATGGTCGACGAGATGATCCCTGACATCGCCGCAAACCAGGCGCTCGCCCAGGAGATCTACGATTACGTTGAAGATACAGGCACCTGCAACGAGATCGAAAACCTGTACAACGACTACATTCTTGCCGGAGGTCTCTCCGTTCTCCACGACAGCCAGATCTACAAGGCCAAATACCAAAGCGTCCTTGCCGACTGGATCTTCGCCGAGAGGAACATGGGCGACAAGACACTCCTCGAGGAAAACGGAACATTCTACGTAGTATTCTTCGTATCCGAATCACCCAACCCCGAATGGTATGACAGGGTCAACAGCTTCCTGCGCATGAACAACTACCAGCAGTTCATCACATCGAAAGCCGATGAATACACCTGGACCTTCAACGACGACGGCTTAAGCCAGATCAAGGACGTTCCGTAAGGGGCATCATCACCCGCCAAATAATAACTGTCCCAAAACATTCACATGCTTTGAGACAGCCGTCAAAAACTATAATACCTTTAACCGGATCAGCCCATGCTGAGCTGCTGTACCAGTACCATTATGACCGCGAAAACAAATGTGATTAGCATGGCGCCGATCAAAATCCATGCCAGGACCTTTGTTCCTACACTCTTGCTGTTTGTACTTCTGTTTCCGCTCATAATGATCTCTTCCTTAATATAAATTCATTAGTAATGACTTACGCGTCCGCGCTGTCGCCTATCGTGAGAGGCAGCGTGATCTGCTTGCCGTCACGGATTATCTCGAAATCGACCACATCGCCGACCTTATGCGAATCGCGCACCTTAATAATATCACCGGTGTCTTTTATTTCAACACCGTCAACAGTAAGAATCTGGTCGCCGAGCTTAAGTCCTGCAAGATCACCCGGGCCGTCCCTTACGATCTCTGCAACGAAAATGCCGCCCTGCGCACCGAAATACGATTCATCAGGCACATATCTTACCGATATGCCGAGATAAGGGCGGTCAACGACCTTTCCGTAGTTGATAAGGTCTTCGATGATCTTCTTTACCGAATTGATCGGAATGGCAAAGCCCAGGCTCTCGGATGTGGTAGTCACGATTTTCGAATTCGTGATGCCGATGACTTCGCCGAAAGAATTGATAAGCGGTCCGCCGCTGTTGCCCGGATTAATGGATGCATCGGTCTGAATGACTTCTACATAATAACCGTTGCGGACAAACTCCCTGGCTGTAGCCGAGATAACGCCCACGGTGACAGTATCATCAAGTGTTCCCAAAGCATTTCCTATTGCAACCGCAAGCTCGCCTGCCTGAAGAGTATTGGAATCACCCAGAGTTACACAGGGAAGTTTTCTGTCCGTATCGACCTTGAGGACCGCAATGTCAGTCTGCTCATCAGTTCCGACAACTTCGGCTCTTACGGGCGTTGTCTCGCCCGGAAGGATAACCGTAACATAATAAGTGCTTACCGCCGCATCAGCCAGAACTACAACGTGCTGGTTGGTAACAATATATCCGTCCTCAGTGATGATGAAGCCGGTGCCTGAGCTGAGTTTTGTCTCCTTGCCGTCGTCTACACCTACTATGCTGAGTGATACCGTGGCAGGACTTACGAGCTGAACTATTTCAACCGTTGTGAGTCTCTGCTTGTCTGACGGAGCGATCGAAGCTGCCTCCTCAAGCGAGAACCACGGTTCGGGAAGATTTGCCGATGTGATCTTATTGGGATCAGCAAGGTCTTCGATCACGCTTACGGGATCATTGTTTGCAGGAGTGTCATTAAACGCTCTTGTATATGAGAGGATTCCTTCAAGACCGTTGTTCAGTCTGAAGATGTAATATGTCTGGAAGCCGGAGTACAGGACGCAGGCAATGAGCAGCACCGATACGATTATCAGTGGTGTGCGGTACTTCTGAGTGCCGGGAGCGGCGGAGTCGGCAGGAGATGGTGCCGGTGCCGGAGCCACAGGAGCTGCAGGTGCGACCGGAGCAGATGCCGGTACTTGAGCAGGTGCCGGTGCAGGAGCAGGAGCCGCCTGAGCAGGAACTGCCTGAACTTCCGGAGCAGCCTCCACCAAATTACTTATATTATCTCTATTCTCGTTTTCCATTGCGTGACACCTCTTATTCCGCATCTCCGGTAATTGTATCCCCGGAGCCTTACTTATTTTGGGCGATTTTGGATCAAATCTCAAGTCAGGACAAAATAATCTTTCCGCCCTTCATAAGGAGCTTATCCGGATCCGATAATACGAGCGTTCCTCCCGACAGATCAAGGCAGAACCTGACAAGCTCAGATTCGGCTTCTTCCGGGACGGTAATGTCAAAGGCGACATCCTGGCCGTAGTCGATATTTTCGAGCGCCCAGCATGACTGGCTTGCTTTTCTTGAGAGCATCTCGAAAAGAGGATACGAGCAGTGCTCTCTCCACCTTAAAGCCGGGATCAGCTCCACGGGCTCGCCGTCCGACAAAGCCTGTCTTCCGCTGTCTGTGTAAGCCCTCTTTAGGCCGCCTTTTCCGAGAAGGGTGCCTCCGAAATATCTGGTTACACAGATAAGGGAATCCGTAAAACCGTTGGATGTGAGGAGCTCTAACAGGGGCTGGCCTGCAGTGCCCTGAGGCTCACCGTCGTCGCTTGATTTCTGTCTTGAAGCCTCGCCGCCCGTGACCCATGCATAGCAAAGATGCCTTGCATCAGGATACTTCTTGCGCTCTGCGGCAAGGTATTCAGCGGCTTCTTCAGGAGATGTTATATGAAAGCTCTTTCCAATAAAGACCGATTTTTTGACCTCGATCTTTGAATCACCCGATTTACTAAGCGTTATACTTGGACTCAATCCTTGGTGCTCTCCCTGAACTTCTGATAAGCCATCATGAGCAGGGATTTATCCTGGCTGTACGTAATCTCATCAAGTGCTTTGGAGACTTCTTCGAACCTGCATGCGATCGTACCGGTCTCAGGATCTGCCTCGCAGACCTCATCAGAGGTCTCCATGACAAACCAGGAAATATTGTTATGAACAGGCTTTCTTCTTGATACTGAATAAAACTCGTAATTTGTCTTGCCGCAGGGAGCTATGACCCTGGCATCAACGCCTGTCTCGGTCTTGACTCTTTCCCTGGCAAATTCCGGCATGTTGAGATTGCCGTTTCCCTTGATTGCGCCCTTCGGAAAGCCCCATTCCTGCTTATCATTACAAACAAGTAAGACCTTGTCGCCTGCAAAAACTATTCCACCCGAACAATTCCTAACGATCATAGATAATCTGTTTCCCCAAAAGTCAAAAATTTATAACCTGATTTTATCACACGTCGGCTTACTTTGCTCGCAACACTCCTATTTGTTCTTTTTTAAAGAGGTCTGTATAATTGTCCTATGTCTATAAATGGAGATATAAATAATAATACTTCTAATAATAACGACATTGAGGTCGCAAAGCTCAGACGTGTTCTGACGATCCTCCTGTCGGTATCTGCTATTCTCGCGGTAGTTCTTGTAACTGTCGGCATCTCAAGGATAGTCAGATACATGCAGACCTCCGAGACATCGGGAAGCACTCCCGTCATTGCCACCATCGTTTCCACGGAGATGACATTTACGGAGCCTGTCGTTTACCATACCGAGCAGCTTGAGGCATCCGATCTGGTCGAAAATTATTTCAGACCGCTTCCCGAACTTCCCGAAGAAGATGTAAAGACACCTGAACATGTCGAAGTCAAGGCGCTCTACATCGGTTCCTGTTCCGCAATAGACAAGGCCGTTGAACTCTGCAACAACAGTGAGCTCAATGCCGTAGTAATAGATCTTAAGAATGAATACGGCCTCCCCTACATGTCTCACGTTGAGACAGCAAGGGAAATAGGCTATGTCTGGGACGCATACGATCTTGACGGAATAATCAAGAAGTGTCATGACAACAACATCAGAGTCATAGGAAGAATCGTATCCTTCAACGATCAGCTTGCAGCAAAACATTTCCCTGAGCGCGCGATACAGGACGCAAACGGCAATGTCGTCAAGTTCAGCAACGAGGGCAACAACCCCTTCTTAAGTCCTTATAACTCCGTCAACTGGGATTACCTCATTGCTATCGGTATCGAAGCATGCGAACACGGCATTGATGAGATCCAGTTCGACTATGTGAGATTCCCTGCCGGAGCCACTCAGAATAAGGCTAAGCCTTATTTCGGCGAAGAAGGACAGTACCCTTCCAAAGCTGAAGCGGTCAACCGATTCCTTCAGGAAGCAAGGATCAGGATCCAGGATACTTACGGGATCCCTGTCTCGGCCGATATTTTCGGAATCGTATTAACATCGGAAGGCGATGCCAAGATCATCGGTCAGGACTTTGCAACACTGGGAATGACCGGCATCGATTCCTGCTGCCCGATGGTATACCCGTCCCACTATGCGCTCGGCACGATGGTCGGCGGACATACTTTCAAGTATCCGGACAAAGAGCCTTACCTCATTGTCTACAGCGTGCTTCACGCCTGCCAGACAACATACAAACAGCCGGGCTTTACTTCCGTTAGACCTTATCTGCAGGCATTTACCGCTTCCTACATCGGAAAAGGCAATTACATGGAATACGGCTACAGGGAGATCAACTCACAGATCAAGGCCATCAAGGATCTCGGCATCACCGAGTTCATCCTGTGGGATCCTTCATGCAAATACCCTGCAGGCTCATACGACGGAGATATGTCAGTAGAGACTGATTGAAACTGACGGCTTCAAAGAATACAATATACAGGTTATTTATATAAGAGGTGACAACATGCTTGACATTAAATTCTTACGTACCAATCCGGACATCGTAAAGCAGAACATCAAGAACAAGTTCCAGGACGAGAAGCTTCCCCTTGTTGACAAGGTAATCGAGCTCGATAAGGAATTCCGTGAGAGCAAGACACGCGCAGAAGCTTTAAGAGCTAACCGCAACAAGGTCAGCAAGCAGATCGGCGCGCTCATGGGCCAGGGCAAGAAGGACGAGGCTGAAGCTATCAAGAAGCAGGTTACCGATATGGCTGACGAGCTCGAGGCACTCTCTGCAAAAGAGACTGAACTCGAAGAAGAGATCAGAAAGATCATGCTCGTCATCCCCAACATCATCGATCCTTCCGTTCCGATCGGCAAGGATGATTCCGAGAATGTCGAGATCGAGAAGTTCGGCGAACCCTTCGTTCCCGATTTTGAGATCCCCTATCACGTTGACATCATGGAAAAGCTTGACGGCATCGAACTCGATCAGGCAAGAGAAACATCCGGCAACGGTTTCTACTACCTCAAGGGCGATATCGCAAGACTTCACTCCGCATGCCTTTCCTATGCACGCGACTTCATGATCGACAGAGGATTCACATATTACATTCCGCCTTACATGATCAGATCTTCTGTTGTTACAGGCGTTATGAGCTTTGCTGAGATGGAGAACATGATGTACAAGATCGAGGGAGAGGACCTCTACCTCATCGGCACATCCGAGCACTCCATGATCGGTAAGTTCATTGATACTATCACGGACGAGGACAAACTCCCCCAGACACTCACATCGTACTCCCCCTGCTTCCGTAAGGAAGTCGGTGCACACGGCATCGAAGAGCGCGGTGTTTACAGGATCCACCAGTTCGAGAAGCAGGAGATGATCGTTGTCTGCAAGCCTGAAGATTCCATGACATGGTACAACAAGCTCTGGCAGAACACGGTAGATTACTTCCGTTCACTCGATATCCCCGTAAGAACACTCGAGTGCTGCTCCGGTGACTTGGCTGACCTCAAGGTCAAGTCCTGTGACGTTGAAGCATGGTCTCCCAGACAGAAGAAGTATTTCGAAGTCGGTTCCTGCTCTAACTTAGGCGACGCTCAGGCAAGACGTCTTAAGATCAGGATCAGAGGTTCCGAGGGCACATACCTCGCTCATACTCTTAACAACACTTGCGTTGCTCCTCCGAGAATGCTCATCGCCTTCTTAGAGAACAACCTCAACGAAGACGGCTCCATAAGGATCCCTGAGGCATTAAGAGCTTATATGGGCGGAAAGTCCGTAATCGAAGTAAAGAAGTAATTAAATACTGAACAAAAACAAAAGTGGTGTCTTCAAACTTCAAGACGCCCCTTTAGTTTTTATGGTCAGTTATATGATCAGAGCTCTTTCATCTGCTCATAAGTAATGCCGTACTTCTCGGCTATATTTCTCGCGTATGAACTCGTGTCAGGGTCGCTGCGCCTTACCTTGAACGTGTTCTTATTCTCCTTCATCTCCATGACGATGCTTACTACAGAGCTCTCACCTTCCCAGGCATTCATTTCCGGGATCGATGCTGCGAGCTCATGGATATGCGTGTTGAAGATAACGTAAGATCCTTTCTCTTTAAGGATGCGGATAAGATCCTTTGCAAGGAACAGCGCGTCAGCCGAAGATGTGGTCGAGAACGTCTCGTTAAAAAGGATGAGAGTCTCCCTGTCTGAATCTTTGACTATCTCCTTGATCCTTATTGCTTCTTCACCGAGCCTTCCGTAGTTGATCGTAAGGTTCTCATCGATCGGGAAGTGCGTGAGGACATTCTTAAACGGCAGACCATTAAACGAATCGGCCGTTACGAACATTCCGAGTGACGCCATGACCGATATAAGACCCACGCCCTGTTCGAGTATCGTCTTGCCGCCGCGGTTAGGGCCGGTGAGAATAAACAGCTTCTCTTTATCCGTGAACGAGAAATCATTCTTAACGATCTGCTCCTGCCCTGCTATAGCAAGACGGATGTTGTATAAGCCCTTAACCTCAAGACTGTGTGTCCGGGTGATCTCCGGGAACGAAGTCACAAAACCATCAGAAGCAAGCTTTTTCCCCAGATCTGCCGTACTCAGATAGAATACGAGTCCGTTATAGATGTTCGTGAGGATGCGCGAATCATACTTGGCGTGTTTCTTGATAAGATGTCTTATCTCTCCGGTATGCTTCCACAGGTGTTTCTTCAAGTGGGGCGTCATAGCCGTAAGAAGCGGATCCTGGTATTTGTAAGTGTTGAAAGGATTCTTTATCCTGGATCCCACAGCCACATCCATAATGGTATAAGACGATCTCGGTTTAAAATCGACAAACTCGATGGTAGAGACATTCTCTATCTCCATATCGGGTGTAAGCGAAACGCCGATGACAGCGCCTTTCGCGCTCGAGAGGTCATCGTGGATCTTCTCGATATCAGGCTTTACCGATTTGAATTCCTCATCTTCAACTATTGCCCTGAGCGAATCGCGGAGGCTTAGGAGGCCCTCGGATCTGATGTCATTCTCACTTAATGCGTTATGGATATTTCCGACGGCTGAGACATAGACCTTGAGCTCTCTTAATTCTTCAAGGAGCGAATCCAGAGAGTTGTTGCGGTCGTGCATTCTCTTGGCGCCGTTGTTGAAATAGATAAGCAACTTGATGGCACTGATCTCTTTTTTGAGAGCATCACATAGGCCTTCATTTGCCATAAGATCTTTGATGATCTCCTGCCTGTAGATCATGTCCGAAGGATCCGTCAGGACCTTGGTCATGATGTCATTAAGGACATCGCGGTCCTCCTGATCACGGGTCATAAAGCCGATGACTTCACTAAGAGCTATGTCTTTAGCTGTCTCTTCAGGCAATTCAAGGAATTTATTGTCTGCCCCGTTCTTAAAGAGAATGTCCATGACTTTCTTTGTATTTTCCTGTACTGAAGTGTTTATCATGTATCCACCTTAATAAGCGCACTATTATATGCATTAAATGGTACTTACATTAAGGTCAACACAGTTAGAATAATCGGCACGGAATCAAGGAAAATCAGCACAGGTCCTTCATCTGCTTCTGATATTCCGACGCGGTCATGCCTGTATGCTTTTTAAAGACCTTCGAAAAATAGTTGGTATCTCTGTAGCCGCACATATTGCTTATCTCGCTCACGGAATAATTCGTGAACTGAAGGAGCTTATTCGCGAACTTCATTCTCAAGTGCTCCAGATAAGACATACAGGACATGGACAGTTCGCTGTTGAATGCATCGTTGATGATATTCTTGTTTACCGAAAACTCCTTCAGGATGTCATTCAGCGCAATATCATTTCCGAGATTCTCCCACATAAAGCCGGCGACTCTTGCAACGAGCGGATCCTTATAGATCTCATCCAGACGGTTGTCCCTGTAAAAGTCGGCAGTTGCGGTAAACAATAACGAATAAAGATAGTATCTGGTACGCAGTACCCAGAAGTTATCCGGCTGGTCTTCAAGTTCGTGTCTTATGTTCTGACAGATCCTTACAGCAAAGGCTAACTCCTGCTCCGTAAGTGAATAGTAGACCACGTTCCTTTGGTGTCCGTTGAACTCGAGAAGCAAAATGGCGTCCTGGTATAAAGAACCGGTAAAGTCTTCAGAGAACTCTGCGCCCTTGCCTTTCAAAGCCGCGCGCATACGTTCATTGGGGCTCATGTTTTCGCCGTCAGCAACAGAAGATAAGAACTTATCGTATTTGCCGGAATTAATGGCATCGAAAGTGAATTCCTCGCGGATAAAAGAGGGCTTAAAAAACACCGTGCCGGTCTTAACGCCGCTGTCTGACACTACCCTGAAATCTGCTTTCTCATTTATTGCCAACGCCGCGGGTGCAGCTATTACCCTGTATTCCCCGTTTTCCTCCACGACAAAAGAACCGGACTCCACCAGCACCGCCTTATATGCAGACGTATCGTTTATGTGCTTCGAAAACCCATTTGTCTCATCATAGAAAACATCTATGGAGCAATTCATTTCCGGCCTAATACTCTTTGTCTTTAATTCCATATCATTCCGCTCAGAGAGTGCCGCCCGGCACTAAAACCTTCAAGTGATCTGCTGAAAATTCCTGCTTAATCAATTATATCAAAACGCCGTAATCTGAATCTGCGGCAGGAATAACAGAATAAAAAGAGGTCGCCTCATATGAGACAACCTCTCGAATACTACTTAATGCAAGAAGCTTACGCTCTCTCGACCTTGCCTGAACGAAGGCAACGTGTGCAAACGTTCATTGACTTGGGGGTGCCGTCAACAACAACCTTAACTCTGTGTACGTTAGCCTGCTGCGTAGTAAGCGCGCGTCTTGAAATCTGTGAACGCGTGATTCTAATCTTTCTGCCGAAGAACATATCTTTCTGGCAAACTTCACACTTAGCCATGCAAACACCTCCTGTTAGAATTCAAATGCCTATGAATAATACCACAACACATTTAATGTTGCAATAAGTTTTTACAGCCTTTTTCGTTTTATCCTGCCTTACTGCTGAATACACGCCTTATGGTAATAATTCTGTCGCAAATATCATCACCTGACTTGAATTCGCGGAGCCTTACGGTGGTCCTGGCGGGTGACAACATGAAGAGCGTTCCGGTGTCCGTGCAGACCGCCATCTCGTATATTTCTTTGTCACCGGGGGCCTTTTTTGGGCTCGACAGGAAAAGGATGTCGCCCGGGAGGATCTGCTCGATCATGATCTCTCCGGTAACGGCGTCGGGTTCGGGAATGATCTCGACTCCGGCCTGTGCCTGTCCTTCCATCGTCCTCGCGATCTCAATGCCGTTGATCTCGGCACATACATATACGACGCCGTTGACTGAAGCGCCGTCTATGGACATACCGTTTTCGATATATCTGCTGTTGACAAAAGTCAGTACCGAGCTGACGAAATAACGGCTGGAGACCTCTTCGGTCTCATCTCTGGTGCCGAGTTCGATAACGCCGGAAGAACCGATCCAGCCTTTGTCTCCGCCGGGAAGTGAAACCTGGTAAACGCCTTCACGCTTGATATCGGCATAAAGGACGGTGTTCATCATGACTTTCTTTATCAAAGTACCGTTGCTCGCGTGGGTCATTATGTTCTTGGAAGGATCCGATACAATGAGCTTATACTGATGGACGTCAGGCTCTATGGATTCCATGTCGTCAAGAAGGCAGGATGCCTTGACATAACCGATGAGGCCGTCCATGGTCGCAATCTTGCAGTAGCCGTTCTCGCTGTCGGTCAAATATTTGACCGGTTCGTTATAAAGAACTTCCGCAAGCCTTTTTGAATCAGACATGGGCTCAGACATAAGAGGGACCGCACTGTCGGTAACGACTCTGAAGTCGGGATCTTCATATTCGAGATTGATAACGGGTTCAACGAAGAGTTCGATATTCGTACCTCTGAAGAGGCCGGGCAACACTCTCGGGAGAATGTAGAAAATGCCCGCGATCAGAATGAAGAAAGCCGCAAATGCGATGGCAAGACTTAATAATCTCCTCTTTTGCCTTACATTGAGGGAAGCCTGCTTCTCTGACAGTCCCCACTTATCCTGCATGTCCTCGGCACTTCCGTACTGCTCATTGCCATCTTCCATGTCAGCGAGAAAAGGCAGTTTAACCGGACGTTCAAGGTGTCTTATCGTCTTGGGAGATAAGTCTTCACCTACGACAGGCTTTTTCTTTTGCCCGAGATTGCTGAAGAGACCTGTTTTTTCTTTCCTGTCATTTCTCTTCATGCGTTATTCTCCAGAAGCATTACACAATATGCGGCAGCTATTCCGCCGTCATGCGACAGGCTTACCGATATCGATGACATGCCTATTTCTTCTGCATGTGTAAGCGCGCCGCCTGTAAGCTTGATCCCCGGCGTGCCTCTCTTATCTTTGACCACTTCGATATCGTGCATCCCCACACCCTCGCTCATGAGACCGGTGCCGATAGCCTTGCCGCAGGCTTCTTTGGCGGCAAACCTTGCAGCATATCTCTCGGCCTTTTTGGAAACATCCCTGGCCGATTCGCAGTATTCGATCTCTGAGGCAGTGAAGCACTTATTGATAAAAGCCGTGTTGCCGTCTTCTACTATCTTTACGAATCTTGAGATATCAACGATGTCTATTCCGCAGCGTACGTCCATTGTTTTCCGTTATTTGCCTTCTTTGGAGATCAGCTTTGCGGATCTTATCTTATAGCTGATCCTCATATCGCACTTATTCTCAAGTTCAGTCTTTGTTAACGGTGTAACCAGTACTGTCGGGAGGTTTGAAGCCGCCCTGACATCAAGGATACCGTTCAGTATCGAACCGACATTATTGGTCATGGTGACCAGGTCGGCAAAATCATCTATTACAAGGAAATCGATCCTCTTCAAGTCTTCCAGAGTGTCGGTGCCGAGATTGGGAAGATCCTCGCACTTCACATAATATGCGCTCTTGCAAAGATTGATCGCGGTCTTGCAGACACATATCGAGAGGAACGTCTTGCCCGACTGGGGCGCAGCTGAATAGACCCACAAAGAAGTCCTGTCATCACTGTCCGGACTGCCAAGAACGGCCTTAAGAACGCCGTTAAGCTCGTTCTTGATCTTCTTCCTGCCCGCAGGATCTCCAAGATAATCATCCCTGTAGTTCTTCATCTTATAAGACGGATAATCAGCCATGCCGCTTATCTCGTAGCACATCTCAAGTTCTTTGTTCCTGCATGAGCAGACCTTGATCCTGCCATCTTCCTTCCGGACGTAGCCTGTGTCATTGCACTTGTCGCATATGCTCTTGGCTACATCAAATTCAGGATCGATCTTATTTACGGATATTATCCTGTCACGCTTGGCCTGAAGTTCATCTTCAGCGATGTCAAATCTCTTGATGAGCCTCTCGTCCTTGTCTATTACGGCAATAAACCTGCTGTTGCGGACATTAAGGATCTGGCTGTCGATCTCCTTAAGTTCAGGATATTCGCTATAGACACGCTTAACATTCTTCTCGCGGAGAATGTCGCTCATTGCAGCCACTTCGGTAAGGCCTTCACTGATCAAGTCTTTAATCGTCTTCATCTGCGTCTCCAAACATATCAAGGATATCATCAGGGGCATTATCTTCCGCGGCTGCTGCAGTCTTTGATACTTCCTTAGTGGAAACATCAGCGTCAGCACCTGCTATCCCCGCCTCTTCGCCCGTGCGCCATGCAGAACCGGTCCTTGCGGACTTCCTTACTGCCTTGCGCTTATTCTCTTTATGTTCTTCCTCTTCAAATCTTGAAGCTTCCTCAGCTGTCTTTATGCCCTGGTCGTGCCATTTCGCAAGCGTATCGCCGACATTCTTCAATGTCAGATTGCTCCTGAAATCATTGACTCTGAAAGCGAGATTTACAAGCTCCTCAGTAGCCCCGAGGTCTTCAGCCCAGCTTGTTACGCGCTCGATATCAAGGCCGTTCAGCCTCTTGCGCATGAGACTGCCCGTAAGCTTAATGAGCTTTCCGGTGCGCTTGTTGATCTCAAGCTGCTTCTCAAGGCTCTTTATGTCCGTATAGCCCTTCTCATACCAGGAGCGCGCCATCTTCTCCATAAGCGTCAAAGACCTGTGGATCGATTGCTCGTACCCCTCTTCGAAAAGCTTGTAGCAGACTCTGCCGTCAAACTTGTATTCATAAAGGCACTTATCAATAAGTCTGTAGAAAATATAGGGAAGCTCGCCCTGATAGAACGTCGAAGAGATCGAATCCGATAAGATCTTGCGCTCCTTTTCGTTGCTCAAAAGATCCGCCGGTTCGCTGCCGTCGCCTCTTGCCTTGGAAGCTTCAATATATTCGCCTACTTCGCGCGCTTTTATGTCCTCGAAAAAATAACTCTTGTCTTTGCGGGAGATGAGGTTTGCCGCCATAAGTTCGGCAAGCACAGGCGCGATCTGGTCTTCGGGTATTATCTTGTATTTCTTTATCTCGGATTCCTCGAAGCCGTCCTTCTTGCCCTTCATGTTGATCCACAGATAGACGAGCAAGGCATTCTTGCTTAATTCCTGAGCATATCTGACAAGGAATATATCAGGCAAAAGGCTGTCGCTTATGAGAAGCCTTGAAAGATCGTCTTTGCCTTTATTGTCTTTCATCTGTGATCAATCTCCCACCAAGTCCTGTTTTCGCTTCGCTAATTATAGCATGTTTGAAGAGGCGTTTAGGGTAAAGCTTAGGGTAATCTTTTCGCTTTTGAGGACATTTTCGCGCGCTCGAAAAAAGGCGATGTCTTCAAAAAGGCATCGTCCTTTTTGTTGGGATGCATGTAAACCAGCCGGTTCCCCATTTGATAAAATCTTTGACAGATCTTGTGACAGATTGGGTGTTAATTTGTAAAAGAATTGTGCGAGACCTCATATCGTACTTTTTCACACTCGAAAAAAGTACGATTTTGACCCTGGCCTCGTGCAAGACCTCATATCGTACTTTTTCACACCCGAAAAAAGTACGATTTCGCCCTTCGCTCCGTGCGTTTAGCATGACCTTTAATTCTGCTGCTCTTCCGTACAAAAAATAATAAGAGCTGCCTCCTGTTGGAGACAGCCCTCAATCATTTGATCAGTTGTTATTTAAGATCAAGCTTCGTTAGCCTTCTTAACATAAGAAGCATAACGGTCTCTGGAATCCTGATAGCATCTCTGGAAGAGGCCGTCAACAACTTCTGCATCGTACTTCTTGTAGAGTGAGTTGTAACGTACTTCTGCCTTGAGGAAGTCGAAGAAGTCTGCTGTAGGCTCCTTGGAGTCAAGAGTGAAAGGATTCTTGCCGTCTGCAGCGAGTGCAGGGTTGAATCTGAAGAGGTGCCAGTAACCGCACTCTACAGCCTGCTTCTCTCTGTTCTGAGCAACCTTGAGTCCGCCCTTGATACCGTGGTTGATACAAGGAGCATAGCAGATAACGAGGGAAGGTCCCTGGTAAGCTTCTGCTTCTGTGAATGCCTTGATGAGCTGGTTCTTGTCAGATCCCATAGCAACCTGAGCAACGTATACGTAGCCGTAG
>JAFWQC010000017.1 GCA_017509245.1 Clostridiales bacterium | reverse complement strand
TCCGTCTTCCGTTATTGCACCTACGGTAATGACTCCGCTTATGCCTGCAGGAAGATAATCCTCAGCATCAGCATTGTTGTTACCGGCTGAAGCGATAATCTTGATGCCCTTAGCTTCTGCTTCCCAAACAAGTTCCTTGAAAGCGTCGTACTCGCCGTTATCCTTAACAGACAGTGCCATGAGTATCACTTCAACGTTAAGGTTCTGTGCCATTGTGATTGCTGCACAGATATCAGATACGTTGCCTGTACCGTCAGATCCTATTGCCTTGATCGAGATGATATAGGCATCGTTTGTTTGAGACAGGATATAGTTTGAGATGTTAGTACCATGACCATGCTTGTCTGATACATCATCGCCGATAACTGAATATCTCTCGTTTGCGACATTAGAACCAGTATCGATTACAGCGATCTTCGTGCTCGCACCTGGGTTGATCTCATAGTTATTTATAAGATCCAGGTCATTGGAGCAAAGGCTTACTGCGCCGTCTTCGGCATATGCGATACCGTTTGCTTCGAAATATGAGATAGCACTGTTATATGACGCCTTGTCTGAGAAGGCGATAACATATGTGCCGTCAAGATAAGCACCTGTTGCGTTGGTGATCTTGCTTCTGATATCTTTCTCTGTCTGAACGATGAGACGATTTGCAGATGACAGATCTGAAACAATATCGCTAAAGACCTTGTAATCAGTCGCATTAACGATATTTACCGAAGACTTTGCCTCCGTTGTTTCGGAAGTTGCTGTCGTTTCGGCCGTTTCAGAAGGAACTGTCTGTTCTGCAGAAGTCTCAGCTACAGTGGTCTCAGATGTTTCAGAGGTTCAGTCGGGACTGTTTCCTCAGTTTCTGAAGGTTCAGTCTCAGCTGTAGTCTCAGAAGTTTCTGAAACCTTGGCTTCTTCAGACTCGGAAGTTTCAGCAATGGTTTCCTCGATCACTGTCTCAGAAGATCCTGTTTCGGATATCTCGTCAGCCATTACCGCTACTGTGGGGAACATCCCCTGGAGCACAAGTACTGCTGAAAGAACTCCGGCAGAGATCTTGCTTGCCATTTTCTTCTGCATTATGATTTTTCCTCCTTGTTGGATTTTTGTTTGTGGTTTCGACTTTTTGTTGAGCAAAAGAAAAGAGCCTCATTTCTGAAGCTCTTCTCATGCTCTGTTGTTTTGTTGTTCTTACGAGAAATTTCTGTGTGATCCCGCGACTATTTTGTCTGTATAGCCACCGAAGTCAGGATGTTCTGCAGCTATTGCATCCCATACCATATCTTCGCCCTCATTAGTTATGACCCACCTGCCATTTTTGTGTCTCTTGCACGGAACACCATATACAATCCCGTGATAGCAGTTATCGTTTCCTGCCCAGTATTCAACATCCGCAATGCACTTGGTGTACTTGGGATCGTTTACCGGCTTGGGTGTAGGGGTAGGTTTCGGTGTTGATGTCGGAGCCTTGGTAGGTTCTGGTGCTTCCGTAGGCTTAGGTGTCGGAGTGGCTGTAGGCTTTGGAGTAGCTGTAGGTTTTGGCGTTGAAGTCGGCTTCGGCGCATTTGTCGGAGCTGACGTTGGTGCTTTCGTTGGCTTGGGCGTTGGTGTAGCTGTTGCTTTCGGCTGCGTCTGATCCGAATTAACTCTTACGGGTTCTGAACTACGAGTTGTCTGACTTGTCTGTTGTGTTGATTCTGCAACCTCAATGTTTGTCGTAGTTTCCGTGCTTTCTTCCGAAGTTTCCGTATTTGCTTGGCTAAAAGAAGAAGTAGGCGTTGCCTCTTCACTTGATCCGGAAGTGATAACCTCACTCGAAGCATCACTCGTAATCTCTGTTTCTTCTTCATTTGCTGTGCTGGAAGAAATATCTGGCGAAGCTTTCTTATTGCAGCTCGCCAAACCAATGATCAGGGCAATAACAGCTAATCCTGATACTATTGCGATAGTTACTTTGATACGATTCTTCATACGCTCATCCTTTTTTTAATTATATGCCTGGCTAAAAAGAAAAATAAGAATTCCTTGCCGGGAGGTTAAGAGTATGTCGTTAATCCCATGACTATTGCATAGATCAAAGCTATAAAAGCTATCTTAACGGCCAAACTGATTAACAGCTTAAGTAAATCTCTCATTTGGGATACCCCCTTTTCAATTGCTTGGCTAAAAAGAAAAGAAGAACTTTAATGCAAGTCCGTCAATTCCATATCCATTTGCCTGAATCTTAAAACACCAAGCATAAAAAGAAAAATGTGCGATTACCTTCAGGCTATCGTTTTACTTGATATTCTTAGTTAACTGCTGTCTTCAGGTAACTTAATCTTTCTCTTTTAGTTAGCTTAAGATTAATAATTGAAAGGGTTAGTTAGGGGTATGGGGGAAGGAAGGGGAACGCTAATTAACACGCCCGAGCGTTTTTATTAATTAGATTCCCGTGTGCAATAAGATCATCTCGCACCCTGAGTTTTGGGTTTAAGCTTGTAGGCCTCGACCATTGATTTCAGGGTCTTGTTGTCAACGGTCCTTTCCTCTTTTTCCCATGTGCCGTCTTCAGTTGAAGGCTTGATGGATCTTGAAAGAGTGGTGGAACCGTCAGCAGGGATCTTTGCCCAGAGTGTCTTGCTGCCGTAGTGATCGCTATGGACCATCTTTACCGGGAGCACGAACTCTTCCCAAGCACGCTTGTCCTCGGGATCTGCGTTAGGGATCTTGATCGCAACCATGTCCTTGCCGCCGGATGAAGTAAATGCTCTGGCAAGCTTGCGCGAGAACTGGATCGTAAGTGTCTCGACAGGCTGCTTTTCTGTTTCCTGTACTGCTGTGTTGTTGATTTCCTGGTTTTCCATGTTTTTACCTTGCCTTTCCTGGTTGATTAAGGGTTTGATTGGGTGCTTTTGTGCGGTACTTCTGATAGAACTCCAGAGCCTGCATGATGTAGTCTCTGGTATCGTCGTACGACACGGTTTCCGGGATATACTTCCGGAGCTGAACGAAGGGAATGTGAATCTTTTCCTTCTGGTTCGGTTTCTCTTCCTGCATGATGGACTCGATTACGGCATCGCTTAACTTGCCTTCCTCAGAGAACTTTCGCATCCTGATGGCCTGAGCATGCGATGGAGTGCAATCGCAGTCCAAGATCTGCTCATATACCATCCGCTGTTCGTCCTTTGTGAGGTACGACAGCTCAACGGCAGGTCGAAGAGCGATCTGGTTCTCATCAACGAGATCTAAGAGATCAGGGATGAGCTCGGTGAGACGGATATAGCGTGCAACCTGTGATTTACTATCTCCTACTTCCTCTGCAACCTGTTGATTTGACCGAACTCCGAAATCCGTCCCCACTGGGGACGAATTTTTTAAAGGTCGTCCAGGCATCTTCTTCAGTGCCTCAAGACGCATCTTGTAGGAGAATGCCTTCTCACTGGGTAGGATTGTTGACCTTTGCAGATTCGACTCGACCATGAGGATAATTGCTTCGTCACGGCTCATTTCACGAACATCTGCCTTTACAACAGAAAGACCTGCGATTTCGCAGGCCTTCTTTCGTCTGTGTCCGGAAACGATCTCGTATCGTTGTCCTCTTTTGGTCTCAGGGTGATGGGGGTTATAAGCCCTCGCTCTTTGACGCTCTCCACGAGCTGA
>JAFWQC010000016.1 GCA_017509245.1 Clostridiales bacterium | reverse complement strand
AAAGAGTCAAGCCCCAGAAGATCCGCCCTTCCGTTCAAAGCGATTCCTCTAAGGTCTATATCGCTTCCCTCACGGTTTGTGCCATATCCATAACTGCCGCTGACACCAAGCAAAATAATATTCTTGCCCAGTCTCGGATCAGTTCTTAGAAAATCATATTTTTTTCCTTCTATTATTGATTTAAAATCCGGCAATGTTATCTCACCTCTGGAAATGCTTAAGCACACGGCCCGACAATGATACTGATATTTTAGTTTATTACTTAGCTGTTCGTCAGTAACCCTGATGATTTTCTGTTCTAAGGGTTACCCCTTCGTAAATCATTATATCATGGGTGTAAAGAAGACTTGATTCTTAGCTTTACCACATTCTTTAATCGTAGATTTCAGGCTTCAGCTGTACCAAATCGGTTACAGCTGAAGTTTTTTGAACTTTTTTCGAGTTTTTTTCTGAAAATGGTCAAAAAACAGGGGGGCAATGTCCAGTAGTAGTGAAGGGGTTAATATCCCGTTCCTCCTCAGGGAGGGGCAGATGCCCTTTTACCGGACACTGACAACTGAATACTAAACCGTAAAGAAGACTTGATTTTTAGCTTTGTCTCATTCTTCAATCGCTTATTTCAGGCTTCAGCTGTACCAAATCGGTTGCAATCGAAGCTTTTTCGGTTTTTCTCAAAACACCCCGCAATTTAGGGGGTCAATGTCCAGTAGTAGTGAAGGGGTTAATATTCCGGTCTTCCTCAGGGAGGGTCAGATGCCCTTTCTTCGGACATTGACAACTGAATACTAAACCGTAAGGTACGTTACTTGCGTCGGCGTTAAAATACCAAGCCAAGTTGACTCCGACCCCGCCATGACCTTCCGCAAGGGAGTGAGCGATAAGGGGGATGAGTCAGAATCGGGGTTGCACCCCGAGGGAGGCGATAACAGACACAAAGTGATAATGATACTTCTGCGTAGTCACAGGCCGAGCGTTGAAGCGGGATTAGTCCCCCGTGAGCCGTCACACCCAATGAGCGCAGCGGGGTGGTACCCGGGGTGAGACTCCCATGATCTCGTAACCAGCAATGCGAGAGCCTTACGGTTTCCCTGCGCAAGAGACAGGATAAATACTGCGGATGATCCAATGGATCGTATCGGGTTTCAGGGATACCCTGACAATCTCTTCTGTATTTGTGTACACAAATACGTTGCTTGTTAAACCATTCCGAGACCTCTGGAGGCACACGTCTCTTTACATACCCACAAGGTAAATATCAAGAGGAGGTCGATTACTATGATTGAACAGGTAAAAGTCAATTTCACACAGATCCCCAACAGGATCATTGATGACAAGGAGGTCTCGGACAAAGCTAAGGTTGTGTATATAAAGATGCGTCGTTGCGGAACAGACTGGGCTTTCTCGATAAGAGGACTGGCAAAGCAGCTCGGAAAAAGCAGTGGGAGTGTTGCACATGCGCTAAGAGAACTTGAAGAGAAAGGCTATATTGAACGGTTTCAGACAAGGGATAGAAACAGCCGTTTCTCAAGAATGGAGTATCGTGTATTTAACGATCCGCATACCGATACTTCACACACCGAAGAATCGCATACGCAAGACCTGAACGGTAAAGAACACTATGATAATAATACTATTGGTATAAATACCATTCATAATACTGACTATCTTACTGTGGATATGCGGGCTTTCGAAAGGTTTTTCAACAGACATCTTATGCCATCTGAAAAAGAGATATGGGAGCGTTGGAAACACGAAAAAGTTGATTCGCGACTAATCAAGATTGCGGTAGAAGATAACGAGTACCGCATGGATAGATTAACACTTGAGCATGTTGATGCTACCCTCAAGGGCTGGGCTAAGGAAGGCATTATGACACCTGTTGATGCCAACAATACTATTTTGGAAGCAAAGTATTTGAATACAAAATACAAGATGGGCGCAGATCCTCGAAGCATTGCGGTTGTTGACTGCATCGGAGCAGGAGATCTGAGACAGTGGAAAGATGCACTGATAAGGGAGCATAAAGAAAAAGATCCTATGATCAAATCTGATGCTTTCTGCTGCCCGATAGATGTTTTCAAGTATTTACCAAAGGATGTATTACTGGCATTGATAACCTTATACGAAGCAAATCATGATAACGAGCGGTTAGCTGCAGCCAAAGAAACTCTGACAGAACTGTGGGAGGTGTGATCATTATGAAGAATGACGTACCTGTTGCTGATAAGGCTTTGCTCACACTGGAAGAAGCAGCAATGTATTTCAACATCGGGATGAATAAGATACGTGAGCTCACGGCTGACGATCACTGTCCATATGTGTTATGGAATGGGAGTAAGAGGCTTATAAAGCGTGAGCCGTTCAAAGAGTATCTTTATAAACAATTCTCGATTTGACGCTTACAACTGAATAACAATCTGCAAGAAAGATGCGCCCGGGTTTATAATGAATCCGAGCGCATCTTTTATTTATCCAATGGAGGTTTATAAAAGATGAGTAATAGCAGATATACAAAACACAAGACTAAGTTGAGGAAAGGAGAATACCTTAGAGACAACAACACTTTTGAGTATAAGTGGTCGGACAAAGCAGGTAAGCGACATTCTATATATGCAAAGACACTTCCCGAACTTCGAAAGAAAGAGGATGAGATCTTAAGGGGCATGTTGGAAGGTATCGATTACAGCAAGCTTGAATCTACCGTCAATTCCTATTTTGAGTTATGGAAGAAGGTCAAGACAGGTATCAGAGAAACGACATTCGCATCTTATGCCAGATTCTATGAACGATATGTGGCACCCGAGTTCGGGAACATGAAACTTAAGAATGTAAACTATACTACTATAGTAATGTTTTTTAACAGTATGGCATTAGATAGAGGATTAAGTTTCAGTACTGTTAGGAAGATTGAGGTAACACTCTCAATGGTTTTGGATCTCGCAGTCAGAGATAATGTGTTGAAGACTAATCCATGCAGGGGAGCTCTGAAAGAACTGCAGAGAGCTTGCGGACAGCAGGTCAAAGAAGTCAGAGCTCTTACCCTTGAAGAACAGCGGATCTTCGAAACATTTCTGGCAAAACCGGGACGTTTTCACAGATACTGTCCGGTATTTACTGTAATGTTGTGGACCGGTATGCGTGTGGGCGAAGTTCTTGGATTGAGATGGGAAGACGTGGATTTCGAAAATAACGAGATAAGCGTAAACCATACACTGCTCCACTACGACAAAGGTAAGGGACAAGGAAGCGATTACAAGATCAATCCGCCTAAGACCAAGAGCAGTATGCGAACTGTTCCGATGCTGGCAAAAGTGAAAGAAGCTCTGTTACAGGAAAAGCAATATCAGGAAGTTTTAGGGATCAAGTGCGAGTCTGTTATCGACAATTATACAAACTTCATCTTTCTTAACAGCAATGGTAATGTTTATCACCACAAGAAACTGAACCACAGGCTGATATTGATAAGTAAGGCGATAAATGAAGAGATTCATGAGTCAGACCCTTCTGCACCGGATTTCCCGCATGTACACAATCACATGCTAAGGCACACCTTTGCGACAAGGATGAGAGAAGCAGGTGCAGACATAAAGGCTACTTCTGAGATGATGGGCCATGAAGGAATCCTGATAACGCTTAAGACCTATACAGATGCGTCACGTGAGTTCAAGAACAGAGAAATCTCGATTCTTCAAAATTATTATGAGAATGCGTTCTGACTTACGACAAAACTTACGACAATTTACGACAGATTTATAAAGACTTAGGCAGAGTTAGCAATTCGAAAAATGGCCTAAAAGCCTTATAAAGATTGGATTTTGGAGACTTAGGGAGACTTGTGTAACTACACAGAAATTTCTCTCTCCTTCTCCGCCAAAGATAGCCCCTGCAGATATTATTTGCGGGGGTTTTTGTTTTCCATAAACCTGTTTTTACGATAATGCATATCAAATATTATGTCAGATACATGGATGATGGTATACTGATTCATGAAAGTAATGAAGGGTTTTGTGCTTTCTAGAGAACTCAAGAATGATAGAGGTTGATGAAGAAGATGAAACAAAGAGTAAAGGCAAAGGCGAGAAAACTCGTGGTCTCTATTCTTGTCGCAGCGATGGCGGTGGCTATTGTCCCGAAGATTGCGGGAAATAACATCGTACTTGCGGCAGGAACGAAGAATGGCGGGAATACTTGTCTTGGCACATCAAAAATGGCAAGTCCTGCCACACCGACAGCAAGTTCGGAATGGTCAGGCAGTAAAGTGTATTTCGGAACATATGGTGATGAGCCTGATGATAAGCCGATCCTGTTCCGTGTATTGGCACCGAACACATCGGCATACGGCGGATCGACACTGTTCTTGGACAGTGATAAGACGCTGTTTAGGGCATATTTCGACAACACAAGTCCGTACTCCAATTCATGGGCGGACAGTGATATTCGAGTAAACCTTAACGATTCTTTCCTTAACGGATTTACAGATTTAGAAAAAGCAGCAATCGCAACGAGTAGAGGTAATGGTGGATGCTCATATGCAGCAGACTCTTGGCAGAAGTACGTATATGGTTCACCTGTTAGCGTAAATGATAAGGTATTCCTGCTTGATCCTGCAGAGATCACAAATGAGGCTTATGGTTATTCTTCCGATACGGGTTTTACATTGAATTCCGGCACTTGGTCTGATAGTGATTACACTTGGCACACGGTTTCTAACCATATAAAAGGCGGCTCATCCGATTATTGGTGGCTTCGCTCTGCTAATTCAAGTTACAATTACTACGCGGGCACCGTGTACTATATTGGTAGCCTGAGCGACAACGATGTGCGTGTTGCTCGTGTTGGCGTCGCGCCCGCTTTAAACATTAATCAATCATCCATCATCTTTTCATCATTAATCTCAGGTAGCTTTAACACAGTGGGCGCAGAATACAAGCTCACGATAAAAGATCCGGATCTCGACATAGAGGTTCCGGATGGTCAGCAGGTAGCTGTATCGGGGACAAAAGTGACCATACCATATAAGATCAAGGGAGCAAATGCAGGAACCGCGACGCGCGCATCCATCCTGATCACAGTTAAGGAATGGGACGCATCCGGTGCAACGATTAAGCTTTACGATGCATTAGGCACGAATAAAGATACCAGCGGCACATTTACGCTTCCTTCCGACTTAGACTTTAGCGGTTGGGGCACAGATTACCACGTATATATCCTCGCAGAGGACATCAACGATGGCCACGACGGTAAGGATACGGACTACGCCAGCGCACCGGTAGAACTTGCTTCACCGATCGCTACTGTTACAGTCAACTCGGGTTCTGCAGATGTAACTACCGCTGCTCAGGGAGCAACAGTAACGCTTACAGCGGATGCAGCCTCTGCAGGCAAAGAATTCGATAAGTGGATTGTTGATTCCGGCACGATCACTCTGGAGGATGTATCTTCTGCTACAACGACTTTTACTATGCCGGCCGAGGATGTGGAAGTAACAGCAACATATAAGGATATCGTGGTTACGGCTATTTCTATTGCTACACCCGGCAAGACAGCATATACAGTAGGTGACAGCCTTGATGTAAGCGGCATGGAGATCAAGGTCGATTGTTCCGACGGATCAAGTAAGACGATCCCTGTAACAGCAGCAATGGTCAGCGGTTTCGATTCATCTGCAGCTGCTGCAAGCCAGACACTTACTATTACTTATGAAGGTAAGACAACAACATATAATGTAAGTATTTCGGCTGTAACACCTACAACATTTACAGTAACTTTCAATACCAATGGTGGTAGTGCTGTAGCATCCCAGACTGTTGCAGACGGAAGCAAAGCAGTTAAGCCTGATACTGATCCCACAAAGGAAGAATATTCTTTCGACGGCTGGTATCAGGATGCAACATTCACTGCAGCGTTTGATTTCAATACTGCTATTACTGCCGATACAACGATCTATGCCAAGTGGACAGAATCCACTGCTCCGGGTACGATCTACTATACGGTAGTAAGCGGAGCAAACGGCACATGGACAGAAGGCGATATCGTTGTTACCGTAAAGCGCAGCGAAGATGATGAGCATTGTATCGATTACTTCACAGGCGTAAAGATCGATGACAAAGATCTCGTTAACGGAACGGATTATACCGCAGTAGCCGGAAGCACTGTCGTAACGATCAAGGGATCAACACTTGAGAGCCTCAGTAAGGGCGGTCATACGATTACTGTCACGTTCAAGGACGGAACGGCAGTAACTTCGGTCACACTCAAGGATAAAGAGACCGTCACAACGACCGCTGTCCCGAGCACGGGCGAGACTGCAAGCAAGTATATCGGCGCAGCAGTACTCTGCTTTGTTGCTTCCGGAGCATTGTTCGGAGTGGTGCTTTTCGAGAGAAAGAAGAGAAAGTGCGCACAGTAAGCGGTAATGCATAAAAGTATGAATTAAGTTCTAAGGGTGGTGACGGATGATCCGTTATCACCCTTTCTCAAAAACAGTGGCGCTAAAGATACAATTAAAAAATCCTTCTCATCAACTATCCTCATTTATCAATAAACTATGTATGCCCTTTCATCGAGCTTCCGGTCTTTGTCCCTGAAATCGAATTTACACTTGCTCCCGCTCTTTACCTCCACATCTTCATAATAATACTCGGTATATGAACTGAGCTCTCCTCCGACAAGATATTCCGTTCTCGTCATTTCCTCGTCTGCGTTGTAATAGTTGACCGTAATGACTTCTGTAAGCTCGGCATCAGATATATCACCATAAACCGCGCTTGAGTACCATCTCTCGGTAATGATGCTCTCCTTGCTAAGGCAGCCTTCATCCGAATATTCATATTTGATTTCGGTTCTGTCCACAAGCACGAAAACATAGTCAATGACACGGTTTTCACTGTCATAGGTATATTCTGAAGAAGACAGGAACTCTCTGTTGCCGTTTTCGATACTGTAAGTCATTTCCTTGAGGAGGTTTCCCTTCGCATCATATTCTTTCTCGGTAACATAAAGGAGCTCATCATCACTGTTGTAAGTATTCACCGTCTTCTTGTTGCCGTCTTCAATCGTCTCGATTCTCTCGGCCAGAATGATGTTTCCGTCAGGTGTAGTGATGGTTCTCCGGATCCTTTCTCCCTCGGAGTCATAAATATCCTCGTAGATATTTCCCACCACGTTGTTATCGTCGTAATCTGTTTCGATCTCTTTCAGAAGTGTCCCTTCGTCATCGTATTCATATTCAACGGTATATGTCCATGAAAATGACTCTTTCCGGACAGGCAATCCCTCTTCGTTATATTCTGTAATTTCATCGACCTCGCCGGTATATTCATAGGTGGTTTCTTTTTTGATGACACCGTTCTCATAGTACTCTCTCTCATACTCGACATTACCCCTGCTGTTGATCTTTTTCTCTGTGAAGCTTCCTGATGAATCATATTCGCGCTTTATAGTTGCATTCAGGTTGCCGTTATAGTATTCGAATTCTTTCACCTGATTGCCGTTCTCGTCATATTTATACAAATACTCGCTGAAGCTCATCAGACCGCCATCAGCATAATAAGTGCATGCTCCCGCATAAAGCCTCGTCTTATCATCTTTGGAGCACGCAGAAATACTTAGCGTAAGAACGGCCGATAACAACACACAAAACAGTTTCTTCATACATCCTCCTCCTAGATGAATCTCTGTTTGGAACTATTTAATCAGATCGAATATCACTTCACCGGCTCTGATATCTTATATACAATCAAGAGGAGCTATTTGTTGCATGGCCTAACGGATAAGCATAATGTATCTCATACTGCTCGCGTGTTCGAAATGCGATACTAATTCATTGTCGGCACATCAAAATAAGAGAATGCAGCTTTATACTCCTCCGGATATGCTTTTCGCTTATTCCACATACATGACAGTCTCAAGATCATCGTATCCATAGTGCCTGAATGCGATCCTGTAGTCAGGATGCATCTTGAGAACAAGGTCTGCTAAAGTGACGAAGTCTTCGAACTTGTGATAGACGGAGATCGCCATTCTAGGACGGTTTTCCACGATGAGCTTGCGGGCGCCCTGAAGCGCTTCATATTCCGCGCCTTCAATATCCATCTTGATGAAAGTGATCTTCTTGCCCTCAAGCACATCATCGAGAGCTGCAGTCTCGATCTCCTCAACGCCTTCGAAGTTCCTTTTCTCCGCTTCTTCCTTGCTTATGATGCACGAAGTCTCAAAAGCATCTGCTGCGAAATAAACCTTCTTGTTAACGTCCGCAGTGCCGTAGGGGAAAAGCTCGCATTTGCCGAGCGGTGCGAGGATCTCCTTGGCTCTGGCGTAATTCTTCGGATCAGCTTCGAAGGAGTAGATGCGGTCAAAACCCTTTGCGCCGCACCAGCCTGCGAAGTTGTAGCAGGTAGCACCGTCAAAGCATCCGCAGTCTACAAAGACCTCATTCTCCCTTGCCTCGAAATAATCGAAATACTGTCCCTGATTATTGCGCCAGTCGAAGATTCCGCCGGTGATATTATTTTCGCTGATTCCGATATCATCAATAAGACGCTTCCTGATCTCATCTGCAACGGGCTTTACCGGGTATGAGATAACGAGAGTTTTGCCGTCATAAAGAGTCTTATTCTCAGCGAGATCCTTCTCTGTAATTACCTTGATCCCGGTCTGTTCATCAACAGGACCTTTGCTCTCATCAGGATCGATGAACGCGTCGATGACCACGCCGAAATTCTTGAATCTTCCTGCAAGATAATGCCCTGCAACACCAGCACCGTAGATCAGGCAGTGCGCGCCCTTCTGAATCTTCTCAACATAGACCTGCATGTCGCTGTTGAGGTTCCTGTACTTTGATTCAAGTCCGGTAATATATCCCAGATCGCCCGTTTTGGCATACATCATCCTGGCATCGAATATCTTCCTGGATATCTCATCGTTAAGATGTGAGTATACGCTCTTTGCCATCTCCTCAAAACCGGCATCCATATTGCCGGATCCCCTCAGAGCTTTCTGCTTGTCAGCTGCTTCGTCCGAACCGTATTCAATTCTTTTTTCAGATATGCTCATTCCTTTATCCTTTCCGGGTTTATTGTGATCTATCTTACCAATGTCATGTATGCATTATACTTGTTTGCGGTGAGTGTCCGGCATTCCTTAAATACCGCTCTGATCTGCGCGCTTCCGAATACCAGATACTGCATTTCCCTCGATTCAAATCTATCCCTTAGCCGCTCACAACCCGAAAGGCAGCCCCATGTTTTTCCTTTTCCGGTCTTCCTGTTCCATCTCGTGATGGTAGGAATAATTATCGACTGTCAGGTTTGTACGCTTTGTCGTATCAAGATAAGAGTCCATTCCGGGTGCCTTGTCAAAGTCATTGACAGCATCGACGGTCTTGTGGATCCTGTTGGATGCGCGGTCTGCGATCTTGCCTGCTAGAGTCATCGCAACTATGAAAACGACCAGCAGCAGTTCAACAAAGCACAATATCAGGAATAGAACGTAGTAAAACGGACTTGTATTACCCGAAAAGGCAATTGCGGCAAACAGGAACGGCAATAGGACCGCCGCACCTGAAAGGACCCATCTCCATTTGCTCCTTGTGAATCTTAAAAGACTGTCAAGCCTGTCGACGGCATCAGTTGTAGGTGCCTGGCCGCTCGCTTCGCCGGTCTGGCCGTTGACCGCGAACTGATAAGTCCTTCCGCCAAACTCAACGGTCATGAACCATACGGGCAGAAGACAATACTTGATGCTGAGTTCACTCATCCAGGTAAAGTTCTTTTCCGGACTGGGTATATACTCGTCATATTTCTTTGCAATAGTGTCCGTCAGATCCATCGAGATCCTGTCCATCCGCTTAATGAATCTGTCCATTATTTCTGTCGGACCCTGATCATATTTGTCAGCGTAGAAGCCTTGCAGATATCTGTTATGGAACTTAACCATCTCACTGTAATCGAAGGGCTCGATCGCTTCCATCAGTTTATTCGCGATCTTTAAAGAAGCATCGAACGGTACACCTTTTACGTAATAATTGGCTTTTGCCCTGACCGAATATACGATAGGGTTATCGCTGGTGTGCTTCTTGCCCGTGCCGTACAAATCTGAGTTAACTGCGCAGTCCAGGATCCAGAAGGGAACATAAACGGGCATCATCTTGGTAAGACGGCTCTTTGTCTTAAAGCCCCTCGGAGTCATCTTTCTGGTCTTAAGCCACTGCTTCATGTTGCTCATGGCAGTCTGCTTGTCGATCTTGAAAGGCACGATATAATCCGGCTTGAATTCTCTTGTCATCCTTCTCGTGATCAGGGCCGGCGAACCGCAGAAAGCACACATCGTTGACATCATGTTCTCGTCAGCGATCATGGTGGCACCGCAGCTGTTGCACACTATCTCATGACGCTTTTTATCGTCTTCCGAGATCTCATTGTCACCTGTGTAATCGTGCTCTATGCTGTATCCTAAAGAGCCCATCTTCTCGAGTGTTGAAGGATAGTAGATGTTGCCGCAGTTACGGCACAACATGCCCTGCACCTCAGGCCTGAAGAAAATATTCGATCCGCAAGCCGGACACTTCACCGATTCAGCAACAAGCTGACCCTCGGCATTTCTGGTCACATTCCGTCCAAACGGATCAGGCATATCAGAATTAAACGGTCTTGCACTCCACATAGAATTCACCCCTTATTCCAAAAGAAGTATAGACGTATTATAGCATGACTGTATGGTCAGTATTTTCGATTGCGCGCCCGAAAATCGTGTTCATTACTGCCATTTCTGACTTGAGTTTACCTAACCACTTCCAGCACAAATCCAAGCATTAAGCGCCTGCTCTTCAGCACCGGAAGTCACGACTGAAGAGGCAACCACTACCACAACAGAGTCTGAGACCACGACAACGGTTACGACAACGACGGAAGAAACCACTGCTTCAAATAGTGACGTCCCGATGCGGCAAATAATGCGGCAGCCCCGCATCGTTTGCCGCATTATTTGTTGTTTAACGATAAATAATGTTGCAGAAATGAGGCACTGCCGCATCATTTGCCGCATTTTAAGAAAATCTGGTTGTTGCATTATTAAGAAAAACAGGTTGTCTCACTCCGGAACAGTTTTGAGCTTATACAGAGGTGCCGGCCGTTAAGTCATGGCTTACGTGTGCTATCTTGTCGTTTCTTTTTCGAACGCGCGTAATCTGTTATTATTAAAAAACAGGACTAAGGGATATTATCGTTAGCGGGGGATATTTCCATGGCTGTACTGAAGAGCTATACATGTTCCAAATGTGGCGGAGTGCTGGTCTTTGACGATGACCATTCATACTTTGACTGTCCGTTCTGCGGCACCAGGTTCAGTTCCGCCGATTTCCACGAAGATGAATTGTTAAGCCAGGCAGAAGAGTGTCTCAAGTGCAAGGAATTTGAGTCTGCGAGACAGAAATACCGTGACATACTGGTTAACGATCCGCATAATTTTTACGCACTCCGCGGGCTTGTCTTGAGCGCTGCAGGCGTTTCTTCGACAGCAGATCTTGAGGATCCCGCTAATCTCGAGAACAGTGATTTTACCCAGGTAAATAATGAGCTGACGGTTGCTCTGAACCATGCCAGTTCAGAAGATGCCGCATATTTCGATAAATTCTCCGAACTGATCGAATCAGCAGGCGAATTAAAGAGGCTCAACAAAGAGTTCAAATACATCACATCGCCCATGTACAAGAAGAAGGGCAAGGAATCAAGTGCACTTGGGGAGCTTGGATGCTTCATTGAATTTATACTCATTCCGGGTCTGATTCTCGATATACCGGTCTTCATTGCTTTTGTAGTATCGGGCATATCGCCGGTTATTCCGCTGGTTCTGTTCTTTGTCCTGCTTATCGCTTTGGGAATTGAGATCGCTAGATCCAACAAGCAATCGGAAGATTTGCAGAAGCAAAAGGATGAAAAGACTGATGCCGTAAGATCCAGGACCGGCAGGATCGATCAGAAGAAGCAGGAGACCGCTGAGCAGTATTCCGCGCTGTTTTCTAAACTGAAGGAATATGAGCCCAAGGCAGATGAAGTTCAAAATGCGGAAGTTCACGCAGGCGGAGAGCCGGCAACAGACAGTGCTGAAGATGCTTCCGTGGATGAAGCGAAGACCATCGTTTGCGACAAGTGCGGCGCCAATCTGAGCCTCGATAAGATCAAGAGGGTATATGCGTGCAATTCGTGCGGTGTTGCGTATGGCGTTTCACTGTTTTTCGCGCACCCGCTCGAAAAGGCTCTGAATGCGATGAATTCAGGATATTATGCCGAAGCGGAAGAAAGATTTGCCCATGTGCTGATGGTTAACCCGACTGATTTCGAGGCGCGCCTGGGCAGGATCCTCAGTGCGGGCAGATGGTCCAAAGTCAGCGATATCAAAGTCTTCCGCGGTGTTAATTACATTAATGTCAACCGCGCGAAAATGCAGATCAAGGAAGCCATCAGGCACACCAGGCTCAGCGACGCCAAGTATATGCTCAAACTCCGGGAGACGATGGAAGTTGTCGGCGAAATAGCGTTAAATAAGAAGAGGCAGGTAACCGCCGAAAACAAACTGCTGGCATGCGAGGTGAGGGTGGATCTCAATTCCGGGCTCACTTCAGATAATGACGGAACAGATGAGCAGGGATTAAAAGAGGCGCAGAACGAGCTTGATGAATGCAGGAAGAAAGCGCTGAAACTTGAAAAAGAATTAATTGCTCTCAAAAAGGAATTGCTCGAGATGAGAAATGACAGCATGCTCACAAGATAGCGGTATAATTTTCGGGCAAAGAAAAGACAAAAACGGAAAGACAGGCAGCAAAATAATGAATATAAGAAAACTTACAGCATGTGTACTGATCGCATCGATGGTATCTTTGATCCTGCCGGGGTGCAAAAAAGATACCGAATCGACTGATGCTTCGCTGGTGCCGACGACCGTGGAGACCACGCCCACGACCACTGAGACAACGGCGGAGACGACTTCCTATAAGCTTTATACCGCCGAAGAATACAGAAACGCGGGAGTCAACGAACTTAACTCGGTGCCGATACTCATGTATCACAGGATCTACGGGATGAAGAACTCCGAGACTTCCTACACAGGAGGCAACGTTGACAAGGACGGCTACAACAGAACATCAGAGGCGTTTGAAGCGGACCTGAGGAGCTTTTACGAACAGGGTTACCGCATGATGAGGCTGACGGATTTCGTAGACGGATATATTGATGTTCCGTTCGGATACAGCCCTCTCATACTTACTTTCGATGACGGCATCAGGGATGTTGTGCTTGAAGGCTGGAACGATGACGGAACGCCAAAGTTCGATCCGACATGCGCAATAGGAATTCTGGAGAAGATCAAGACCGAATATCCCGATTACAACGTGACCGCGACGTTTTTTGTGAATGATACTCTTTTCGAGAACGGGGAAGAGAACGATAAGAAGGTCATGAAGTGGATGGTCGACAACGGTTATGACATCGGCAACCACACGCGCGACCACGCCAAGCTCGGCGACTGCAACGCTGAAGAGATCGAAAAGCAGGTCGGCTACATGTATAAGAAACTCGACAGCATCATTCCCGGCCAGTACGTGAACATCGTGGCCCTGCCGTACGGTTCGCCCGAATCGATGGGACCGGAACATCCTGAGTACGAGAAGATCTTTGCAGGAACATACGACGGCTTTGAATACACGACCAAGGCATCGCTCCTCTGCGCGTGGACAAGATCCTATTCACCGTTTGTAAGAGACTACGAATACCGCCGCATCAGAAGAATCCGCGGTTATGACAACGGCGGCGAATACTGGGACATCGAAGATAATTTCAAGCAGCTGAATAACGGGAAACGCTACATCTCTGACGGAGAGCCCGACACGATCGTTTTCCCTTCATCAGATAACAGCAGCGGTGACTGGCTCAAGAACACATTCGGTCATCAGGTCATCACTTATGATTAAAAATACGGAGATAAAAGTGCGATGAATGAACAGATGAAAGAAGCAATGAATACCAGACATACGGTGCGCAAATTCGACGGCACGCCTTTGTCAGATGCAGATAAGCAGAGCCTCAATTCAAGGATCGATGAACTTAATGCGAAGTTAGGTCTTTCCATTATTCTTACCGAAAGCGAAAAGACGCCTCTCAACATGATGGGCAAACTCGTGCTCGGCGGCGAAGGCGTAAGCACGTATTTCATTCTTGCTGTGGACGAAAAAAATGACGCCGAAGAACTCCTGGGATACGCAAGTTCGGATCTTATACTTTACGCGCAGACGCTCGGCCTTAACACATGGTGGATGGGCGGAACATTCAACAGGAAATTGGTCAGCGCGATCGTTCCCGGCAAAATGGTCACGGGCATCATAGCAGTCGGCCACGGCAAGACACAGGGCGTGCCTCACAAGAGCAAGACACCTGATATGGTCAGTTCATACAGCGGAGAAGCGCCGGAGTGGTTTAACAATGGTGTCAAGGCCGCGCTCCTTGCGCCGACAGCACTTAACAAGCAGGCATTCAGGATCGAAGGCAGCGGCAATAAAGTCCGCCTCACATATAAGAGCGGTCCAATGTCCGGCAGTGACAAGGGCATCGTAAAGCACCACTTTGAGCTTGGTGCCGGCAAAGAGAATTTTGAGTGGGAATAAGAAGAGCGTGGGTGAATAGGAAGAGCTAGGGTGAGGCGAGGTGACCTCCCCTAAAAAGACGGCAAAGTCCCTTGGTGACGAAATGGTGATGAGATTTGCCATTATTCGTCACCACCCCGTTTTGCGCTAAATTTATCTCGCGTTCCAACCGAGACGATTCGCCCGCAGGTATATTTTCGAGTCCGCAAAAAGCATTCGAATGATAATATAAAAAAGTTGGAAAATATTTTCCTGACCAGCGAACAATTCGTGTCTGTTATTCGTTAAGTAAGCAGATGCGGATAGAAAGGAGGCAAAAGGATGACCGGCAAGGAACTCGAACAGATCTATAACAAAGCTTATAAGGCAGTGTACTGGACAGCCATGCAGTTTCTGAGGAATGAAGCTGATGCTGAAGATGTCGTACAGGATACATTCATATCCTTTATGGAGTCATATGCTGACTTGAAAGATACGGACAAAGCCGTTGCGCTTCTCAAGAAGATCGCTGCCAACAAGTGTCTGGACCGTATCAAGCTCTCGAAAACTGATATTGCTGATGAAGAGTTCTTTGATGGTGTGGAAGCAATTCCGGAGGATTTCCTTCCTGATTCGATAATCGAATCTGAGGATGCCAGAAGGATCGTCATGGATATCATCAATAATTCGTTGTCGGAAGAGATCAGGAGAACGCTGATACTGTTTTATTTCGATGAGATGAGTACCGGGGAGGTTGCTGAAATACTTGGTGTTCCGGAAGGAACTGTACGCCGCCGTCTGAATTTTGCCAGAAACAAAATAAAGAAGGAGGTCAGGAAATATGAAGAAGATAATGACACGAAGTTGTTCGGTATGGCTATACCGTTCTTAACCAAACTGTTTATCAAAGAATCAGAGCAGGTATTGTTCAAACCCATGCCTGCCAAGCTTTTAAATCTGTCCGCATCTGCTAAGGCTTCCGGTAAGGGGGCAAACATCAATGCTTCGAAAGAGGCTGTTAAGAAAGGGACAGATATTATGAAAACTAAGATCGCAATCGGAATCGTTGCACCAGTAATTGCTGTAGGGGCAACATTAGGGATAATTCTCGGCATTATAAGCAAGAATAAAGATAACAGGCATATCAATACGGATGTTACAGAGATCAGCAGGCCGGATGTCACAGAAGTTTCTCCGGATGATACAGCATGGACAGAACCGTCAGATATAAAGTCAGATACGGAGACGGAAGATACACTGACTTCACAGCAGATCACTGAAGACAGCATCTTTATGCGTATGGATGAAATGACCGTGGATGAGTGTGTGGATAACCTCTGGAAAACATCCAATGTTCATATCGGCACGACAAAGGAAGAGTATTTCAATAACATAATCATCCCGGAATGTGATCTGGCATTCGGTCCTGATGACAGTTTCTCCTGGACATTCAACGCAAGCAGGTTGGAGAGCGAGCGGTATATAAGTTCGCTGAGCGTATATTCTGCAGGCACCACTCCGCCCGTATTTGAAGAGTACGGAGATAATTCTTTTGTCAAATTGCAGATACACGTCGAATCTGAGGAATTTGCTGATGAACTGATTGATAAGCTGATCGAAAAGTTTACTTCAGAGGGATATGCGTTTACGTCTGATGATACGAATGGTGATATGAGAGTAGCGCGTTTTAACGGTCCCGGAAGAAGTTATGCAATATCCAGAAACTATCTCGGAGGCATTCATTTCATCGCATTTGATATTCCTCTGCTTTCCGAATAAAATTCTTATTAGTTGAAGCATGCTGAACCCGGCGGATTTAGGAGGATCTTATATGTTGCTGAAGTTTAATACGGAAGAAATCCTGCATTTACTGAAGACTGCGTGGCCGATCATAGCTGCTTTTCTAGGCTTCCTTATCTTATTCGAATTATCGAGAATACCGGGAAGAATGAGGGCGAAGAAGGCCTTTGCGCATTTGTCCGGAAGAACGATGGGAACGGTTGTAAATCTTTATGAAGATAAGACGCTGATCACTTCCGCAAACCAGTCATCTGACGGCCGCGACCATTATGACTCCAGGACCATCGTGACATACCAGTACGAAGTCAACGGGCAGCTTCATACAGGTGAAGGAGAGGGGTCAGGTGCTTTCCGCGACAGGAAACAGCAAATGATCTGTTATGATCCCGAAGATCCGGGCAACAGCTGCACATTGTATTTTCTTAACAGCAAGACAAAGTCGCATTTTGTGCAGACCCTGGTCACCGTCGTCATTATGCTGGTGCTCCTCGTGCTTGCGATCGTATTCGGCAGCAAGATCCAGTGACCTCCGGTAATTTCGCTTTGATATAATTAAAAATCCGGAATTGATACTGTCCGAAAAGGGCGGATAATAGCAACCGGACATAACTTGTCAGGTGCAAAACACGGCATTCCTCGCTTTGTGTCGTGGTTTTTAGCGGACGGGTCAGATATTCTCTGAGCATCCAAGGAAAGGAAGGCATTTTGAATTTGGACCAGCAAAAAGCAGGCAGATTTTTAAAAGAATTGAGAAATGGTAAACACATTACTCAGGAAGAACTTGCAAAGATATTTCATGTAAGTTCCAGAACCGTATCCAGATGGGAGAACGGTACAAATCTTCCTGACATCTCATTATTGGTAAAGATCGCAGATTTTTACGATGTGGATGTAAGAGAAATTATCGAAGGAGAAAGAAAAAGCGAGAATATGGATAAAGAAGTAAAAGATGTCGCCGAGAAAATGGCGGATTATGCGGGAGCCGAGAAGAGCAGGCTCCTTAAATCGGTAAGGGTTATAAGTCTGATCGGAACGGTGCTGCTCACCATCGCAATTGCGGTCCAGTGTATTACTTACGAGCCTGACATTTTAAGGCTGATCGCGATGATACTGTCTTTCCTGGGACTTATCGCCCTGGCCATAACCACTCTTTATGCCAACGGCATTCTGAGCAAGCTTGTTAAGAAGAAGGGTTTCTCGATCGCCGTGCTGATAATCGTCATTGCACTCGTCGTTACAAGTGTGAGATATCTATTTGTCTCATCCTTTATAATCGGGTTCAGTGTGTATGATTTCGTTAAGCCCTATGAGACACAGCAGGGTATAGAGAATTACGACAAAAAGGCATTGATGGATAAGTACGGCGGCGATCTCGACAGCGGTCTGTTCGTTTTCCCGGATGATACAAGTGATGCTCTCACGGTTGAATACGAATCCTCCCTCAAGACCGGCATGCTCGATACGGACGGAAGTATTTTCCTGACGGCAACATATACGGATGAGGGCCTTAAAAAGGAGACGGAGCGTTTGTCTCAGATCACATGTACTGTTTTCGATACAAACAAGGATGACAGCGATTATCACACGACAGAGATAAGATATGACACTGATTCATACAATTACCCTGCATATGTTGCAGCAGACGGCTTCCGTCATGTTTATGAATATGCTCTCATCGACGAAGGCAATAACAAGATCACGTATGTCCTGCTGATGTATCCGGATACTGTGAGGGATAAAGTGCTGTCTGCCCATAAGGATGTATTGAAAAAGGCTAAGGGCGCTTACAATACCAATGGCGGCACATTAGATAACTTTACTATCTACAGCTTCAGTTTTACTGACGGTATCTGGTGCGAGTATGATCCCCAAGACGAGGGCCGAGTAACTTCAGGAAATCCCAGGTAAGACGGGAAGTGCGGTCATACTTGTTCTTCGCGTGCGATTTTCGCGAAAAATGAAGCAGTAAAAGGTATGCAGGTAATGCACGTCAGCACATCGGCTGCTGCCTGTGCAACCTGTATTCCGGCAAGCCCGAAAGCACAGCTTAAGGCAAGCAGGACCGGTATGAAGTACAGGCCGTTTCTTAATGAGGACAGGAACGTCGCGTTGAACTTGTAACCGATGCTCTGGAACATCATGTTGTTGCATACCTGGAAAGGCACGAAGAAAAGGCCGATGCACTGTGCGCGAAGAGCCGGTATGCCGATCGTTATGACCTCCGGATCGTCCCTGAAAACCCTGATGCATTCGCCGGCGTTGAAGAAAACAGCCATTGAAGCCATGCCAAGAAGGATTGAGCCGAAGATTAACGTGAAGAAGAATCCTTCGCGGACACGCTTGTATTTCTTCGCGCCGAAATTAAAGCCTGCGACAGGCTGGAAGCCCTGACCGATGCCGAGGACCGCGCTGAAGATGAACATGCTGACCCTGCCTGCAATTCCCATCGCGGCGATGGCGGCGTCACCGTAGACACCCGCCGCATTATTGAGAAACATTGTCGATATGCTGGCAAGGCCCTGGCGTGCGAGGCTCGGAAGTCCCGTGGTAATGATGTTTCCAAGTGTGGACGCATTGAATCTCGCATATTTGAACGAGAGTGATGTCTGCGTCTTTTTCTTGAGGAACATCGTGAGAAGGAGGAACCAGGAAACATACTGGGATATTGCGGTCGCAAGGCCTGCGCCGAAGATGCCCATGTTCAGAATCTTCATGAATATGGCGTCCAGCAAGATATTGAGGAGTCCGCCTGGTGTGAGTCCGATCATCGCGAAAAATGCCCGGCCCTCATATCTCAGTATATTGTTCATGACGCAGCTCGAGACGAGTGCGGGCGCTGCACAGAGGATGCAGATCGCATATGTTTTCGCGTACGGGAGAATGGTGGGCGTGCTGCCCAGAAGGATCATGAGCGGCGTGAGAAGGACAGAACCCAGTATCAGTATGAAGAATCCCAGGAACAGCGCCGAATAGAAGCCTGTCGCCGAGAACTGCCTTGCGCTCTCAATGTCCTTTTGACCGAGCTTTCTGCTGATTATGCTTCCGCTTCCGTGGCCGAACATGAATCCTATCGCCTGAAGGATCGCCATAAGGCCTAATACAACGCTGGTCGCGCCACTCGCTGATGTGCTGATCTGTCCCACGAAATAGGCGTCAGCCATGTTGTATATCGTGGTGACGAACATGCTGATCATGGTGGGAACGCCGAGTCTGATTATCAGGCCAGGTATAGGTTTTTGCGTCATCATGTCGTACTGCGATTCGTATTTCATAGAAAAGTATTATACCGCTTTTGAGATTGATTGCTCATTGACCTCAAAGCAAAACGGCCGCCTGACTGATGTCTGCGGCCGTTAGTTTTGTTGTCTTTGAACTTGTGTTTTGCGTTGTTCTGCTACCTTAGGGAGGTGCGGTCACGATGCATCACTTAACGATCTGTTCCATGATGAACGGATCTTTTATCTTGCTGTCTTCAGCAAAAAGAATGATCTTGGAAAGTATCTCTGCAGTCTTAGGATCCTCATCAATGAACGGGAGGAAGATCTTGCCTCTGCTCTGCGAATGTACGGGCAGCACGTTGATAAGCACACCGGGCTTCTTGTGGGTGACGCCTGAACCGAGGTGGATGGTGTATTCACCGTATTTTCCGGTAACGAATGCATGCGTGCCTTCAAGACGCACATTAGTGAGCTTAAAGAGCTTGAGGTTGAATCCGATGACAGCCTTCCTGAGTTCGATCGTTGAATGGCTTGTCTCGGGATCAACGCCGCCTGCATGTGCAACGCTTACAGCAAGGTCGACATCTCTCATGACTTCGGAGTAGAGGATATCAGGTATCTCAGATATCTTCTTTTCCTCGAATGTCTTCCTGTCGTAGAATTGGACATACTCCAAAGTCGGTGCCTCAATATCGGAGGGAGAGAACCAGTCTGCCAATGCATAGATGGTGGCAATGATGTTGTCCTTGTAGTAGATCTTCTGGAGACCATCCTCGTAATCAGCGATCCATCTCCTGTTCTTGAGGGTGGCTACAGTCTTCTGAGGCTGGATCTGGTTGCCGGCAAACATCCTGGATCTGCTCTGGTCTGATTCTTCGGGAAGCTTGATATAGAGTTCTCTGAAGACCTGCTTGAACGGCTGGAACTTTTTGCCGTCATTTGCCCAGCTGAATACTGTTTCCTGAAGTGCTGACCAGGAGCTGCTCACATACATGTCGTAAGGATGTGCAACTCTCATTTTCGCGTCATCAGAAAGCGCAGGTGCAGCCTTCTCGGAGTTTGCAATTGCAGGCTCAAACTTGCAGTCATCACTGATGACATAGAAGCTTTCGCCGCCGATGTAGATCAGCTTTGTGAGAATTGCTTTTATAACAGGATTTGCGCAGAGGGACAGAAGTTCACTTACGGTGAATTCGTCTCTTTCCTCCATGGAATTCTCGAGCATCTTCACAGTACGTGAATACTGATCCTTAAGCTTGGTGACGAAGTCCTTGATCTCAAGAACAGACTCATTCTTTTTAAATGCTGCGGGAACCGACTTGATGATCTTGCCGGCCTTTACAGTCAGAAGTTCCGCTTTTCCGTCGCCGGAGATATTGATCTTAAAGCAGTAATTGTCCACTGTGATTCCGTCGAAGAATTTCCTGTTCTCGGAGATTATCGCTGTCTCCATCGCAAGGATGAGCCTTAAGCTGTCGGCATATCCTGATGCGGTTGCAAGGTTGCGCAGAGCCATCTCGGATGCGGTCTTCTCGCTCGCACGTCTCTGGGCACCGAACTGCTTGCTCTCCTTGAGAAATTTCTGGATATATTCATAACGATGGAGCTTATCCTTCTCATCCTTGACAGGGATCAGGCCGTAACTCATGATGAGGTCTTTGTTGCGTTTGCTGTTGATCTCAGTCTCCAGACTGTCCCTGTCAACCTGGCCAAGGGCAGCATCGGCGTACTTTCTGGCTCTCGAGTGCTTGTTGCCGTCCGAGATGTATTTTGCGGCCTTGTAGAGTTTCTGGAACATCTTGTCTCCGAGCTTATTGTAGGACTCGAAAAACCAATCAAGGTCAAACGCGCCCTGATTCAGTTCTTCTGCATCAAGCGGCGTGTACTTGGCAATGATGGCCTTGCGCTTATCGTCAAAGCGCTCGTTCATGTGAGCCATGAAGTAGTAGCAGCCGCTCTTCAAACCATCGCACTTGAGATATTCCTCGATCAGATCGATCCACTGCGGAGCATACATTGCGACTTCGATCAGCCTGTCCTCTGATACCTTTATGGATTTAAGATCTGAAGCCTTCTCGCCCTCGATTGGATAGCAGACCTGAAGGAGATGGCTTAAGCATTCCTTCTTTCCGGTGCCGCTGTTGAAATAATAGTAGGTGCTCCTGTCGAGCGTATCCTTGCCCATTGCGGTAAGGATCTGCCCCAATCTCCTGATGCCGTAAACTTTGTCGATCTTCTTTGACGCTTTCGAAAAATCTGTCTCCGTATCTCCGCGCTTCAATTCAACATCGAGTATGAGGTTCGTAATGCTGTCGTAGAGCTCTTTACCTGTCTTAAAGAATTCATTGTCAGTGTCGGCTGTGTTCTTTTCCTCATTTACAGGCATATATTGTGCGAGCGTGCTTAATTCATAGGGCTTGATCGTTCTTCCCGAGAATATTCCTAGATGCTGTACGACCAGTTCCAAAGGCAGCTCCTCGAAGAAGTATTTGTAGAGATAATCCTTGGTAATGATGCCTTTCAAATATGCGTAAATAAATTCATAAACGGTCAGGAAATTGCGCTGTGAACTTTGACTGTAATAGCTTTTCTTCTCATGCTTCTGGTACTCATAGGCAAGGTCAAGACGTCTTAAAGCAAAAAAGATCTTTTCATAACCTTCTTTTTTGTATTCAGGAATAAGCAATGAATATATAAGCGTGGAAACCGGATGTGAACTGGTAAATGAATCATAATCACGGGTCTTTATATAACTTCTCTCGGGTTCGATAAACCAGCGTTTGTCTTCAGGGATGAGTGCCATGTATTCACTTGCGGCTAAAGCAACATCCTTCGGGATCTTAGCACCGGTGAAGCTCAGCATGATATTGACTATGGCCCTGATATCGGAATATATCCTTCTGCCGGATACCGGTCCTGTCTTCATGTCGGGAAGTTTGTAACCTGAAAGCGCTTCTGAAATGATATTTTTCTCTATGGCACGGTATCCTTCGATATCGACTATGGTTGAAGCGTCATATCCTCCTGAGATTGCAATGTCCATTATCTTCAGCAGCTTCTCGGAATGGATATGTTCATCATAGAATGCCTGCCAGAGTTCTTTGAAGGGGTAATTATCACATGTCTTTTTATTCCTGTCATAAGAAGTGCAGAAAATACCGTTTGCAAGAAGTTTTGTCTCCCCCGAAGGCACCTTATACTCAAGATCGCCATGCTCAATAAAGTAGTCGTTGAGCTTGATGAAAACCTCGTCAAGTTCAAGTTTTGAGACATTGAAATACTCTTTGAGCACCTTCATGTCCGGCTTTGCCTCAGGAATGACAAGTGAAGCATTTACATCGTATAGGCCATAGCCCTCTTCGACGGAAGCCTTGTCTCCGCCGCCTGAGATCTCATCCCACAGGACTTTCTCCTGTTCCGTGAGACTGTCTTTGAGACCGGACTCATCGAGGATCATTTTCGCGGTCGCCTTATCATCCTCAAACCCGGTCTTAAGCATGTCAAATGCCGCAAGGCGCATATTGTCATTCTTGTCCTTGAGCATGGTCTTTATGTTGTCTGTAAGATCTGCTTTTGACTGCCTCTTGAGGAGGGTTATTACATACTTTCTGGTCTCTTCATTCTTATACTTGAGGAAACCTGAGAGAGTCTCATATTCGTCTTTCCTCAGATCCATTGTCTTAAGTATCGAATACGCCGTTTTTCTCGCATAAGTCTCTTTATCGGCAACACAGTTTATGACCGTTTGTCTTTGAATCTCATTCTGCGGTTCATGAAGGAGCATTCTTATGAATGTGCTTCTGTTGACGTACTGACCGTTGATATCAGTTATCATCGGACAGACCTCATCAATATATGCCTCGTCTTCCAGAGCATATGCCAGCACTGCCATTCGCATGACAAAATCGCCCCTGCTGACGCATGTCGAATACCACGGGAAAATGAACGGACTGAATTCCATGGTCTTCTTGCCGAGTTTGGCGAGATTTTTCTTTAGGATCTCATAATGTTTTCTTGCAACGGAACCGTCTGTATCGCCGGGGATGAGATTAGTCACCGGCAGCTTATAGTGCGTATAATCTGACTCGTTGCTGATATCATAGGAACTTCCGCTGTTGATCTTAAAGGTCAAGTCTGCTCTGCGTTCCGGGTTGGCGAAATATGTAGGCATGAAGCCTGCTATGAGCTCGATGTCATCCTCATTATTCTCCACGACATATCTTGCGACCCTTTCTGTAAAGTCTCTGTTCTGGAGCATTCTGTTGAAGTATGAGATCGTGATCTTCTGAACCTTGGAACCGGCCCTTGCTATATGCTTCATCGCAGTCATAGCAAACTTTACATCATTTGCAGCAAGCGCCCAAAGACCTGTCATGATATTGATGCTGTCATCTGTCTTGAGAAGTTCTTCTGCAGCATCAAGGTCGTTGATGGAAGACAGCATGAGCGGCATGACCTTGCCGATGATCCTGTCAATGTTATTCTCGTCGATAAAGCCGGTCCATACCGCGAAAGCTCTTTTAACTGCGGCAAATCTTACGAGGTTTTCCTCAGCGATGACTTTGAGGAGTGTCGTGAAAGCGTCCAGTCTTCCTTCATCAGAACACTCGCAGATGACCTGTCTGATACCTTCCGAAAGGCGGGCAGCAACGAGGAACTTGCCGAGAATTTCGTGGAGTTCCCCATTCTTTGATTTAACTATTGCAAGGATCATTTCCCTGGTAACGATGACTGTATTATTCTCGCTTAGGATCGCTTCCTTTATCGCTTCTATGACGCCTGTATCACCGGCATTGATCCTTGCTGCCAGGATATCATCCGCATGGCGGATCGCCACATCGTTGAATGTGCTGTCAATGTTTCTCTTGTAGTCGAGCAATTCCGGAGTCAGGTTGTCACGCAGATAATCAGCTGCGCTGACGCCATATATCTCAAATGACATATAGCAGTACATCAGTTTTATGGCATGATAGATATGGCAATTGAAATCATCAGTCCTGAAACTTCTTCTGCTGTAGCCGGTTGTGTACTGGAATGTATGGAATTCATCGATGATGTTGTAATAGTCATCTATGTATTTCGCGGGCACGAAAATATTGATAATACTGCCCAGCTTCTCTCTCATGAAATCCGAAGGCTTACAGTACTTGTCCGGCGAATACTGTTCCTTTACCATATCCTCGAAAATATTGGTTCCGGTGGAATATGTCTTGCCGATCTTCAGCGCTTCCTCAAACAGTTTCTTATCTGCCTTGTCTATCCTGGAAGCATTTTCCTTCTTCCAGTTTTCAAAAAATCTCTTAGCCAGTCTGTCTCTTGAACTGTAATCGTATCCCATGTTATCTCCTTTCCTGTTACCACATTCTTCCCGCAAGGAATACCATCTTTACGAATGTGATATTGCTGCCTTCATTTAATGAGAATTTATCTTCGAGTTTCTCATATCTTTCTCCGTCAGCGAAAAGTGCTACAAGGCCGTCAATGAAGCATTGCCTTGCATTGTCTTTTGCCTTCTCAAGCGAAATGGTTCCCTCATTGTAATGAACGCCAAAACTCACTTTGCCGCTCTGAGCCTTTTCCTCTATCTCTTCATTGGACAGAACCTCAAGGAGCTTTACCAGCCTGTCGCTCTTATCCTTCAACAGTTCCTGGTCAGAAGTCTCTTTGCCGTCCTTATCTGTTACAGATCCCATATACAGTTCCATGGTGATCCTTACAGTCTCGTCAAGAAACTGTTCAACCGTGATGATCCCACCCGGATCAAATCCGTATTCATATTCAATGGGGATAATCTTTTTGGATGCACCTTTGATATTGATCAGGACATTTACACTCATCCCATAACCTCATTTCCTATCTTTAAAACTCAACGCTGATCCCGGAAAACTTTCTCGGAAACATAATACAATATTATCAGATTGATAATAAAGTTCTGACCGCAAATAAGGACTGTTTTCTGAATCAGTTATAAGCTGCCGGACGTGCCCGAAAATATCTTATAAATTTATCCAAACCACCCAATAATTTATTCCTGTCATTCGTTATTAAAGAAGAAGCGGAACAAAAGCAATGCCATTTTCGCTTGCAAACCTGACCGCATCAGAACAGGTTCCCTAATCAGGAACCATAACAAAACCGGCCGCACCGGCCATAAAGAAAGGAAGTTAGGAATAATGATTAAGAAAATCGTGATCAGCTGTGCAGCAGCAGTAGTCGCAATCGCTGCGATAGTATCGGTAATTGTCGTAGTAAAGAAACAGAAGGATAACGGGGATACAAAGCCGCGCAAGACAACGGAAACTGATATCGCGGAAGCAAATAATATAGTTAACCATATCTCGCCGGTTCAGGATGACGATTCCGGGTTTGCATTATTCACCGATGCATCACCGGACTCAGATGACCAGGGAACAGGCGGTTCGGATTTAGATAACTGCTGGTTTATTGATGTTACGGATGAAGCAACAGTAAAAAAGCTTGTCGATGATCTCATTGCCTGCGAACCACACGCAGGTGACCTGGATGATGACGACCATAATGATTTCGGCAACAGGGTCCTGTACGGCTTTGATCAGGAATACTGGACTTTTGAACATTACTCCAACGGCAATCAGTTCGACTTTGAATACAGCCTTTTTGAGGACAATCCTGATCTCATACAAAGCAGGGATCATGTAGCTAGAGTCGGATACGACGGCTATGAAGTTGAAGATATGGAAAGAGGCAATTACAGGATCCTCAGATATGATCAGCCCTTCATACACACGATGAGACCCGGTGTGGGTGATTTCAAGATCTACGTCTATGACGAGGAAAGGGCGGAGACCTGCGCAAAGATCCTTAGGGATTATATCTCGGAACTCTATAAAGATGAGATAGTCTGTACGGAAGATCTTGGAATCTGGGGATTCGCATACAAATATGCAGACGGTCCCAATGACTATGTTGCGATTGTCAGAAAGGATTTTGTCCAGGATAATCACAGCACCCTTTTAGACCGTTGGGAAGTCGAAGTCACCATTACATTCAATACTCCTAACATGATGCCTGAAGGCTGATAGTTTCACTTTAGACTTGCAATAAAACAATAGCCGAAAAAGTAGTCGGGCTCTTATTACACTGCAAAGTAAATTGGTAACGCGGCAAAAATACATATGAACACCAAAACATTTATCTAAGACAGCACGTTTTTCCGTTCAACTTACAGGTGTTTATTCACCAAACGCAGCCTGCCATGTTTGTTTTACAGATCAGCCTTATGCCGTCAAGGGTGCCTTTGGCACATTCTGACGAATGCTTGTGCCAATGACCGCAGCGTCTGATCTGTGTTGGGTGTTCAGGCAGGTTGCGGTCATTGGCGGTTATGTAAAGTATGGGAGCGTCAGATTCTAATCTTGTATGTTTCCGAAAATATATGAACTTTGATACCGGCAAAATTGACTTTAATAACCTACAGCAAAACCGACAAAACCTGCATATTGTCATCAGTTCTTTTTGATAACCGACAAGATAACCGACAAAACCATACAAACTACCGACAAGAAATTATATGTTACGGGTACCATTATTCCGGGATCATTTTGTGCAAGGCGGGGCTGATTTAGACATGTTTTGTAACAGCGGCATGTCCCAAATCAGTACTCCGGTGGCAGGGTGATTTTCGAGCGCGCAAACTAGTGAGTAGCGCATTACAGACATCCGGGAGGGTTGTTTTCGAGAACGTGAAACTGTGAACAGCACATTACAGGCAACAAAGGTGTCGCGTCAAAAACAGTCTATTAAGGTGAATAAGATCTCAGTTCTTTACGCTTCCCAGCGTGATGCCTTCAACGATGTACCGCTGCAGGAAGAGGAAGATAAGCAGAGGGGGGAGGAAGTATAAGAGCTGGGGAGCAGAGCCGGTTATGGCAGGCAGCGTCCGTTTTTCCGTTCTGATGAGTATGATGCTCGGAACAAATACGTCGTTCCAGGTAGTTGAAAAAACGAAGATCGCCTGTGTTCCGATGGCGGGCTTGAGAAGAGGGAGGATGATCTGGTTGAAGATCCTGAATTCTCCGGCGCCGTCGATCCTGGCGGACTCTACGATCTCTTTTGAGAAAGTGGACTTCAGATATAAGCGCATGAACAGGATGGTGACAGGTGAAGCGATGGCAGGGAAGATCAGCATCGAGAGCCTGTTGATCATGTGGAATTTCCAGACGAGCTGATAATAACCGACTATGGCTACAGTGCTCGGGAGCATGACGATGATAAGTATTGCTTTATCCAGAGCCTGCCTGAGCTTCCACTCGTAAGCGGTAAGTGCATATGCGGTAATGGCGGAACAGTACATGCAGAAGATGGTGCTTGTGCAGGACACGATCATTGAATTCTTGAAGCCGGTCAAAACGGAGGAATTAAAGGAAAAAATGAAGTTTTTCCAGTACTGCACGAGGTTATTGAACTCAGGCATAAGATAAAGCATTCTGTCCTGATTAACACTCTCGGGATCGATGCCGAAATCGCCGATCAGAAGTCCTATGAACGGATAGATCATAAGATAACCTAAAGCGACCGATATGGCGTAAGTAACGATCTTAAAGATGAATTCTTTTCTTTTGATGGCCGGTATGCCCGTACTCATAATGACCGATCTGTGCCCCTTTTCCCGGATTGCCTGATAAATTCAGGCGGTTTCCTATCACAGAGGATACAGAAAAACACGGTGCAAGTCTATTATTATCTTTTGGAGCAAGGTTACAAATCTTATAAATGGATATTATCGAAAACATCATTGTTGCTGTTTCTCTGAAAACTATATAATAGGCTCATGTATTATGACCGGATCTGAAAGGTCCGGCGGGAATCAGGGGACGCATGAGCAAGAAAGTCGAATTGGAAAAACGGTATTCTAAATGGGGATACATCTTTGTTATTCCTTTTGTCGTTTTATTCCTGTTATTCCATTTTCTGCCGATGGCAAATACTATCTATTACGCTTTCTGCGATCTGAAGAATCAGGTCGGCAATTACGATCCAAAGTTCCTGCCGTCGATCGGTGAACCCTGGTACCGCAATTTTGCTGAGGTATTCAAGGCCGTATCGTTCCGTGATGCATTCAAGAACACGCTTTTCTTCTGGCTGGCCGAGATGATCCCCGAGTGGATAATCGCATTCTGGCTTGCTGCGGTCATGACTGACAGAAGATTAAAGATCAAGGGCAGAAAGATCTTCAGATCCGCTTTCATCTTTCCGAAGATCGTTGCGGGGTCCGGAGCAGGCAACGTCCTTTTAAATCACATGATCATGTTTGTCGGCACCGGCGTCGGTTTTGTTCTGATGGCTTCCATGATGAACGGATTCGGGATCACCGAGAAGGACGTGGAGTTCTTTACATCAATGCCTTTCTTCATCATTGTGGTAAGCATCTTCGTGCATTTCGGCATTGTATTTATCTATGCGGTCGCAGGCATTACGGGTATTCCTGTGGAAATATTTGAGGCCGCCGAGATGGATGGTGCCAACAGGATCCAGACATTTTTCCGCGTCACGCTTCCGTGCATGAAGCCGATGATGTTCTTTATAACCGTAGTCTCCATAGTCGATGGTCTGGGCATGGTCGACATTCCGAGCATGTTCGGCGCGTTTGATACATTTAGAAGAAATCTCACGCTCATGATGTATGTTGAGAATCAGGCCTTCATGGGCTCATATATCTACGACAGGGCATCTGCGGCAAGCCTTATCATGCTCTGCATTTATGGCTCGCTCGCAACGGTCGTATACTTTATCTTCATCAGGGATAAGGATGAGGTACAGATCAGGAAGATGAAAAGAAAAGAGCGCCGGGAAGAAAAGAAGCGCCTTAATGCGGACTAAAGCAGGGGTGAAGTTATGTTAGGTTTCTTTGCAGACGTTTCTATTTGGAGAATACTTGACCGCATAGTATGTTTGATTTTCGTTGCTGTATTGATCCTGGGCGCGAAAAACAAGTTCGGCAGAAAGAATGAATTCAATGAGGATTTCTTAAGCCTCGACGTAATGAAATCAGTCCGCGGATTTGCCGCAATGGGCGTAATCCTCCACCACATCTCACAGGAGCAGGCTTTCCAGATGTCGGGTGTGCTTTCGCCGTTCGTTAATGCCGGCGTTTACTTCGTCGCGGTATTCTTTTTCTGCTCCGGTTACGGTCTCATAAAGAGCTTTGATACCAAGAAAGATTATCTCAAGGGCTTTATCGGCAAGAGAGTCGTTAAGACCATCGTGCTCCCGTTCTATATCGACGTTCTGATATACGGCATCATCTGCTTTATCTGCAAATGGCCGTTCGCGAAAATGCAGTGGGTCACAAATCTTACCGGCATCACCATGATGAACAGATATGCATGGTTCCCGATAATACTTGCGCTTCTTTACATAGTCTTCTATCTCTGCTTCCGCTTTATCAAAAAGCGCCCCGTAAGCTTCGTCATCATATTCCTGTTCATGGCTGCACTTGGTGTCTTAAGCTGCTTCTATGCACACCGTGTATGGTGGGTCGGCGAGCCCGACTGGTGGATGACCGAAGAGGGCTGGATGAGCGCGAAATGGTGGATGCAAGAGAATGTTTTCTGGTTCCACGGTGAATGGTGGGTCAATGCTTCACCGGCATTCCTGACAGGTCTTATTTTCGCGACATATGAGAAAAAGATCGTGCCTTTCTTCAAGAAGAACTATGCCTTTAAGTTCTTTATCCTGCTCCTGGTTACGGCAGGTCTTTACATGCTTTCATCCTATGGCCAGGCGCGCTTCGGTTACTGGTCGGAGTATTATGAAGGTGCGACCGGACCTGAGATCGGTGATAAGATCGTGACTTTCTTTATGCAGATCCCGCTGCTGTTTGTTTTCCCGTTCACTTTGTTCATGTTCCTCATGAAGTTCTATGTAAGCAATCCGGTAAGCCGTTTCTTCGGCAAATATTCGCTTCATACCTACCTCATGAATCTTGCTGCTATAACGCTGCTTCGGTTCCTGTCCTACAACGTGGAGGAATCTCCGTTCTATCTCGGAGGCGAGTATAACAATCTCCTCGCATATGCGATCGGTGTCATTATCCTGAGCGTGATATTTGGCATCGGCGAGCAGAAGATAACGGATGCGGTGCAGAACCTTATTTATGTTAGGAAGGAGAAGCCCGTTTATTCCACGGCTCCGAGATTCATGGACGATGAGGAACTGAAGAAGGAGATAAAAGAAGCTCAGATCAAAGAACAGTCTGCTATTGAAGAAAAGCGCGACAACTGAGCCATAACCTCTTCGTCGTCATCCGTTCCGTTCAGGTCAAACCATAAAAATCCGCCGTCACGCTTAAGTTCCCTGGCGTTCATTATTCCGCGCATGTATGCCTGTGCTATGTGATTTGCGCATATGCGGCAGTCGTATAGATCACGGAGATCCTTTGCTCCGCTGATATCAAGGTCATTTACGTGAAGGACTTTAAGCAGATACATGTGGAAGATGCGTGCGGCATTTTTGCGGGTAAGCGGCCTGTCTTTACTGATCTCATCTTCTGCCTCAAGCCACCCGTTCTTGCGGCCTTTTGCATAGATGCCGTCAGATTCCATTCCCGTGATCCGGCACAGTTCAATAACGAATCTTTCAGTTGTCATGGCAGGGGAGTTATCCTTATTACCTTGCAGTCACAGGGGCTAAGGATCCCGGAACTGAAACTCTTTTCAGTGAATTCACATTCTGCGCCTGTAAGAAGATCTTTTATCCTGAAGCTTCCGGCATTTTGGAATGATCCTTTATTTGTGATCTTATCTCCTGACGCCCTGACCAACATATCGATGTCTATCGATATGTTGTAGCTTTTATCTTCCTGATCGAGGTTAAAGAAACCCAGGGCGATATCGCCGTTTGCAAGCGGCTTTAAAAGGACATCGGTTCTCTTGTTATCGCGGATATATTCCTTATCTGGATTAGCGCAGCTGATGGTCGTAAATATCCTTTTAGCCTGAATGCCGAGCGGATCCTGATCGAGCGCAATAAGATCCTTGTTCGCGATGATGTTATAAAGAGCGCCGCCTTTACTGACCCTTCTTAAGTCGAGTCCAAGCATCAGGGGAGCGTTTAACATGCACCACATTGCCATATGCGAACGGCACATGATGTCATTTATCCCGTCCATGCCTATGACTAGCATATCGGGGTCGTTCCAGCCTTTATCAAGACCTGCGAACTCATCCATTATCACGGCCTTGTTATACTGCGATGTGATCGAAGTCGTGTAGTCATCTTCCCATTTTGCTGTTCCGGGATTGCCGTCGGAACCGACCTGGAAAGTGATGTCGTTTAAGATCCTCCAGGAGTCGCCGACTTTGTGTCCCCAGTCCTGTGGCTGGGTCTTGCCCCATTCACAGATCGAGAAGACTATGTCGCGGTCACCTGCCGCTTCAAGTCCGCGGCGGATCTTTGAGTAGGAAAGAAGTGTGTTTTCCTGCCTTCTGTGATTCATTATGCGGAGCTTGTTGGAGCCTTCGTGAAGTTCGATCTTTATGGCGGGAGAGACTTCGAAGGAATCGTTGCTCTTTGTCGGAGGAAGAAGTCCGTCGAAGAAGATATTGTCTTCAATTGCCACCTGGAGCCACTGCCCGGTACCTTCTTCGGCGCCCGAAGCATATGTGACATGCAGATCCTTTGTACATTTTTCTTCTGCCACGATCCCGAAAATGAGTTCGCTGCTGCGAAGTCCTATGGGTGTGTGGTCCGGCGCCGTTCCGTCAAAGGTTCCGATGAAAGTGGCGATGCCGTTTTTTATCTCTGCTCTTGTGCCTGTGATATCAGCCTTTGAAGCCTCATGAGACATGCCGTCTATCTCAATGCTCTTTATGTTCGGAGCATATGAATATTTTGCGTTCTGAGGGTCGGCAAAAGTCGCGTTGTCCCACATGTAATAGCAGTTGTCGACCTTTAAAAAGTCGATCTCCCACTTTATGTAATCCTCACAGTCAGTCTCCTCATGGCCGTAAATTCCGACTTCAGCGCCTGAGCAGAGCCTGGTTCCGATATCGTTATACATGCCGAATTTAAGCCCGTGACTGTGAATGAGATCAGCCATGGCTTTAAATCCGGAAGGGAACTTTACGGTGTCGGAACGGAGATGACCGCCGTCGCGCTCAGGGCAGTAACAGCCGTCGTCTAAGACTATGTATCTGTATCCGAGTTTATCGAGCTCCAGTTCCTTTATCTTAAGGACCATTGCTCCGGTGAGTTCTTCGGTGTTGCCGCTTCCGAAAGCGTTCCAACTGTTCCAGCCCATGGCCGGAAGGCGGGGCTTTTTCGCGAACAGGGCATCACCGAAAGAATCGAATCTCAGATTGCTGCCATTGATAGGGGAAGGACCGTCCATGCCGGAGATCATCCCATTGCAGGAGGCTGCTGCATTGTCCTGGGGGTGCCGCAGTTCCCGCAGAAATTCAGGACGGAAAGTGTTCCGCAGCTGGGACAGTACCATGTTGAGTTGATAGAACGCTGCCTTCCGCACTTAAAGCAGAAATTGAGGTTGTTCTCAGCTCCGCAGCTGCATGTCCAGCTTCCGACCGCAGAAGGTTTGTATACGACCTGGAACGGAGCCTTTGGCTGAGCCTGATACTGGGGTTGAGCCTGGTACTGAGGCTGTGACTGATACAGTGACCGGGTCTGATACTGAGGTTGTGTCTGATACTGGGGCGCAACATTAACCGGAACCTGATCCGGATACAGGGTGATGATGCAGAAGTCATTTCTCGAAGACTTCACGACAAGGATACAGGATACGATTATGAGCGCGATTACAAAGATGATCCAGAGCACAAGGCTTAAGCCCGAAAGAAGTGCCGCACCCGTTGCTTCACCGCCGAAGATTATGCCGTCGTAGATGCCGTGGAGAAGGATCGGAACAATGATAGCAAGTGCTTTATAGCCTGCGCAGCCTTTCTTGTTGTCCGTAAGGCTCGCATACTTGGCCTTGCCATAGAAGAATCCCATGAATACCGCAAAGCACGCATGTCCGGGAACGGCTGTTACCATTCGGAGGAGAGCTGCTGAAATACCGCTCATTATGACATATCCGACGTTTTCCAAAGCCGCGAAACCAAGAGAGATAAATACCGCGTAAACGATGGCATCGTAACTGTAATTGAAGTTTTTGTTTTTCCAGGTGCGGAGTCTTAATACCAGATACTTGCCGAACTCCTCTGCCGGAGCGACGATCAGCATTGCCAAGAGGACCTGTCTGATTACTGAGACGGAAGGCATTAATGCATTAAGTATTGCCTGACCGATCCATTCGGCTATTACGGCTGTTATTATGGTGGCCATTCCCGTGAAGAACAATCCGATCAGGTAACCGAACGGTTCTTTCTCGTTCTTGTCATTGAAATAGATGAATAATAAAAGTCCCACAACGGGGATAAGCGCCAAGGCAAGTAGATTCACAGCGGACTCCTTATAGTTTAAATATGTTTCCCGTGCCCGAAAATAGTATCAAGCGTTTTTTAGAATAGCATTTTATCGGGAGTGTGTCACTTGCCGTTTTTGTCCATCCGTTATCCGGGCAGCTTCTAATATAAAGACGGCGGGTCAGAAGCCCATCTGTTTAAGATCCCTTATTATGTTGAGGTAGAAGACCACGATGTCACTTACTTCGTCGTCGCTGCCGGGTTTTCTGGAAGTGAACTTCCTGCGTCTTAAGTCGACGACATCAGCGTGGGAGATGCCTCTTCTGGCAGGGGATGTGTGCACGCCCTTGAAGTTGACCCAGTGGGCCGAAGCGGTGGAGACCATGCCGTCATTGTCGCCGTCGAATCTCTTGACGAGCGGATAGGTGAGGCAGAATACTGAATCGGAAAAAGCGCCCGTGCACTTGAAAGCGTAACTCTGGCAATATATGTCCTCAGGCGCGGGATTATCGAGATTGAATTTTGCAGCGGTCTTTGTAGTCAGGATATCAAAGCAGCCCATGCTGTCAGGATGCTTGTCGCCTAAAAGCCACATCCAGAGATCATTGCCCTTTGCGGCGGCTTTGACCAACCACTTTGGAGCTCTCATGAAGAAATCCACCGTATTGGAACCGTGATGTGGTGTATCAATAGTGGTGATCGATGCGATCTTGTCGTGGTAGCCGTGATTAACGAGATATCTCGATTCGAGGCCGCCCTTGGAATGCGCAAGAATGTTGACCTTGTCGGCACCGGTGATCCTCAGGACCTCGTCAAGGCTTTTCGCGATCGTATCGGCATTGCCTTCGACCGATCCTACGGCATCCTGATGACCGAAGAAAATATTTGCGCCCTCAGATTCAAGAGCTTTGGGGATCCTGCCCCAGTAGCACAGATGCTTTCTGTCACGGAAACCCATTCCGTGCACCATAAGCAGCGGGTACTTCAGATTGCAAGAGTCGTTCATACAAAATCTTCCCTTTAACCATTGGTCTATAAGGGGAGTATAACGCGGTATTGTATATTGTTCAATACTGAATTTTGTTTAAGAGCGGTCTTCTGCAATATTGCCGCACTCTTTTGACTTTTTTCCGAATACCTTGAGAGCCAGGAAAGCTATGACGAGACCTGTTGCAGTTACGGCGAGGCTCACGGCAAGCATAAAGCCCGGTCCCTTGATGTCGAGCAGTCGTCCGCATACAAGGCTTGAGAATACACCGCCAAGAGTGATCGAGCAGTTGATATAGGCCTGTCCTTTTACCTGATCGAGTCTTGCCATCGTCATGTTTACGAAGTAAGCGGAGACGGGAATGAAAACGGCATAAGCGAGCATCTGCATAGCCTGGCTTATATATACGAGGACCATGTTGGGCGCAAGGAGCATCAGGAGCGTCTTAACAAGGAATGCAGCGCCTGAGATAAGCAGGAGATTCCTGCAAGAGATCTTCTACATGATCTTATCTATGAGCGCCATGGTGGGGAGTTCGAGAAGGGCAGCGATGAATACCGCAATGCCCATCTGTGTCTCGGTGCCTCCAAGCGGCGTGATTATCTGGATCATGTAGTCGTTGATCGCGTTATGCGCAAAGAAGAAGCACATTGCGCCGGCGACGAAGAGCATAAAGAACGGATATGTTTTAATAAAACTTATCAGGTTGTTGTGAGCAGTCTCTGTGCTTCCGGTCTCAGCATTTTTAATTTCAGGTTTCTTAAAGAAATAGAGAACGATGAGCGCTATGGTAAGGAATATGATGTCGAGGATCATTAGGATGTTAACGCCGAACCATCCGATGGCCTTGCCCGTGAAGACCGATACGACGGCAAATCCGCAGGAACCCAGCCCGCGTGCAAGTCCGTAGTAGATGTGGCATCCGGCCGCCTCGTATTCAAAGTACATCGCGGTCAAGATGGGCTGGTATACCATCTGTACCGTGTATATGAGCGCGAAAATAATGAATATCACGACGATGCCGCTTTTTATGATAAGAAGCAGGACAGATCCGATTAAAAGGAGAGCAGTGGATGCCATTGAGACATTGCGGTTGGTGAGCTTGCCCTGTTTGTCGATAAGACCTGCTATAAAAGGCTGGAAGATGACGGAAAGGATATTGGCAAGTGCCAGTGTGATGCCGATGAGTGTGTTGGAGAAACCCTTTTCGAGCAGGAAGACGGACGCATATGCATGAATGCCGCTGTAAACGGCAAAATACGTAGCGTTAATTATGATGTATCTTAATGTCCAGAACTTTCTCGTGGCCGTCATATGGAACCTTCCACAGGTTGATATGCGGAGATTATACTATGCTGGTATGAATTTAAAAAGTTCAAATGCAGAGAGTTTTTTGAGGGCATTTACCGGACTTTTTGAGAATGACTGAGATGAAGTGCTTATGTCCTGAAGACGTTGTGGTTGAGGGCTTTTCTGGGTTTTGTAATGACAATATATAGACGCATATCTATATATTGCCGCAGATTCCATCTGATAACTCTAAAATACTTTGATATTTGCCGAAAAGCTTTGACATTGAATCGCTACACCCATATTATTATGTGAGTGATTTCTAAGTGTTTTGAGAGCCGTTCGGAGGCGAGTGAGATTTATGGCAGAAATTGATGTTTGGGCGGCGATGGTGGAACTCTGTGCCGGCATGGCACTGTTCCTTTACAGTGTTAAGATCACCAGCGGAAGTCTGCAGGCAATAGCCGGAGACAAGTTAAAGAATGTTCTTGCAAAACTTACCGGCAACAGGATAATGGGCGTTGCAGTCGGTGCCGGAATCACGGCACTTATCCAGTCTTCAACAGCCACATCGGTCATGTCCGTAGGATTCGTTAACGCGGGCCTCATGAACCTTTACCAGGCTCTGTGGGTAATCATGGGCGCAAACATCGGTACCAATATCACTTCACAGCTCATCGCTTTTGATATAGGCAACTATGCCCCGATCATTGCCCTTCTGGGTACTTTTGTATGTATCCTGGTCAAGAACAAGAAGTTAAGAAGCATCGGTGAGGCAATAGCCGGCCTGGGCTTTATCTTCGTTGCCATGAATCTCATGAAGAATTCCATGGCTCCGTTAAGCGAGATGGATATCGTTAAGGATATATTTGCATCGATCAACAATCCTTTTATCGGCATCATCGTAGGCATCATCTTCGTAATAATCATCCAAAGTTCCGCAGCCGGCGTCGGTGTCCTTCAGGCTATGGCGATGTCAGCTTCCGGTGCCCAGCTCATCACGCTTGAGCAGGCAATGTTCATCATATTCGGACTTAATATCGGTACCTGCGTTACGGCGGTCTTCGCTTCTATCGGCGGCTCCAGAAATGCGACAAGAGCCGGAATGCTCCACATGCTCTTCAATGTCATCGGTACCGCGATCTTTACCATTGCTTACTATCTGCTCCCTGTAGCGGATTTTGTCAGATTACTGTCGCCCAACGATGTCGCAAGACAGTTCGCGAACATGCACCTTGTGTTTAACCTCGCGTCAACCATCATCCTGCTGCCTTTCGGCAAGCTCATCGTTAAGCTCGTTAAACTCATCGTACCTGACAAGAAGGGCGGGGATGACAGCGTTCAGTATCTGAAGTACCTTAACCCCAATATGCTCAGCACGAGCAACCAGGTCGGTACCGAAGTCCTTATCAGGGCTATTTGCAATGAGATCAGCAGAATGCTCGAGATGGCAGGCACTAATGTCAAGAGAAGTATCGAAGCGGTGCTCGAAAACAGTGATAAGACACAGCAGCAGATAAACGATACGGAAGAATACGTCGATTACCTCAACAAGGAGATATCGTACTATATCTCGCACGCTATGGTTTTCGCTATGTCCGAGAAAGAAGCTGTAGCAATGAGTGCGCTGTTTAAGATCACGGGCAATATCGAGCGTATGGGAGACCATGCCACCAATATTTCAGGATATGCGAATCTCCTGGAGAGCAAGGGCTTAAAGCTTTCAGATAAGGCAAGGGCAGAAGTCAGCCAGATGGTAACGACTACCACTGACGCTTACAACATTCTCTTTGGCAGCAAGCCCGGTTCCGTACATATCAGGATGGCTCAGATGGAGCAGAAGATAGACGACATGACGGAAGATTACAGAGAGCATCAGCTCGAAAGACTTAAGTCCGGAATCTGTTCAGGTGACGCTTGCGTTATCTATTCCGAGATGCTTACAGACTTTGAACGTCTTGGCGACCATATGCTCAATATAGCTGAGGCTGCGGCCGAGTCGAACCTCATATCATTCGGCATCCCTGCTGAAGAGCCCGAAGAGGAGAAGAAGAGCAGGCGCAAAGCTGCCGTTGCTAAAGCATAAACATATAGACGGATATCTATATGAATATTGTTTTCGATCCGGAGACAGAATATGAATGAACCGGCAAAAAGCATAGTGAATGTGGTTCTTTTTGAACCTGAGATCCCCCAGAATACAGGCAACATAATGCGCACCTGTGTGGCGGCGGGCGCAACGCTTCACATCATCGGACCTGTCGGATTCGACATCAACAATCCCGAATTCAGAAGATCTTCAACCAACCACATCACGTGGGCGGATTACACGCTTTACGATTCATGGCAGGATTTTGTGCAGAAAAATGAAGGCGAGTACTACTTCATGACACGTTACGGCAAGGTTCCGCCGTCTGATATCGATTTTAAGAAAGCTTCGGAGAGTTCAGAGATCTATCTTATATTCGGCAAGGAAAGCACAGGCATTCCCGGTGAGATCTTAAGGGCTAACCTTGACAGATGCTTCAGGATCCCGATGAATGCGGACTGCAGATGTCTTAATCTCTCAAATGCATGTGCTGTAGCTATCTACGAAGTTCTGAGACAATTAGGCTATCCCAGCCTGTCCTTTAAGGAAGAACAGAAGGGCGAGGATTTCCTTGAAGAGAATTATTCCTACGATGAGACGCTTCGCAAGAAGCATAAATAATTATAAAAGCGGTCAGGAGTAGCTTCCGCCTTCGACCATGACAGCGAGGATCACATAAGCGCTGATCAGCATTCCGATCCCGGACATTATGAGGCCTGCGATAGCTCTGCCTTTGCCGCCGGCATTCCTCTTGCTCAAACCCACAATCGAGAAAATCAGACCAAAGACAGCGGGTATGAGATTCACGACAGGCAGCCAGCATAGGCATGCGGTAATTATCCCGAAAACAAGTCCTGCAGTCGCGGCGCCGTTGATCCTGCTTCGGCTGTCAGGAAGCTGTGTAACGACAACCTGCTGATAGGCGGGCTGCTGATAAATGGGCTGGACAGGCTGCTGGTAAACAGGCTGCTGGTAAACCGGCTGTTGATAAACAGGCTGGCCGGGTTGCGGGATGGACTGTTGATAGACCGGCTGCTGGTATACAGGCTGAACAGGTTGTACAGGCTGTGCTATAGGCTGCGGAGCGGGGACAACCGGTGATGCTACAGGCTGAGGAGCCGGAGCGGGCTGGGGAGCAGGTGCGGGCTGAGCAATATGCTGAACGACGGACCCTGCCGGCTTGGGAGCACGTGCGCCGCAGTTAGAGCAGAAAGATTCGCCGTCCTGAATAAATGAGCCGCATGATTCGCAGTACATAAACAACCCTCTCAAATCTGTAAAGTGACCGGATCTAAAACCGGTTTCTGAATTTGTTAAATTTATTATATTTTAATCAAGATTGTATCATAAACAGGCATATAAATGCTGATATGATCAAAATGTATGGCGGGAGAGTTCGATTTTCGCGCGTCTCAAAAATGAATATCCGCAGACAATGGGCAGGATGAGGAATTGTTAACCTATATTGCCGTTTTTGGGAGGTGTAGTTCAAAAAAAGGCTGCTTTCTTGAACTATATGCCCGTTTTTGGGGGTTATAGGTTAATTCTGTTCAGGATAGAAAAAATCAGAACACGATCCGCAGCAAAAAAAGAGCTGCACCCTGAAGTGCAGCCCCTAAATAATTAAATCAAAGTGATCGATCAGAACTCTACGAGACAGCCGTCGATGTGAAGGACGCCGCTGACATATTCCTGATCGGGTGTAACGAATTCGCCCTCGGAGAATGTGTATTCTTCAGGTGCAGCAGTATCTTCGAAGATCTCTTCGAATTCACGGCTGAGTGACGGATCCGAAGCAATGGTCTGGCCGATCTCGTAGTAATAGAAGACCGTGAGTATGCTTCCGACGATTGTCAGGATAAGGCCTACGATTGCCTTAGGCTTACCGCCTGCATTCTTCTTTGCGAGGCCGATTATCGAGAAGATAAGACCGAGAAGACCGCAGATGCCGGTCGTGAAAAGGTTAAAAAACGGTACCCAGAACAAGGCTATAGTGATGATGCCGAATACCAGACCTGCTGTAGCTGCACCGTTGCCGGCTTTAACGGGACCGTTGGAAACGGGTGCTGCATACGTGGGCTGCTGATATACGGGCTGAACGTTTACAGGCTGAACCGTTTGCTGGTAAGCAGGCTGCTGATATACAGGCTGTACGGGTACTGCCTGGGGAGCAGGTGCGGGTGCAGGTGCTGCTACAGGTGCTGCTGCAGGCTGAGGTGCAGGCTGTGCTGCGACAGGAGCGCCGCAGTTGGTGCAAAATGACTGTCCGTCCGGAATAAAGGATCCGCAAGATTCACAATACATATACTATCCCTCCTGGTTTATAGTACTTTCTGTAAGAAAGCCTTGAGTCGCTCATTCTGAGGATTAGAAAATATTTCCTCAGGCGTGTTCTCTTCGATGATTTTACCACAGTCCATGAAAATAACACGTGTTCCTACTTCTCTTGCAAATCCCATTTCGTGAGTGACGCATACCATGGTCATTCCGGCATCCGCAAGTTTTTTCATAACATCCAGAACTTCACCGACCATTTCCGGGTCAAGAGCACTTGTCGGCTCATCGAAAAGCATTACTTCAGGGTCCATCGCGAGAGCTCTGACTATGGCGATCCTCTGCTTCTGACCGCCCGAAAGCTGCGATGGATATGCGAGGGCACGGTCTTCAAGACCGACCTTTGAGAGAAGCTCCATGGCTTTGGCATTGGCATCTTCCTTTGAAAGCCCGTTGAGCTTCACCGGTGCCAGAGTCATGTTCTTCAGGATCGTCAGGTGAGGGAAGAGGTTAAAATGCTGGAAGACCATTCCCATCTTCTGTCTGAGCTTATTGATGTCAGTCGAGGGAGCCATGATGTCTTTTCCCTCAAAAGTGATCGTGCCGCCCGTGGGGCGCTCAAGAAGATTGAGTGATCTCAAAAATGTTGACTTGCCGGAACCTGAAGGTCCGATGACAACGACAACCTCTCCTTTTTTGATGTCGGTCGTGACACCGTCCAGAGCTTTGACTTCTCCGCCGTTATAGTATTTCTTAAGATCCTTTACGGATATGATTACGTTATTATCAGCGCTCACTCTTCTTAAGCCCCCTTTCGAGCAACGATACAAGCCAACTGAAGAACATTACGATCAGGAGATAGATGACCGCGACCGCGATAAGCGGCATGAACGCGGAATATGTCCTTGATCTGATAATGTCTCCGCCCTTTGTCAGCTCCTGGAGTCCTACATAACCTGATACTGAAGTCTCTTTGATGAGAACGATGAATTCATTTGCAAGAGCGGGAAGGACGGCCTTGAATGCCTGAGGGATGATGATGTAAGCCATTGTCCTTACATAACCGAAACCGAGTGAACGTCCGGCTTCGAACTGTCCCTTGTCTATGCTCATGATGCCGCCTCTGATGATCTCGGCGACATAAGCTCCCGAGTTGATTCCGAATGCAAGAACGGCAACCATGATCTTGTTGTTGGATGTTGCGAAAATTACGAAGTAGATGATCATGAGCTGAACAACTACAGGTGTTCCTCTGATGACCGTAAGGTAAATACCGCAGAGTTTATAGAAGAAAGCAAGAACGCCTTTGCCGAAGCCACCCCTCAGCTCTTCCTTCAATGTGTCATAAGATGACCTTACGAGCGCAACGATGACACCAAGAACGATACCCAAAAGGACTGCAAAGAATGTTACTTCAAACGTAACTCCGAGACCCTTAAGCAGATAGATGTAACGGCCCTCAGAGATAAAATTGTTCTCAAAATCACCGTAGAATGACGTGCTTGTGATCGCAGAACGCAAAGAGAATAACCATGCCGGAGCACTATTTTCGGGCAGGGGCATTAAGACTATCACATAGAAGATTGAACAGATGTTGACCAGGATGGCAATGATGGCCAGAGTCCTTCCGATCTCGGACTTCATATCGGACCTGACAGTCTTATTGACTGCGTAAAGACATAGCGTGAATATGGCAAGCACGAGGCCGGCGCCGGGGACCCACGAGAATAAGAGTGACACTATGCCGAATATCAAAATCAGAATGGCTTTTTTATTGAGCATTGAATGATCCTCTGAATAAATTTTTATACCCTCGAAAAACAATATTAATTATAGATAATGAAAGAGCGGAAATACAGACCATATTTCCGCTCTTTGTTTTGTTTTCTTAAGAATCCGTAAAGCTTGAGGATTACTTGTTTGCAGCTGCTACGAAAGCCTTGGCAGGTTCGTTGTCGATAACAACTGCATCGATCTTGCCGGATTGGAGTGCGATGACTGCATCGTTGCCCTTTGCAAAACGCTCGATCCTGTCTTCGCCGACACCGCCGTCTTCAGGTGAAGAAGCCATGTAGATGTCGCCTGTTGTACCTGTCTGAACGCCGACCTTGTAGTTGCCTTCAAGAAGCTTATCTACGTCAGTGATCTCAGAACCTTCAACAACGATTACAGACTGAACACCTGTAGCGTAAGGTGTGGAGAAGTTAACAGACTTAAGTCTGTCTTCTGTAACTGTCATGCCTGCGCATCCGATATCATACTTGCCTGCCTGAACGCCTGCGATGATGGAGTCAAACTCAACGTCCTCGATAACGAGCTCAAGTCCGAGCTTATCTGCTACTGCCTTAGCGATCTCAGGGTCAATGCCGATGATAGCATCACCTTCGTAATACTCATAAGGCTGGAAGTAAGCGTTTGTAGCCATAATGAGCTTGCCTTCCTGGATAGTTGTGAACTCAGGATAATCAGAAGTCTCAGATTCTTTCTTCTCTACAGTTGCACCTGCAGGAATGTACTTCTCGATGATTGAAGGGATCGTACCGTCATCAGTGAGTTCCTTAAGAGCTTGATCGATTGCAGCCTTAAGTCCCTCGTTGTCCTTGCTGATAGCCATTGCGTAATCCTCGATGGCATATGCAGTGTCAAGGATCTGGAGCTTTTTCTTAGCTGCGCCGCAGGATGTCATTCCGAGCAAAAGTGCTCCTGAAAGGAAAGCTGCAGCGATTTTTGTAAATGTCTTCATAGCCATTCTCCTTCAAAAATTAGGATAACGGTATATTACGACATACCCAGTATTGTGGTAAATGAACAAAACTCCAAAAATATGTTGTTCCTTACTTTTTTATTATGTAAAATATCTAAAGAATGTGGGAAAGGTCGTTGATGATCGATGAAAAGGGTGTTGATTCTCGGTTGTAACGAAGTCACGAAGCGTTTGCTCGTTGATCTCTGCAAGCACAGATCCTATGCTTCAGACATTTGTCTTGCGTCACGCCGTAAAGAAGAGTGTGACGAGCTCAGGAATCTGGCCGCAAGCATGGGTGTGCGGGTCATCACGGCAGGCATTGATATGAACAATATCGAGGGCGCCATGATGATGATCAAGATCTTTGCGCCCGACCTTGTAGTAAATCTCCTTCCTGTGGAGCTTACCCATGCAGCAATGAACCTTGCCGCAAAGGCTCGGGCTGACTATCTTGACGGTGCCCTGTTCGGAGTTCCGGACATCCCGTCGGGCAATTCTTTCCTTTCGAAGCAGTTCGAGAAGTTCGCTGAATTCCAGAGAAACGGCAAAACGGCTGTATGTGGCGCAGGGTTTATTCCCGGCGTTGTCAACACCGTTATCAGAGTTGCGTTGAAGAAGGATTTCAAGAAGATCAACAGCATCGACCTCGTTGCGGTCTCAGGTGAGAAGAAGGCTACAGACAAGAGTCCCAAGAAGGATGCAAGTGATGACATCCTTTATTCTGAAGATGTCAAGGAACCTGATTCCATCAAGAGGATCAAGGCCGAGAGAAGGGCTTTCTATATAGAGGACGGCAAAGTCGTTGAGACTGAAGCAATGACCATTGAAGCTGCATCTTCTTCAGGAAGCAAAGTATATCTTGCTCCGAGCCCGATGCTCACCGATATCCTCAAGGAGATCCCTGACATCAACAACATCAGATATTTCAAGCTCGGCAGAAAGCCGGCTCATGAGCACAAGGCTCCTAAAGATAAGATCGAACTGCTGGAAGAACTGGGTCTTCTTTCCAAAAAGCCGGTAAAGGTCGGCGAAGTGGAAATAGCTCCTCTGGATCTTGTCGCAGCGGTTCTCCCCAAGATGGCAGACAACGGCACGCCCCAGGAGACTGAGGTCAAGGCAAAGGGCCTTGCTTCTTATGAGATCTACATCACCGGCAAGGGCAAGAAGGATGATAAAGAGATAACCAAGTCTTACATCATTACCGAAGATAATGAGATGACTTATGAGAAATATGATGTTAATGCCTTTGATTACATGAAGGGATCCGCGATCATCGCAGGCGTTAAGCTCATGTGCAGAGATAAGTGGAAGAAACCCGGAGTTTTCACTCCTTCCGCTTTTGACTGCGAAGAGTATATGAACGCTTTCTCACTGGAAGGCATAAAACTGGAAGAAGGGGAAGGTAAACCCTTCTGATAACAGGGTTGGCCGGAATTAATAATGACTGATTTAAAGTTCCTAGAAGATATGCATATCAACGACAAGATCGTCGTTGATACTATGAGAAGGCACAGTTCGGACACGATCTATTTCAAAGACACTGAATCCAGATTCTTATGGAATAACTATGAGCACGCAAGACAGCTTGGCGTTGAGTCGCCGGATGAGCTGATCGGCAAGACGGACAGGGATTATTTCCCTGAAGAGTTTGCTGAAAAGGCAAGACAGATTGAACTCGAGATAATGAGAACAGGCAAGGCCGTTCATAATATCGAAGAGGAACTCATCATAGATGAGGATCATTCAAAGTATTATTATGCTTCAAAATATCCGCTGTTCGACAAGCATGGCCAGATAGTCGGCACATGGGGTATCAGCAGAGATATCACGGAACGCAAGAAGCTGGAAAAAGAACTCGAGCGTTCCTATCACAAGATGGAACTCCTTGCACGCGTTGACGACCTCAGCGGTCTTTATAACAGACGCTATTTCTATGAGACCCTCGAAAAGATGGCTAGCCTCTACGAGAGAAGAACGGACGGAAGTTCATTTGCCCTCCTCGTTCTTGATGTTGATGATATGACAAATGTCAACGATATGTACGGACAGCAGAACGGAGATACCGTCTTAAGAAGTGTTGCGGATCTTTGTGTATCCAATGTCAGAAAAGAAGATACCTGCTTCCGCACCGGCGGCGATGAATTCGCCATCGTATTGCTTGATATTGACAAGGTGTCCGCAGTCGGACTTGCAAAGAAGCTTGTCGAACTCGCTGCTTACGAACCTGTCATCATCGACGGCAAGAGGGAAAAGATAACGGTATCTGCCGGACTTGCGATGTTTGACAAGGAGAATCCTGATCTGTCAGAACTCCTCTCCAGAGCTGAAAGAAAGCTCAACAAGTCCAAGAGGGAAGGCAAGAATAAGGTATCGTTCTGATCCTGATGTTCGGATATATATTTATATATTAGAGACTTACGGCCGGGAAATAACCCGGCCTTGCTTTTTATATGAGGTGATGTGGAGAACTATTAGCAAAGCAAGGCACGGGATTCCCTATACGGAGAAAATATATGGATATTTAAGGTGAGCTGTCATTGGCCGGGACTTATGCTGCACCCTTATCCTTCAATGAGTACTGTTCATATTCATAGCGGCGTGATGACGCTGTCACCCTGGAAGGGACATCCACACGCTTGATGGGAGTTACGCGGACGCTGGAAGGTCTTCCTGTCCTGACTGTTCTTGAAAGTGATGCTGATACCGCATTCGTACGGTGTCCGTAAGAGCGGGATGCTTCTTCGTCAAGATCTTTCCAATGCTCGATGCTTGCTGTTGCTGCTTTGATCGTTACAAGGATGAAAAATAAAAAGATAAGCATATCAAGTGGTGACATAGTATTAACCTCCAAACGTTCATTTGTTCTTTGATGAGGTAACTATATCACAGGTTTGGTTCGATTAATGGGACTAAAATGCAATTTCAGCCAAAAACGAACAAAATTTTTGTTCAGGATCAGTTGCCGAGCTTTGAAGCACCGATCCTTATTGCTCCGGCCTCCAGCATCTCTTTTGCACTTTCGACGGTCCTTATGCCGCCAGCTGCTTTGATCCTTACACCGGGAGCAATGTTGTTCTTCATTAGAATGATGTCTTCGACTTTTGCGCCTGCACTTCCGAATCCGGTGGAAGTCTTTATGAAGTCTGCCTTGGCGTCGCTTACGATCTTACAGACTTTGACCTTCTCTTCTTCGGTAAGATCGCATGTCTCGATTATAACCTTGAGCAGTGCACCCTTCGCGTGGACTTCTTCGGCTATCAGCCTGATTTCTTCATAAACTTCACTGTATCTGCCTGATTTTACAAAGCAGATGTTGATGACCATATCGATCTCGGAAGCTCCGTTGTCACATGCTTCCTTTGCTTCATATACTTTTGTTCCGGTGGTCTGGTATCCGTTGGGGAAGCCTATAACCGTGCATACAGGAACTCTTCCTTTGGAATAACGGACGGCGTCCTTTACAAAGCAGGGCTGAACGCAGACGGAAGCAGTCTTAAGAGCTGCCGCCCTCTCAATAAGTTCCTTAATATCTTCTTTTGTAGCTGTTGTCTTAAGGTTTGTAAGATCGACATAGCTCATTATGTTGTCCGGATCAGGCTTATTGCTGTCTGCGGCAGGGGAGAAGTCTATCTTGTGGCTTTCAGACATAAGTGCGTTTAAGACAATCGATGCTATGTTGTTAAATCCGGTAAGCCCACCCATGTTGCAAGGGATCCTGTAGCCGTTCCCGTAGATAAGGAGCGGAATGCATTCCCTTGAATGGTCCGTTGAAGGTGTCGACGGGTCACATCCGTGATCTGCGGTAATAATGAGAAGATCGTCTTCTCTAAGCTTTTCCAGGATAGTGCCAAGCGCGTCATCGAATTCATGCATTGCAGTGGCATAACCTTCGATATCGTTGCGGTGACCGTACTTCATGTCAAAATCCACAAGGTTTGTAAAGCAAAGGCCCGTGAAATCGCGGTCCATCATGGCAATCGTCTTATTGATCCCGTCGGAGTTGCCGCCGGTGGGATTGGACTCCGTTAAGCCCCTTCCGGCGAACAGATCAAAGATCTTGCCGATGGATATGACGTCAAAGCCCTCGCTTTTCAGCAGGTCGAGCATAGTAGATGAAGGAGCGGCAAGTGAGAAATCGTGACGGTTGGCCGTCCGGGTGAAGTTTCCGGGTGTTCCAATGAAGGGTCTTGCAATGACTCTTCCTACGGCATGCACGCCGGTCATGATTTCTCTTGCCTTTTTGCAGATATCATAAAGGTCATCTAACGGGATCACTTCCTCATGTGCGGCAATCTGGAGAACGCTGTCTGCAGAGGTATAGAGTATGGGCTTTCCGGTATTCATGTGTTCTTCACCGTAATCCCTTATTACGTCCGTTCCGCTGTAAGGCTTGTTGCAAAGGAATTCCCTGCCTGTTGCTTCCTCAAGTCTTTTAATGACATCTTCAGGGAAGCCGTCAGGATATGTGGGCTGGGGTTTGTCAGAGATGATCCCGGCTATCTCCCAGTGTCCTATCGTGGAATCCTTTCCGGCCGATATCTCTCTTACTCTCGCGTAGGAGCCTATAGGAGAGGGGATGCTTTCCTGGGCCTTCTTATATGCGGTTATCCGCGGATCGTCCTCTCCGTCAATTGCCAGAAGTCCCATTTTCGAGAGATTCGGATATGGAGCGCTCGAAAATGAGAGGACCGCGGCAAGCGTATTGCTGCCTTCATCGCCAAACTTATCAGCATCAGGTGCACCTCCGATGCCGAAACTGTCTAAAACTATAAGGAAAACGCGCTTAGTCATATAAAAACCTCATTAATAAGTAATTTAATTGAATTATTCACATATTATAATTCAAAAACAAAAACTTTGATTATCGAACAAACGGTATATATTTTGTTCATGTTCAGTGAATTTTAAACACAATATGTCCAAACTGTAGCATATATATAATTATTTTTTGTTTAGTCGTAAATTTGTTTGATTTTTTATTTCAAATTTAACAATCATATTGTATTATCGCAATATGACAGAACTTGTCAAAATTATGCAAAGAATATGAAGGAAGGTGGCATTTTATGAAAAAAACTATTAAGAAAATCGCTGCTCTGATCATTTCTTTCACAATGGTCATGAGTATTGGAGCTACGATCCTGGCAACAGACCTTGAAGACGGCGAGGTCGGAGGTTTTGACCCTAATAAGGATACACCTACCGTTTATTCAGACGAGACGGTATCGATCCTTAAGGAACTGACCGCATACAATGTAGACGAGAGCACGATCAATGCTCCCACGATCAGCTACACCTATACAGTTACCGCAGGTAGTGTAGCCAGCATTACGGACCAGCCGGAAGACCATGAATCAGATGAAGCCGTACAGGTTGATACTAAAGCCGGCGTGCTTACAGGTCTTCAAGTAAATGGTAACCCGGGAGCTACCGGCACTATTGCCTGGACCACTGATGATACATTAGATGCTTCCGATACCGGTGAAGTTAACACAAAGCCTTTGGATATTGATTTCTCAGGCGTTGTATTCGGAGAACCCGGTGTTTACCGCTATGTGATCACTGAGACTCTTACAGGTGCGGGTGCTACATATGCAGAGTCCGGCGTTACAGAAATAGACACGACCCATACACGTTATCTTGACGTCTATGTCAAGGCAGCAGATACTGACTTTATCTCAGGCGAGACAGCTGAAGAGTGGGAAATCTACGGCTTCGTTTGTCTCTACGATGACGTTGACGTTACACCTGATACTGTTAAGATCAACGGCTTCGTTGCAGGACAGGATACTGACGGTAATGAAGTAAAAGCTGACAGTTACTATACATATAACGTTACAGTCAGCAAGATCCTGACAAACGATAATTACAACATGGGTCACGAATTCCCCATGGAGATCGTTTTCAGAAATGAACCTGTAACAAATGATATTCTTCTTTCCGCAACAGTTAACGGAAATGCTACGGATTATCAACATAATGCAGGAGCAGTAAGTAATCTCGGCGGAACAGCAACGATCGCATCCGGATCATCTATCAAGTACATCGGAATCCCTTGCGGAACAACAGTTGAAGTAACAGAATCAAATGATGCTGTAGGTGCTACATATTTGACAACGCTTACAGTCGATGCAGGTACACCAACATCAAAGATCGTTGTTTACAATGATGTTTCCGACACAGCTACGATAACGCCAGATCCTGATGAGGCAGATGATGTTGCACATACAGTTGAGTTCGAGAACGTTCTGCAGATGATCTCACCTACCGGCGTTATCGTAAGAAGTGCACCTTATATTCTCCTGCTCGGTACAGGCGTAGCACTGTTCGTACTCAGCCGTTCCTACAAGAAGAAGGAAGAAAAGGACATTTGATACGTCAGGCACTTAAATAAGTGTTATATCGTGTTCGAGTACTATCATTGGGGATTTAGATGAGAAAGCATAGTTCGAAACAGTCTTCTGAAGGTCTGTCTGATTCAAGGAAAGATATCAGACGGCTTATACGAACAGGCTTTTTCATAGTCGTGAGCTTATGGGTCATGTTCGCCCTGATCATTGGTGTCAAGACGACTCCGACACCCGATATGTCTCCGACACTAAAGCTCGGTGATAAGGTTATTTACTCACGGGTCGATAAGAAGCCCATCGCAAAAGATGTAATCGTTCTCAAGAAAGACGGGGACGAATTCATCTCGCGCGTGGTGGCGATTCCGGGTGACACGGTCGAGATTACCGAAGAAGGGAATCTCATAGTTAACGGAAATCTTATCGTGGATGAAAAGATCAGCAGCCCTACTTATCCGGCGCTCGAAAAGCAGAGCTATCCCGTTACTCTGGGTGAGAAAGAATATTTCGTGCTGGGAGATAACAGATTAAACAGCGTGGACAGCCGATATTTCGGCATTGTCAAAGCTAACGAGATCAAGGGAACGCTGATAATGGTTATTAGACTGTATAACTTCTAGGTAATATAGATGACTGCCAAGCGTGTTCTGAAAATTGCTAATGCCGTTTTCGCTGCGATTGCCACGATCATATCGTTATTGATCGTTACATATGCAGTCATCATGATCTATGAAAATACGAGGGTTCAGAACCAGGCTTATGGTACTCAGACCATCCAGTATAAACCTGAAGTTGTAGAGGAAACCGTTTCAGTTGATGAGCTGCTCGAAAATATTCCCGACTCGGTTGCGTGGATCACCATAGATGATACTCATATCGATTATCCGGTAGTTCAAGGCGAAGATGACCTTTACTACGCGATGCGTGACGTGAACAAACAGCCGTCGCTGACGGGAGCTGTTTATCTTCAGTCAAGGAACAAACCGGATTTCTCCCAGTCATATAATCTCCTTTTCGGACATCATATGGATAACGGAGCGATGTTCGGAGACCTTACCAAATACCTGGATACCGATTTTTTCTTTAGCCACCTGAAAGGTACGCTCATAACTTTTGATAAGGTCTACGACATCGATGTTATCGCCGTTATTGAGACAGATGCTTATGAAAGGGCAGTTTACGAGAGAACATCGCTTGACTGGAACGGATACGAGAGAACGATCCTTAATAATCAGAATATTAATGTAGTAAATACAAACCCCATCATAAAAGATGCGGATAAGTTCCTGGTGCTTTCCACATGTGCAGGCGCAACGACAGACGGCAGAGTCTTACTCATATGCAAGCTGACCGAGACAGAGATCGAGGTCGAACCCGTAACGACTCCCGCACCTACACAGATCGAGATCATCACGGGAAGAACCGGTGATAATGCAGGTCATGTCTGGGCATTACTTAATCTTTTGTGCATGATCCTTACGATCCTTGTCCTCCTGCCTTACCTCTTAAGGGAAAAGGAGAAAAAAGACAGACAGAAGGAAGAGAATGACCCTCAAAAGGCTCAGGAACAGCAGCAGAATCAACAGAAGAAAAAGAAGAAGTCGGCCCTCGCGGGGATCATCATCAATGTGGTCCTTGCAGTAATAAACATATTCATTTTCATTCTTTTCGAAGACATGAGCGGAACAATGGTTATCTACGACAATTACACCATCTGGATGATCATAGTACTCGGTCTGGCGGTATTAACAGAGGGTATTGCTACAAGCCGCGAAAAGAAGAATGAAAAAGATAACGAAGGAAATAGAAAGATCCATGTCTGAGAAGCAGATTAGAAAGTTTTTATTTACGTTTATAGCAGCGGTACTTACCGTTTCTGTAATCCTGACTTTTTATCCTGCTGATCTGATACGCGCACCGTTTATTGATCTGGTCAATGCAGTCCGTGCTGACGGTGAAGAAGACGGAGAAGCAGACATTGATCTTACAGAGGCATCTGACACGGAAGATGAAGCAGATGTTGAAGACGGCACTGATATTACGGATGGTTCTGAAGAAGAACAGGTTGATCCTGAAGAAGATTATTCCGGAAGCGACGTCGAACTGGCAGATAAGGTTTTCGAGAACGACGACATAATCGTGGAAGGCATGCTTCCCGCCGATGCCATCATCGAAGCTGAACGTGTTGAAGTAACGATCGGCGGCAAGGAAGCGATCATTGCATACGATATAAACATATATGCCAATGCTGAGATGAAGGAACTCGGCATCAAGTGGCAGCCCGAAGACGATCCTCTGACTGTAACATTCAAGAGTAAACTGATCACTGCAGATGCTGTTGATGTCTACCATATGGAAGATGTGGCAGCTCCTGCAGATCTTGTTGAATCCAATGTCGCAACTGACGACAATCAGGTAGTCTTTGAAGCTGAATCATTCAGTATCTATGCAATCGTCGAACATGAGGGCGACGAAGAGATAGTTACACCGAGATTCACCATCCAGTTCCTGGCTCCGGTTACGGATTTAGCTACGCAGGAAACTGAAGAAAACGGCAACTACTATTACACGGTAGCCCCTTATGAATTCCTTAATAAGGCCGGCACCACACAGAATACCCAGATAGTTCAAAACGGCGAATCCCTTGAGATGATCGCCAACCCGCCGAACCTTCCGGGCGAATACTTCTTCGGATGGTATGTGGTAAATCCGGCAACCAGAGAAGGCAGTGCTTTCAAGTTCAGCTGGCCTGAATCTCCGAAAAAGATTACATTTGAAACTCCAATTACCGTTACTGATAATCACGACGGTACGTTTACGATGTCGTGGACGATTGACGGCAGAACATATACTGAATCAGCAGCATACGATACCGAAGATTACAGTGCGCATATTTATGTTGCGCCCATCTACGAGGACTACTGCTTCGTTAACTTCCACGAGCTGGCTTACGCCGTAAGCAACACCAGCAACCTTCTTACCCGTAAGCTCGTCATCTTAGGTTCGGATGAGACCGAAAGAGTACTCATCAGTGACGTGTCAGCCCCTGCAACAGATACGATCCGCAAGATCTTCCGCGGCTGGCAGTACAGAACCAACAACACCTGGATCTCCGTCCAGACCATGGACAACAATGCAAATCCGATACCCAAATATATCGATGTGACAAACGATACGGATCTGTATCCTTATTTCCAGGAAGGACGCTGGCTGTACTTCAACGTAGGCGACAGCGGCAACGGCGCGACCTATGTTCCGGCACAGTTCACGCTTGCAGAGTTTAACTCTGAAGGCGGTGAAGCGAGTGTCGGCGGAGAAATTACAAGTCTTCCTGTAACAAGCAGAGTCGGATATGATTTCGGCGGCTGGAGAGTTATCACCGGTTACACGAGTGATGACGAACCGATATATGAACTGGTTACGGATCCTGACGGCAACTTCCTCAGCTCTGTCAATCTTTCTTATGAAGAGGAATATGAGGATAACGACGGCAATACCCAGACCGGCGTTGCTTATACCATTCAAAGCGGCACGCTTACCATCAAGTATCCTTTGAGCACTCTTACATTCTACGCACAGTGGAATGAGAAGGCTAATGCGAAGTATACGGTCATTGTGTGGAAGCAAAAGGAAACTGATGATCCCAATGTTGCTAATGGTGCTAAACATTATGACTACTATATTCTGCCTGACAGCATTTCCCCTACGGTAAATTCTCCGTCAGGGCTCACATTGAATCAGCTGGATCTGAGCACATATAGAAATCTCACGACTAATAGTGCAACCAGAGCTGATTTCAAGGGCTTCCATTTGCGCACTACGGATCCCGCTGAAATGAGCACTGAGTATGTCCGTGGTGACGGATCAACTGTAGTAAATGTTTATTACGACAGAAATGTTCACACATTAACATTCCGTCCCGCGAACGGAAACACAACGATCAGAACGATCACTGCTCTTTATGAGCATAGTATATCCTCGTTCTTCCCGATCGTCGGAACCAATGGAACTACCTACAATAACGGTGAACGATGGAATCCTCAAAACAGTTCGATCTATGACCAGGTTCTGGTCTACATAGACATCATGCCGGATGAGGATATAACGTTCAGATTAAATGCCGGTACAGCTTCAAGCAAAAATATACATTACTATATCGAGCCATTGCCCGGTGAAGCGGTAACCGGGAATACCAGAACCTATAATGGTGTTGAATTCGTGGAGTATAAATCTATTTCGGCCAGATATTCTTTCTTCACTGAAGCCGAGGATTATATCGAACTCAAAGGCTTTCATAAGAGCAGTTCATTTACCCCGCAAGCTTTCGATTCCTATGGCAATGCGCAAAGTTCGGTATGGAACAACAGCAGCGCTGCAGATGTCTACTGTTATTACCTTCGTGATGCAAATACATTCAGCTTTAAGTACAATTATCCGCTGGAATGTGACATGGTTCAAAAGACTGTCGATGTGGCTGATGTTCCTTATGAAGCACCGTTAAGCACTTATTATTTTACTCCTCTCGATTCCGAGGCTCCGGCTCACTATATGTTTGTTGGCTGGTTCCAGGACCGTGAAGGAACAAAGGAGTTTGATTTCACGGAAACAATGCCTGCAGCTGATAAGATCGCCTATGGACATTGGGAACCGGTTTACTATAACATCTTAATCGATCCTAACGGCGCAGTCATCGACCATATAAACTATACAGAACCTGTTGATGGTCAATTCAGCACATTCTATCTCGAAGGTTTTACCGGCGCGAATTCAACTGATGAGAAGTGGATCGCCGCATGGAATGCGAACGGGGATACGATCGGCACGATGCCTTCGTGGGCAACTACGCTTTCAACTCTCGGTTCCGGACATAATACATCTCAATCTACGTATTTCAGTGCATTGTATGGAAGGTCGATCGGTGAATACGAGCTTGAAAGAACGTATGTGGAATATAACGGCACCGATGACGGAACCAAATACTATTATGTAAACATGCAGTTTAACAGCACCAGCGGTGAGTGGGGTGTTCATGCCGATATACGTAACGCGCTTTATCTTACCTCTGATCAGCTTGAAGCATATTATAAGTATTGCCGTGCGGCAGAGGCCTGGCATGAAGCCGCACGCCCCGGATACTACGACGGAACGATCCCCGCTACTTTCGAAGAGTTTAAGTCTCTTTATGTTAAGAAGAATGGTCAGGGTAACTATCAGCTTTATGAAGAAGTGCCAAGCGGTTCTTATGCTTTTGTCGGCTGGTACAGGGTAAATGATGACGGAACGCTTTCCGATACACCATACAATTTCAATAATGTCATTGAAGAGGGAATCAAACTCCGTGCTGTCTGGAGAAGGGTAGGTTCTTATTATATCTCCTATGATCCTACTTATATCCTGACATTAGGCAACGGTTCCCACGTAGTGGTAAACGGCGAGATCGTTGCGTGGACTGACCCTGTTAACGGCGCAGCCGGTAAATACAATGACGGTGCCGTAACAACCACACTCCAGCAGCCTACGGGAATTACGGTTAACGGTATGCCTGCAGGTGACGACTATATCTTCCGCGGCTGGCAGGTTGTTGATTTCTTAGGCTACGATTCCAACGGACATGCGATCTACAGCCCGAAGCATGATGTTTACTATGCTGAGCCGACCATGTTTATAATCGATTCGACAGATGCCGATCCGAACGGATGCATTCATATGCAGGCTGTCTATCAGGCTGTAAATGAGTCTGACCGCCGTCCTGAAGTTGCAAACCTGGTATTGAATGCAAATGACGGTTATCTGGTCGACGGTACCGGAAATGAGTTAACTTCGAATATAGATATTACTTCTGCTTCCGGATATACAGGTACCGGTGTTGTTGTCGAGGACGCGGGCGAAAATGAGATCGTCTTCGGCAATATGCAGTCCAACAATTCTGTGCATGTTTATAAGTATGCGGTTACACCCGGAACACTGGATTCACCTTACGACCAGAGCGGCAACTATTTCAAACATGAACTGGGATATTTCCTGTTAGGCTTCGATGAAGGATCAGACTATTCGCTCAGCATGACATCATCTTCGGACGATGACGTCAGGACAGGCGATCCGTTCGTGCCGACATATACTGCTGATTCCGTAATCTCCGTACAGAGAACAGACGATATAAAACTCTATGCCGTATGGGAGCCGATGGTATACGTTGACTTCACGAACAGGACTTCACAGCCGGTTACATTTGAGATTTCCGGCGAGGGAGATTCAATGAGCATCGTAAACGAGAGAACAGGTGTTTTCTCGCGCGAAAAGTTCACTGAGACAAGCGTGACCCTGCAGCCCGGCGAGACGATCAAATTCGTTGTACCGCTGGGTTCCGGCCATCATTTCACAGTCAGCGGAACAAATACCAACACAGCCCAGCTGCTCAATATATCGAGCTGGTTTGATGGTATTGAAAGCGTCAATACAACAGCAGGCCGTTACAGATCATCCGGTGCGGATTATACATTGACGGATGTTTTCCGCACGCATCCTGACGGAGTTCATGTTTACTTCGACGGTATAGATACGATCTTCTACGATGTAAACAACGGAACATGGACAGATACGGCAAGGACGGGCAGCAGTTATACTGCTGTGGCTGCTGATGATTCCCTCATCTATGTTGACGAAGACGGACTTCCTTATGAGCCGGCAGATCTTAACAACGGAAACACAGTAACGGCGACAAAGCCTACTGATCCTGTAAGAGACGGATATATATTTGTAGGCTGGACCGCTGATCCTGAAGCAGCTTCCTGTGATCCTGCGGATTATACTCTGCCCGGTACAGATTCAGGCAGCAACATCAATAACATGACGATCATAAAGCGTGATAAGCTTTGGGATTTCAGTACCGAGATCAGCGAAGGCATGACGCTCTATGCCGTATGGGGAGAACTCGTAACAGTCAGATTCCACCTCTATAACGGCAACCAGCACTGGAATGAAACAGATAATGAATACTTTGTTCCGGGAGCAAACTACACTTATACGGTTACTCTGGCAAAGGGCGATATCCTGCGTGCGCCTTCATCACCCACATGGAATACAACAAATCAGTTCTACCGCTGGGCAAACGTTAATTCGCACCAGAGCGCTGCCAAGACCATTGACCAGATCACGAATGTTTATGAATTCGGCACCCCGGTATTGAACAACCTCGATCTGTATACATCATGGATCAATGCAAATCATATTGATGTAACCGTCAGCAAAACCGTTACAAACGGTGACGGCTCTGCGTTGACAGCAAGCCAGACTAATAAGGAATTTACATTTACTGCTGAATATACAACCGTTAGTTACACAGGATCGGTAACCAGAAGCGGATGGTTTTCGCCTTCTTGGTCTACCAGTGTCGCTAGCCAGACTCCAACAAATGAGAGCCAGACTTTTACGTTAAAAGACGGAGAGTCTGTCACACTGCCCCTGTATTTTATTGCCTCAGCTTCAACGCCACAAATAAGTTCAAATACTACCCAAACGGTTAGTCTGTTCTTCCAGTCTGTCAGAATTACGGAAGTATCTGATCCGGATTATGTTATTACAGTTTCTGTTAACGGACAGCCTGCAACATTGACAGACAATGGTTATGTAACCACATTGGGAGCAGCACCGACCAACAGTAATTGGTCTTATACCGGTAATAATAACAGCAGAACATATACATTAACTGCAACTCCTGCATATTCAAACGGCACTACTGTTCCTGTCGGTTTTGTCAACACGCTTACCAACACCGACGTTACCCTTACAAAGGAAGTAACTCTTGACGATTACATAACAGGCGATGAGGAGTTCAGCTTCGATATCACTTATGAAGATGCAGACGGCAATCCCGTAACTCCGCCGGCGCAGTATCAGACGGCAACGCTTAAAGATGGCGAGAGCGTCGTTCTGCGCGGCGTTCCGATCGGAGGAAGCATAACGATTACCGAGAATGCTCCGGGATGGACTGCGGTATCTTCAAACGATAATGACAGCACGGATACGGGAGATGCCACATTTACTTTGAGTGACGTTCCTTCCGAAGGCGGCGCAATCACATTTACAAACACACGTAATACCAGTGATATTACTGTATCCAATAACGTGCTTCCCGAGGAATACGGAAGCAAGACAAAGATGTTTACTTATACTGCTACTCTCTGGAACGGCGGCACACAGGTTGCATTCCCGGGCAGCATAACGGACGTAACGTTCACAGACTCCAGAAAGGTCATGACCTTCATGCTGAAGGATGATGAATCTTATGTGATAAGTGATATCCCCAACGGTTTTAAGCTGGTAGTCACACAGACGGAAGAGGAAGATTATACGACTGCAAATGGACTTACAGGTGAGACAAAGACTGAAGGTCTTGAGTATACGCTCACTAATATTTCAGAAGACAGTCAGATCGAATTTGAGAACACTCTTAAGACCGGAAGCATAACCGTTACCAAGAGTGTCCAGCTTGCACCGGGACAGTCGGTTCCTGCAGGCACGACATTCCTGTTCACAGGCAAGATCCTTCCCGTAAGTGATGCGATAGCTGCTTCTCCGATATCTTCTGAATTTGCAGCAGAGCTTGCCGCTTCAGGCGCCACAGTCAGCGGGAATACATTCACATTCAATCTTGCCGATGGTGAAGACATCACACTGAACGGCATTCCGGTAGGATACTTCCTGCAGCTCAAGGAGACCGCACCCGGATTTGCCGCATATGTAAACAACATCCGTACTGATGCGGTTACGGTCCTCATCGCCGAGACTGACAACAGTGACATCAACTACATCAACAGAATCGCCGAATCCACCCTCAAGTTCTATAAGATTGATGAGGAAACAGGCGATCCGGTCGAAGGTGCCGTATTCCGTCTGTATAAGATGAACGGACAGGAACAGAACACACTGCACACCATGATGTCTGATGCTGACGGCCTTCTCTCATACATGGAGGCAGGCGATATCTACACAGAAGTATCTTTGGAGAACGGAACATATTACCTTGCAGAGGATACTCCCGCTACCGGCTATGAGAGGCTTACGGATATACTCGTCATAACAGTAGATAACACTCTGACCGGTGAAGACAGGGTGACCATAAGCGGATGCGAAGCCGCAACGATAACAGATTACACTTCAGGAACCTTTACTGTCACAATAACCAACAGGAAGGCTAATAACGTGGCACCTACCGGCATAACATTCCATACGGTGCCGTTCGCTCTGATGCTCGCTCTCGGTGTTATCCTTATCTTCTGGAATGCTCTCGAAAAGAAAAAGAAGGAAAAGACCGTTAAGGCTTATAAGGGCAAGGGGACTGTCAGAACGCCTTATGTCGATCAGGGCATTTTCGCTGAGTACAAGACAAGATTACCTTGATAAAGGGATTCCCGGTAACGATTTCTTGTGCAGAGGAACCTAACGGGTTTCTTTGTTCTTAACGGGAATCTGTGATATAGTTGGCGGGAAATATTGAAAAGAGTTATTTGTTAATATGAATGAAGAGATCACATTTGCGGAGCTGGACCTGTCACCTGAGGTGATGGATGCCTTAAAGAAGATGGGCGTAAAACGGCCCACCACCATACAGCAGAAAGCCATACCGCTTCTTATGGACAACTACAGTGTCATTGCCAAGGCTCCGACGGGAACAGGCAAGACATTTGCTTTCGGCATCCCGATCCTGGAATATCTCAACATGGATGCAAGGTTCATTCAGGCACTTATACTGTGCCCTACACGTGAACTCGCACTTCAGATCACGACAGAACTTAAAGGCCTTGCAAAATATATAAGGAACTTTAAGGTGACTGCGCTTATCGGAGGCCAGAGCATGCGCCTCCAGTCGGAGAAGATACAGAAGAAGCCCCAGGTGGTCGTAGCCACTCCCGGACGTCTTATCGATATGGTTCAGCGTAAGATGGTGGACATCTCGAACATCTATACCCTTGTCCTTGATGAGGCTGACGAGATGCTCAAGATGGGCTTTATTAATGATATAAGAAAAATAATGGCAATGACGCCGAAGGATAAGCAGATAGCGCTTTTCTCCGCGACGATGCCCAGGGAGATACAGGACATCACATGGCAGTTTATGTCTGAAGCACGTGAGATCGACGTTATGCCCAAGGCTGAAGATCACCCTGACATTGATGAATACATCGTCGAGTGCCCTGAGAAGGATAAGCTCAAGAATATCATCAGGATAATGGCTAAAGAGGATCTGAGGAAGACCATCATATTCTGCAATACCAAGGTCCAGACATCCAAGGTCGGAGAGCAGCTGACGGCATCAGGGGTATCGGCGAAGATCCTTCACGGTGATATCAGCCAGAGCGTGCGCAATAAGGTTATGGACCAGTACAGGGCAGATAAGTTCGACGTTCTCGTCGCGACCGATGTCGTTGCAAGAGGCATAGATGTCGATGATATCGAGGCCGTGTTTAATTACGATATTCCCAAAGAGAATGAGCTTTATCTGCACAGGATAGGCCGTACGGCGCGTGCAGGCAAGTCAGGAAAGGCGTTCTCGCTCGTTGCATATCTTGACCGTCCGAGGATGGAAGAGATAATCAGATATACGAAGATAAATCCCGTACCATACGAGATCTGACGGATCTTATTTTCGAGAGCGCGAAAATAAGATCAGCCGGGGATCTTTGAAGCTGCTTTGTTTACGATACCCTTATAAGTTGCGGGATTAAGGAATACGATGAGAGGCAGGAGTTCAAGTCTTCCTGCGAGCATATCGAAAATAAATACCCACTTGGAAACATCAGAGAAGAAACTGTAGTTCTGCGTAGGACCTACGAGTGAAAGACCCGGACCTATATTGTTGAGCGTCGCAGCGACAGAGGAGAAGATCGTAACAAGATCGTGCCCTTCGAAGGAGACGATAAACATCGATATGGTGAAAACAAGCAGATAGATGAAGAAGTAGATGGCAACCGAATGCTCGACGTCAGAATCGACTTTCTTGCCGTCCACCTTGATCTGTTTGACTGTTCTCGGATGGATATAAGTATTGATCTCTCTCTTGATCGTCTTGAACATGATCTGGAATCTTGAGACCTTGATACCGCCGCCCGTCGAACTAGCGCAGGCACCGAGGATCATGAGACCGAGGAGCAGGAATTTCGCGACAGAAGGCCAGAGATCGAAGTCAGTGGTGGCAAAACCTGTGGTCGTTATGATGGTTGATACCTGGAAGAACGAGTGCCTTAAAGCTTCGCCGAAGCTGCCGTAAAGACCTCTTACCGAGAAGCAGATGATCGCGGTGACTACGGCTACGACTGCAAGGTAGACCTTGATCTCGCTCATCTTGAAGGCCTTGTTGACCTGCTTTGTTACGAAATAATAGTAGAAGTTGAAGTTAGCGCCGAACATTATCATGAAGACCGCAACTATCCACTGGATGTGCGGAGCATAAGAGGCGAAGCTGTCATTGCGCACGCCGAAGCCTCCCGTACCTGCAGTTCCGAATGCGGAGCAGATACTGTCGAAGAACGGCATGCCGCATACAAAGAGTATGATAATCTCTGCTACTGTCATGACAAGGTAAATGAGATAGAGCATCTTAGCAGTTGATCTGACCTTGGGGACGATCTTGCCGACAGAAGGTCCGGGGCTCTCGGCTCTCATGAGGTTCATGTTGGAGCCGCCCGTCATCGGAACGACTGCCAGAAGGAATACGAGAACGCCCATGCCGCCGATCCAGTGGGTCAGTGAACGCCACATCAGCGAAGTGTGGGACATTGCTTCAATATTTGTAAGGATGCTCGCTCCGGTCGTGGAGAAGCCTGAAGCTGTCTCAAACATCGCATCAGTAAAAGAGGGGATCTCTTTGGTGATGATGAACGGGATGCATCCGCAGATACTTAAAACGAGCCACGAAAGCGCTGTCGCAACACAGCCGTCCTTTATGAAGATGGTCATGTTTCCGGGTTTCTTCATGGAGATAAGGAAGCCGAGTCCCATATAGACTGCGGCAAGGATCACATAAACGACTACCTGGCTCTCACTGTAGAAGAGTCCGCATACCGCAGGCAGGAGCATAAGAACGCCTTCGATAAGGAGGACTTTGCCCAGGATGTAGATAAGCATCTTTATGTTCATCTTAAGATATCCGTTAAAGCGGTAAAGCCTTTATTCTTCGATACGATCATGACACTGTCGCCGACTTCGATCGTATCGTTACCCTTAGGGATGATGATTTTGCCGGCGCGGTTGATGAACGATACAAGAGTATTGCTCTTTAGCTTTAAATCCTTAAGCTGTTTGTCGGTAACGTCCGAATGTTCCATTACCTTGAATTCGATTGCCTCTGCTCTCTCATCGAAAAGATGATACATGACTTCGACGTTGCTTCCGATGGAAGCCTGTCTTGCACGTGCATAGGAGATGATGGCCTCAGCCGTAATATGCTTCGGGTAGATAACACTTCCGAGATCCAGACGGTTGATAACGTCCGTGAAGCTTATCTTGTTGATCTTTGTAACTGATTTGATACCCTTGGAGATCTGTCTTGCGAAAAGGGAGAGCATGATGTTCTCCTCGTCGATGCCTGTCATTGCGACAACGGAATCGACGTCTCTTATTCCGGTCTCTTCAAGCAGCGCCTCGTTGATACCGTCGCCGTTGATTATCGTAGCCTTGGGCAGGAGCTCGCTAAGTTCTTCGCATCTGGCAAGATCCTTCTCAATTATCTTAACGTAGATACCGGTCTTGATGAGCTGGTCAGCAAGATAGAATGCGGATTTGCCGCCGCCGATGAGTATCGTGCTTCCGACAGATTTGGTATTAAAGCCAATGGACTTGAGGAATGAATGGCAGACTTTTCTGGTTGCCACGAAAGAGATGATATCGCCTGCGGAAAGCTCGAAAGCACCGTTAGGGATCGTGACCTCATTGCCGCGCTCAACTCCGACGATGACGAGATCGTTCGTGAAGTTGCTTCCGAGATAAGCTACGGTCTTGCCGTGAAGCACATTTCCTTCAGGTATCTTGATCTTAACGATCTCCGCGCTTCCGTGCGCAAAAGAGTTGATCGAGATGGCTGCAGGAAGATAGAGGATACGTGCAGCCTCAACAGCTGCCTCGTACTCAGGATTGATGATCATCTCAAGACTTAACTTGGAGCGGAGATAGGGGATCTCCTTGCCGTAGTCAGGGTTTCTGACTCTGGCGATGGTCGCAAGCTTCTTGTTGAACTGTTATGCGATAGTGCAGCAAAGCAGGTTAAGTTCATCTGATTCAGTTACGGCGATGAAGAGGTCGGCAGACGCGACGCCTGCTTCCTCAAGCACCTCGTGGCTCGCGCCGTTTCCGATGATGCCCATGCAGTCGCAGAGATTTGCAAGTTCAGTCAGGCGTGCCAGATTCTTATCGATGATGACCAGATCATGGCCTTCCTCGGCAAGCCTGTTTACGAGAGTATCGCCGACCTTGCCGGCACCGACCACTATGATCTTAAGTCCTGTTTTGCTCATACGATCTTAAATCCCGAATAATTCTTTGATTGCGTCTTTGTTAACGCCGGAACCGATTACGACGATCTTGCCCGTAACATCGGAAGCGCCTGTTCTGACTTCCGCCTCTTCAGGTACGAAGTCGAAGTGGATCCATGTTCCGTCTTCGCCGGCTACGATGCCCTTCGAACGGAGGATCATGCCGTACTTTTCGCTGTCGTCCAATGCCTTGAGGGCATTCTCGATCTCAGCCTTTGTGAAGCGCTTTGATGTCTCAAATCCGATGGAGTCGAAGATCTCGTCAGCATCGTGATCGTGGTGGTGATGACCGCAGGAGCATACGCCGTTCTCATCGTAGTGATGGTGATGATGCTCATGCTCGTCCTCGTCGTCATCGTCGTCGTCGTGATGGTGGTGATGGTGTTCATGCTCATCTTCGTCGTCATCGTCGTCATGATGGTGGTGATGGTGTTCATGCTCTTCGTCGTCGTCATCATCGTGATGGTGATGTTCATGCTCACACTCGCACTCATCCTCATCATCGTCATCGTGGTGATGATGGTGGTGATGCTCGTGCTTTGCCGCCTCAAGGAGCGCTGCAGCCATGTCGGCAGCCGTAAGGGGCTCTTCGATGGCCTTGAGTATCTGAACGCCTGAGAGCTCGTTCCAGGGTGTTGTGATTATCTGTGAGTGATCGTTGATCTCACGGATGAGAGCGATTGCCTGATCGAGCTTTTCCTGTGAGATGTTGCCTGTACGGCTCAGGATGATAGTTCCTGCGTACTTGATCTGGTTCTCATAGAACTCCTTGAAGTTCTTAAGATAGATCCTGCACTTGGAAGCGTCGATAACAGTGACCGTGCCGCAGATCTCGGTGCCTTCAACGCGCTTAACTGCAGCGACAACGTCAGAGAGCTTGCCTACGCCGGAGGGCTCAATGAGGATCCTGTCGGGTGCGAACTGGTCGATAACGTCCTTCAAAGCCGTGCCGAAATCTCCTACGAGGCTGCAGCAGATGCAGCCGGAATTCATCTCTGTGATCTCGATGCCGGATTCCTTGAGAAAACCGCCGTCGATGCCGATCTGGCCGAATTCATTTTCGATAAGTACGAGCTTGGCGCCGTTATATCCGTCAGCGATAAGCTTCTTTATCAATGTTGTCTTGCCTGCTCCCAGAAAACCTGAGAAGATGTCAACTTTTGTCATTAAAAATGCCTCTTTTCTATCATCAATTGAAATAAATAACTTCGTTATCGGGCTTGCTTGTTATTGCATAGTCTTCGACGGTAAGGCAGGGAACGTTGATCTTGCCGCCCTGTCCGTCATCGTCTTCGAAATATCTGACCTGGCCCGTGACCTTGAGCCACTGGCCAACGGGGAAATTGGATCTGCATTCGTAGAAGCAGAGAACGCCCATCATCTGGATGTCAGCCGCGCAGCAGGTGTATGCCTGTCTCTGGAGTACGAAAGCACGTCCGTTGAATTCCCTTAAGATGACTGCCTGACCGATGAGGCTGATCCTCTTGCCGTTGTAACGCTTCATGTTGTCCATCGCGTCGGTGTAGAACAGACCGAAATCCTCAGCCGAGATATGGCAGGGGCTCTGGTTGAGATCAAAAGGAAGGTGGTCTTCGATCCTGATGATCTTGTTATCTTCGCCGAGGAAGTTAATGCTCATGCCGGGATTGACGGCCTTGACTGAGCCTCTGAGCTTGGGGAGGTTATCCTTCTCCTCATCAACTCTGTTGAATATTACCGTGTCGCCGTATCTGAAGTAGTCGGCGAAGAATGTCTGCATGTTCTTGAAATACTCGCCGTATGTAGAAGCGTCGATGACAACTATAGCTGCTGCAAGTGCCCAGCGTTCAGGTACGTCGACTTTCTCGAAAAACTCGGCAGGGGAGACAGAGCCGTTCCACTCGATAAAGATAACGCCGGGTTTGTATTTCTCTTCAATATCGAATGTCATCTCACGGGTGACATCGTCAGTATCGCAGTTAATGACCACGGGGTCAGCGCCCTCGTAGTTCTCTTTAATGTATTCCTCTTCACCCTCTTCGGTGTTGATGACAACAACCTTGCGGTTTTTGAAGTTCTCGCCGCCGATCCAGGAACAGATCACGGAAGTCTTACCGCTGTCCAGAAAACCGGTGAAAAAGTAAACAAGACAATCGTCCATAAATATTGCACCTCTTTTAACGATATTATTTTGTCCCTGATTTGTTATTATTTCAAGCAAGAAAAAGTTATAAAATCTATTACTGCGAGTTTACGTTTTTAGGAGTTTTAATGAAATCGGTAAAAATCGGTGAAATAAAAATCAATAACCCTGTGGCGCTCTCCCCGATGGCCGGAATCAGCAGTCTTCCGTTCAGAATCATCTGCAATGAGATGGGCGCCGGCTACAGCCCGACGGAACTCGTAAGCGCAAGATCCATACGTTATAACGGCATAGACAAGAGCCTCAGATATATGAGGATATCACCTGAAGAAGAGGGTATCACGGCAATACAGCTTTTCGGGAGCGAACCTGACGACTTTACTGCGGCGATTGCAACGATACTGGACACGCCGGTGCTTAAGGAAGTCTCCATTATCGACATCAACATGGGCTGTCCCGTGCCCAAAGTCGTTAAGACCGGCTCAGGAAGTGCCCTGATGGAAGACCCTGCAAGGGCCGCAGACATCGTAAGAGCGTGCAAAAAAGCCGTTGAGGGCGTCGGAAGGAACATTCCCGTCACGGTAAAGACAAGGACCGGATTTAATGCCGAAGACAGGGGAAAGCCTGATTTTGCAAAGGCTCTTGCCGACGCCGGCTGTGACATGCTCTGCGTTCACGGCAGGACCCGGCCGCAGATGTATCACGGCGACAGCTCCAATGAGGCCATAGCGGTAATGAGAGAAGCCGTAAAAGATTACAAAATCCCCTTCTTTGCCAACGGCGACATCTGCGATGTTAAGTCCGCCTTGAAGATGATAGAAGATACGGGCTGTGACGGCATCATGATAGGGAGGGCCGCAAGAGGTAATCCCTGGATCTTTGAGCAGGTGACAGCGGGGCTTGAAGGACGCGGGGCGCCGGAACTTCCGGATGCGGGTGCGCGCAAGCGGATGCTTATCAGGGAACTGGAAGGACGCCTTAAATACCTTCCCGAAGATGTGGCTGTAAGGGAATTTCGAAGCGTTATGCCATACTATGTTAAAGGATTTACGGGCTCGGCGCAGCTCAAGGTCAGGCTTGTCGGAGCAACAGGGATAGACGAAGTAAAGGAGATACTGGAAATTGGTTAACATAATCGTCACGATACTTGCCGCAGTTGCCGGCTGTCTTATGTGTTTTGAAGGCTATAAGCTCTTCAGGCTGAGCCTTGGGATCGCAGGAGGCGTTGCAGGATTCATACTCGCAAAGGTCCTGATCGAGCTCACGGCAAATACGATCGCCTGGAGCAGCCTTGCAAAGACCATCGTCCTTGCCGTATTCACGGTGGGACTGGCCATACTGGCTTTCACTTTGTACATGAAAGCTCTTATTGCAATCACCATGATCGTCTGTGCCTTCTGGTTCTTCGATGACTTCAGTTTCCTTTTCAGCAAGATCGAAAACAGCGCCCTCAGGATCCTGTTCACTTATCTGGCGGGCCTTTTGGCGGGTGCCCTGGTAGGTGTGATCGTCTATTATGCGCAGAAATGGACCATAAGTCTTTTCACGGCTTATGTCGGCGCAAGGATAATATCCGGCGTGCTTTCACCGATCATCTGGTCGGGTGTGTCATCGGCCGAATATGTCGGAGTGATCGAACAAAAGATACTCGGAGCAGATATCGGAATTAATTACACTTTGGTCAGAGTCTTACTGCTGGTTGCATTTTGTGCCGCCGGTTTTGTAATTCAGTTAAAAACATCAAAAAAAATAGTTTGACCAAACACCTTATGCTTGTTAAAATCAGGCTGTATACGTATAGGGGATAATGCGTATATGAGTTTATGATAGACAATTTTCTTAATCTATCCCTTATTCCATGTCGAGGGCATTCCGATTTAACGGGGTGCCCTCGGCGTGTTTAGGATTTTTTTGTACGGCGGACCTTACGGGTCCGGTTTTCGCGCACGCCGTGCAATGATCGTTTTCGAGCGCGCCGGAATCCAACTTTAAATCCAACTATTTGCCTTTAAAAAGTTGGAAGAAAAGTTGGAAAGCGCCAGAATCCAACTTTCATTCCATGTTTTCTGGTCCAAAAAGTTGGATTATAAGTTGGAACATTGAATATCCCGAAAGCAACCTCTGAATCATATGCTCGACTCAATGCTCGACTTTTACACCTCGAAAACTCGGACGGGGAGTCGGTTT
>JAFWQC010000015.1 GCA_017509245.1 Clostridiales bacterium | reverse complement strand
TGCAAATTCCGCTCCGACGGCACGCTGATTCCGCTAACAGCGGCATGACGTTTCCGGAGTGAACGGCATGGCTTTCCGATACTAACGGCACGAGTTTCCGCTTCAAACTGCACGGATTCCAATATATATTCTTTCCTGTAGCTTTAAGCTGCGGAAAGGAGGCATGGAAACCATGCAAGATTTCAATACGATAATCGGCGTGATACAGATGCGGCAGAATGAATGCTCGTTCTCCGTTATACAGAAACGGTATCACATCGGTTCAGGCACAACGCAGCGGATCTTGAGCAGATTTGAAGCATCAGGATTAACGTTGGAAGAACTGCGGAAGATGGATCCGCACACTGTCGAGGAACTCATCTATCCGCCGGAACAAGTCAGACGAAAGGATATTCCGCTACCGGATTTCCAGTACTACTACGACCGGATACATGCTAAAGGCAGTAAGGTCAACATTGCCTATTGCTGGATTGAGTACAAAACTGAACATCCCGACGGCTACGAACAATCTCAGTTCTACGAGTACTATAACAAATTTGTAGAATTCCATTATGGCAAACGCGATGCCAAGATGGCTGTCGAGAGAGTTCCTGGAGAAAAGATGTATATCGATTGGGTTGGAGATCAGCCGTTCTTACTTCTGGAACCCGATACTGGTGAAGTCCACAAGGTTCATTTCTTTGCTACAACACTCGGCGTAAGCAGCCTTATCTACGCTGAGGCTTTCCTTAACGAGAAGTTATCGAGCTTTGTAGAAGGTACGATTCATGCAGTTCAGTTCTATGGCGGTATTGCCAAGTATTTTGTCCCAGACAACCTTAAAGCTGCAGTGACCAAACATTCAAAGGATGAGTTGGTCTTACAGAGCGTGTATTCAGATCTGGAGGATTTCTACGATACCATTGTGCTTCCTCCACCACCACGCAAGCCACGAGGTAAGGCAACGGTCGAGAACCACGTTCGGTATCTTGAGACGCACCTGATCGAACCGCTGAAGGAACGAACGTATACATCGTTGGAAGATATTAACCAGGATATAAAAGAAAAAGTAGCAGTTCTCAACTCCAGGAAGTTCCAGAACAGACCTTATTCAAGACTGGATGCCTTCGAACGATACGACAAACCGTGTATGAAACCACTACCACATGAAATCTTCACGGTCTGCGATTACAAAGCAATCAGCAAGGTTCCTGATAACTACCACATAGAGTACGATGGCCACTACTATTCCGTAGTTTACACACAATGCGGAAAGCCTGCAATCCTCAAGGCTACGCATACAGAGATAAGGATATGTGACAGTTACAATCGGCTGTTATGCAAACATAAACGTTCTTACCGTGACTTTCCACGTTACATTACTGAAGACAGTCACATGAGACCGGAACACCTTTACTACAAGGAAGTTAACTCAAAGGATGGAGCATATTACAGAAGATGGGCCTCTGTATTTGGTCCCAATATGTCCGAATTCATCGACCGCCTGCTCAAGTCCTCAAAGCACGAAGAACAATCTTACAACGCTTGTGCGGGAATCCTGCACTCTGTTAAGGAGCTGTCTCACGGACTCGTTGAGGAAGCTGCACGTCAGTGTATTGAGATGAACTCGTGCAGATATAAGACCTTCAAACAGGTGCTCGGGAAGCTGCAATCCAGTGAACCATGTTCAGAAGAACATCTTCCGCAGCATGAGAACATCAGAGGAAAGGGCTTCTATAAGTAATGGTGACTGACTATGGCATACAGACAAAAAGACTATACATACAATCCGCAGTTAACAACGGAGGAAAATATTCTGCTGGACAGGCTCTTTAAGTTTAAGCTATCCCATATGGCCGAAGCTCTGGAACAGCAGTTCCTGAATCCTAATTCTGAGCTTGACGATTTCCATACCAGGATAACAGCTCTGATTAACTACGAATGGGATCAGCGCCAAACAACAAAGTTCAATAAGTTGCTGCGCAAAGCTACCCTCAAGTATCCGCATGCAGACTTTGACGAATCACTTTATGAACCTGACAGGAAACTCGATACTCACACCATAGAGAAGCTACAGACTTGTAAATGGATCGATGAGCCCAAAAACCTTCTGATTACCGGAAGTGCCGGTGCCGGCAAGACACACATAGCTAATGCTTTCTGCATTACGGCACTGCAACAGCTTAGAACTGTTAAATACATAAGAGCAAACACACTGTTGCAGCAAAGCGAGAAGGCCAGGAAGACAAACTCAAGCTATGAATATACAAACGAGATGTCTTCTTACGATCTTCTGGTAATTGATGACTTCGGTCTAATGGAACTGGATCTTGAGAAATGCAGAGATCTCTTCGAGATTATTGAAACGCGCGACTCAAGAAAAGCCACAATGATTGTATCTCAGCTACCAGTCGCGAACTGGTGGGACTTATTCAAAGACAGCACCTATGCGGATGCCTGCCTGAGCAGGATGACGGCGAAGGCTTATCGCTTGGAATGTAACGGCAGAGACATGCGCAAAACAGAATAAAGCTATTCTATAGCGTCACTCCGTGCCGCGCGAAGCGGAACAGCATGCCGTTCTAGCGGAATCGGCATGCTGTTTTAACGGAATTTGCACAGAATAGATACCGATTACTACGACCGGTACTACGGGGATACTTAAATTATCCGAAAAAATCAGTTCCTGATGACGCCTGTTACGTCCTTGACCGTCTCGATCCTGGAGACGGTACGGTCAAGCTGTTCCTTGCCCGAAATATTGACCGTAACGTAGATCCTGGCGTTGTTTCC
>JAFWQC010000014.1 GCA_017509245.1 Clostridiales bacterium | reverse complement strand
TCGTCAACGGCTCCCTGGGGAACTTCCTTGTTGAAGAATGCCTTGATGCTTGCGTTGATCGCATTGCGTGAAGAGGGGATAGCGAAAACACAACCCATCGTGAGTGCGATTGCCGCTGCTGCGATACCGGCCTTTGCACCGCCGGAGAGCTTTGTTGTCTTTGCGCGCTTAGCGCTTACTGCAGCTGCCTCAGTCTGAGCTGAAGCCATTTCGTTTTCCAATACTTTTCTCATTTCTATTTTCCTGTCCTTGTCAATCTGTATCTTTTCGATAGCTTTTACGTATTCATCCTGCATAACTGCTACCTCCCATGAAACGTTTTCTTAAGATATCTTTTGCCCTTGTGAGTCTCATTGACACTGCTGACGGGGCTATATCCAGAATGTCTGCAATCTCTTTTAGGGAGTAGCCTTCATAATAATGAAGATGTATCGCGACCCTGAGTTTATCTGGAAGTTCGGAAACAGCCTCGTACATTTCCGTATCATCTTCGTCAAATTCGGTTTCTGACCCTGCTTCAACCGCATCATCGAAAGGATCATTGAAAACGACGTTCGCCGATTTCAAAAAGTCTTTGCATCTGTTGGCGGTCATGGTAAGGATATATGATTTCTCTTTTCCCTGACTGATAGTGACATCGGATCGTATGAGTTTTACGAACACATCCTGAACAACATCTTCGGCATCAGGTCTTGAGCCAAGATACGTATACGCGAGACGGAACGCGTCATCGGCATATGTATCGAAAAGTCTCAACACAGCTTCATTGTTCATTTAGCCTAACCTTCCTTTTCGTGAAATTTGAGATCTCACCTATAAGACGAATGAGCACATCTGATTTCACACATCTTTTTGAAAAAATTCTTCGCGCCGGTTTCCGGACAGGAAAATGGGCCTTGCGCGTCTTATGAATAATACCTATTATATGCGCGCCGTTCAACTGAGTGCCGGCTGGAGTGAACGGTAAGTGCCCCGAAAAAGGCGAAAACTTATAACTTTCGGCCAAAAGTTATAAGTTTTGCCCTTAAAAATGCCGTTTACCGTTAACTTGGGGCAGCAGATGGAGTTAATGGTGATTGCCACATTAAAAAGACCTGCACATTAAGTGCAGGCCCTCCCAAAAGAGATAAAGCCGTCACAAAAGCTTTAATCTATAGAATATTTGCTTATTGTATGCATGATGTCCTGGAGCTCCTTGTTCTTGTAGCAGTAGCCCTCATAGATCTCGTTGGCGTTGCCTTCTGTGTCGTAGCAGGTGAATGTGTAGTAGACGCCGTCCTCATAATATTCCTTGTAATCTGCGAACTTATTCTTTTCGATATTCTTCTTGCAGAAGTTGTAGATCTTGAGGTAGTCCTTATCGGTCACGCCGACGCCCTTTTCCCTCATGTGATTGGGATTGTAGGCCGTTCCGTCGTAAGCCAGGGACAGCTCGTTATGCTCATTTTCGTAGTTGCGTTCATCTTCAGGCAGCGGGATCGCGATGTGAATCGTGACGACGAGCATCATGCCGCTGTTCTTCTTGAGTTCGCTGATGTCAGCCTTGCTAGAGCACCCGAAAAGACTTAATGCCATAACGGCGATCATGAGTACGGATAAAAGTTTTGCAGAAGTCTTCATTTTCATTCCCCTTTGTGTGTTTCTGCCATTAATACAGAACGGGATATGAAAATGTTGCATTATTAGGATAGATATTCTTTTACCTGATTAAGAACTTCTATATTACGCTGCGTATAAGGCTTGAATATTATTCCCGTGTGCCCGTCCTCGCCGTACATGTAGAGGCGGTGTTCACAGCACTTGTCGCTCAAGACCTGATCGAAATGGAAGGTCATCTTTCGCAGAACGTCCTTATTGTTCGTCAGTATCGCGAGCATCGGAAGCCTTGAAAGGGCGGTGTTCTTTTCGAAAACAAGATAACCGTATCTTTTATCTTTCTTATATCCCTTGGGGAAACACATGTTCCTCATTCCCCAATAGGCGATGCTGCTCTTATAGAAGTGGAGCAGGCCGCAGTCAGTGATCACGCCCCTATAAATGTAGTTACGCTCTTCGATGCCGTAATCGAACCTCATCAGGGGATCTACGCACAAAAGCGCTTCAGCCACGGCCAGTACGCCGCCTGAAGAGTGACCTGCGATATAAACTTCAGAAGGATCGCATTCGTATTCATCAGCGTGCGATATGACATATCTGACAGCTCTATCAATGTCCTCTATCTGGTCAAAGACCGTGAATTCGGGGTATGCGAGCCTTACGTTGATGTCAAAGACGGCAAAACCGATGGAAGCCATGTAATTTCCGAACATCCTGTTCATCGCTTTGTCCTCTGTTATGAATCCGCCGCCGTGGATGTCAATGAGGATAGGCTTCTTCAAACCGTCACGGCGAAGATACACGTCAAGAGTCTGCGAGGGATGGCCGTATTTTAAGTATGGAATATCATTTATCTCGGTTATTCCTTCAGGCAGGCGGGAAGGATCGATCTTTGCG
>JAFWQC010000123.1 GCA_017509245.1 Clostridiales bacterium | reverse complement strand
TGGGATATATGTTCCGCATAAGATAGTAGAGAGCAAGAAGGAATATATCTTCGACGGATTCATCACGGACAAGTCCGAGAATGTTGAGGTATTACCTATTACCTTCTTTAACGATGGCGAGATCCCATTCCGTGCTTCTATAGATGACTTCGATATTACGCCACGCGCATTGTTCCATATCATCGAGGAAAGGCGTCACCGCTTCCCTGAGAATGTCCGTGAACTGTCAGATGCTCAACTGGCATCAAAGATCAAGAATGCATTAGAGATTGGTCTTAAGATGCAACTCAGAGACCCGGCATATGCAAAGCCGAGCTATTCTACCCTGACCGGGTCTATCTCCTGGATGATCCCTCTTCACATCAACCGTGAACTTATCGAGGAACCGGAACTTGTGCTCGTATTGCGTAAGGCCGGAGAATTCTATGAGATCAAGACCATTATTCCGTACGATGATGAGACGAAGGACAAACTAACAGATCTGTCCTTGTATAGCAGATTGTGGTGAGGTGAGATCATGACAAAGACAATAACACTCTTTAACGGCATGATCGCCGAATATAAGGAAATAGACCAGGCATTCATCCTTAAAGCCGAATGGTCCGGACAAGTCACGGAGTTTGCTTTGGTGGCTGAACCCGACGACGAGAACGGTATTAATGCCGTGAAATATACTTTCGAGCAACTATATAAAGATAAAGAACGCTGGGAGAAAGAGATCTGGGACAAATTCACAGAAAAGCTCCTTCCACAGATCAACCGAGATGCTTCTGATGCAAAGATCGGAGCCGATGATATCAAAGGCCTTCTTGTCCCGGTCAATATTGCACTTCTGTATTCAGGAGATGTTCATCTGTTTGAACCTGAAGGAACAAGGATCGAAGTTGCCTATAAGGTAGCAGAATCTGAAGATGACGATGAGGATCTCTATGATGAAGATAACACATATTACCTCTCAGGGACTCTCGAAAAGGGCTTTGATGAGTTCACGGTTAATGATATTCCCCTGATCCCCGGGTTTAACCTTCTTCCTTATACTTTGAGTGACGGCGAGAAGATCAGCTATAACCATTTCTTGGGTGCATATTCATCTGAAGTTTACTTCCTTGATGACACCGTTGATGTCTATTGGGAACCAAACGAAGAAATGACCGATGCGAATAAAGCTTTCGAGCTGTTTGAGAAGGTCAGAGAAAAGGCTGAGATTTTTGATAAGCTGGCCAGGAACAGGATCCGCGCAGAACTGCAGGTCAAGATTACAGAGCTTCGCAAGGAATATGAGGATCCTGAGATGGAAGTTGATGACTTAATGGATGATCTGCTGCTCACGATCATGGTATATGACTGCATTGGAACTTTCGAGTTTGCATATGAGACATGGGAGCCTGATCTCAGAATAACGACCAGAGGATCTTATAATATGCCGTTCACGACGGTCATGATCGAAGATATAAGCGAAGAGGATAATTAAATGGAAGAGATAGTCACAAAAGCAGATTGGAAACTGTTCAGGGAAAGGCTCCCAGGCTGGCAGGAACGCTTCATGGAAAAACT
>JAFWQC010000122.1 GCA_017509245.1 Clostridiales bacterium | reverse complement strand
CCTCTCCCACATGGGTCAAGTCCACCATCACGGACTATACCTACGATAGCCAGGCAGGAGAATATGCGTTCACCTACAGGGGGATAAGCGCTGCCGAACTCGGCAACAAGGTGAAGTTCTCATTATCTGCCGACAAGGGCGGTCAGACATATAAGAGTTCGACCAAGTCTCTTACTCTCAAGCAGTATGCGATGTATCTGCTTAATGCAAACCAGAACAACACTGATGAAGTAAGCAGGAAGCTCTGCGCGCTCTTGGTAGACATGCTGAACTACGGCGCGTCTACACAGGCATACTTCAACATCAATGCGGCAAATCCCGTTAACAACCAGCTCACCGAAGCACAACAGGCATTGGGCGCGGGCATGGTAGAGAATCCGACATCATGCTACAACCTGACAACACTTTCAGGAAGCACGGTCAGCTTTACGAATGTGGCACTCATATTCGGAAACACAGTTGACCTCGCTGTCTTTGCGAAATTCACGGGACAACCCACATCAACGACATATGCTGAGATCACATATACCGGAATAGACGGCAAGGATATAGTACACAAGGTAGCATCCAACAAATTCGTCAAGCAGAACGACGGTTCCTACAGGGCAACATTCACGGGAATATCCTCGCTTTATTTCAGAACACCCTTCAAGCTCGTCTACAAAGACGGCGGCAACGCAATAAGCGGCACACTCACATACAGCTACGAATCCTATGCAAGCGCTGTCGTTGCGGCTGACGTACCGCAGTCGATAAAGGACGGCGTTAGATACATGCTGGGCTTCGGTGATTCTGCTAAGAAATACTTCCAGGCAGTAAATCACTACGGAGAAGGCGGTGAAGGCGGAACCGAGATAGAAGATCTCGAAGGCTTTGAATCCCTCTCAACTTACAAGAACAGTAAGTTTACGAATGACATGCCGGAGGCAGATATCATCATTCCCGCAAATGCCACGGCTGAGGAACAGCTGGCTGCACAGCTCCTCTCAACATATATCGCGAAAGTGGACGGCTACACTCCGTCTATCGGCAAAGACAGTACTCCGCAGGGAAGCAGATTTGAGATCGCAGTAGGAAACACCAACCGTCCTCACGGCGATATGTTCAGCGAAGCTGACGGCGCTTACATGATCAAATCCTACAGCAACGGTGTTGCCATCTTAGGCAACGGCAAGCGTGGAACGATCGACGGCGCTGCAAAGTTTCTTGCACTCTGCGGAGGATATTTCTGGCTCTCCTATGAGGACGGATATATAACCCACCAGTCCCACTTCAAGTATGACGGCAACATGGATATCGAGCATGAAAGAGCATTCATGTTCACCGATATCGATACCTGCTTCGGACTTACAAGCAAGGGCGAGAACCGTATGATGTCGCTGGCCAACGGCATCAACGGTTTCTACGTCAACGTTAATGTCCGGAACCAGCCCGGTGCCGATTCATGGTATCTTTACCATCCTGACTATGCTAATGCGTACGGTGGTCTTCAGCCCGGACAGGCTCACACCATGCTGGCTGAATTCGTGCCTCCGTCAGAGTATTTTGCTGAACACCCTGAATACTATGCGCTGCGCAAGGATGATGATGGAAACTATTACAGAACAGAAGATCAGCTTTGCCTCTCGAATCCTGACATATACCCGATCGTAAAAAAGCATGTTTTCGATATTCTCGAAGAAGGCAATTACGACCCTGACGCACCCATGCAGATAATCTCACTGTCTCACGGTGATAACGGAAATATCTGTATGTGCAGTGACTGCGTCAATTTCCGTCTGGCTCACGAGCCTGCCAGCAAGAAAGAGGGGCTTCTGGATGCAGCACTATATCTGACACTCTGCAACGCGATATCCCGGGATGTTAAAGCCGCAGGCTACACCAACGTTTATATCGATATGCTCGCATACGTAAAGTGCAACAATCCGCCGGTAGGGATCCCTGTTGATGACCACGTCATTATCAGATATGCAGCTATCGAGAGATGTTATGCGCATGACTGCGACGCTTCAGACTGTGTACGCAACGGCGGCGAGATGTACCCGTACCTGAAAGGCTGGGCAGAGCTTTGCAAGGGTGATGACACAGGTCTGCTCTGGATCTGGGATTACAATGCAAACTGGAAATATACTTCGGGACCGTATCTTAATATCGGAATGCTCTCGCACGACATCAGGCACTACCGTGACCTCGGTGTATCCGGTATCTATCTGCAGAGCAACGATGCCCACAAGGACACTAACTCAGAGTTTGGCGATCTCAGAATTTACCTTTCCACCGTGCTTCTCGAGAATCCCGACGCTGATGTGGATAAGGAGATCAAATTCTTCATGAACGAATTCTACGGAAAGAGCGCTCCGTACATTCTTGAGGCAATGGAGATCATGGAGACACAGGCCAAGAACCACAGCAATGTCGGTCCCAACCATGCTGCCGGTACAAGCGCTTTCTATTACCGTGACAAAGTCGCAACTTACGATGCACCCGCATCGCGTCTGTTCGCTAACTACTATCCGTCGGGGATGGATGCACAGAACCAGATGCCCGAGGAAGCTCTTGCGAGATGTGAGGGCCTCTGGAACAAGGCATTGAAAGTGGCAGAGAGTGATACTGCAGCACATAAGATGCACACGGGACGCACACACCTTTGCTGGCGCTATGTAAAGAGCAACATGAAGGTATATGAATTTGCCGATCCGGATACATACTATGCAATGAACAAGGCTCTTTATGACGATCTTTTCGGAACATACGGAAATACGATCTACAGCCTGATATTCAGGAGCAAGCCTAATCTGTCCAACTTAGGTCACGTTCCTGATTTCTGGATGAGTTCCAAAGACATCTACGAATGATATTGCGGTGGAATTCACCGCCAAAAAATGTATTATAAAAATGGAAATATCAAGGAGTGAAAAATGAGTAACAGTATTTTGAAAGAAGAGTACTTAAAAGCCGAGATCGAAGTGATCACTTTCGGCTCTGAAGACGTTATCGTAACCTCAACCAGGGAATACATCGGACCTTATATTCCGATCGGGAATGTCGAGGACGAAGAGTAAGAGTAACCGGTAACTGACCGGTTCCTGATAATCTGATAATGCACGCGGTTACGAAATGGTGATGAGATATGCCATTTCCGTAACCAAATCGTGCACGACGTCTCGCACAGAGCGAAGGGTGAAATCGTACTTTTTTCGGGTGTGAAAAAGTACGATATGAGGTCTCGCACGGAGCCAGGGTCAAAATCGTACTTTTTTCGGATGTGAAAAAGTACGGTTTTTGTTATACTACGCTTCATTGAACTCGTCGAAAACTTCAGTGACGCTGAGTGTGACGTTTTGCCCGGATGATCTTGCCCGGAACCGCGAAAATATATCTTCCTGCCAACATTCCCCGCCAGGTCGTTCTTTGTTTGAGGTTGCCGCTTCCGGCTTTAGATATTCAGCTCCATGTCAATGCAGTTCCATGTGCCATACGGAGCAGGGAACTCATGAGAACCATAGTCTTTGAATCCCAGAGATTCATAGCATCTCTTTGCTTTGGGGTTGTTCTCGAAAACACCCAGGTCGATCCTGGTCGCAGTAAGATTCTCTTTCACATATGAGATCCCCAAACGGAGCATTTCACGGCCGCACACCTTGCCCCTTATGTCCGGATCAACGATAACGAAGCCGAATCTTACCGATGAGTCGTTATTCGGATCAGGGTACCTGATGATGAAATGCCCGACAACTTTTTCCTCTTCATCAACTGCGGTGAGAGGTATAAAGCGCCCTGTCTTAAGCTGGTCCTGGTAACTTTTGTCGATCACTTCGGGAGGAAGGGGATAGACATTGAATCTATCAGCAGACCACTTGTAGAGTTCCTCTTCACTCCTTACCCAGCTTGTTATTATCCTGGCGTCATCAGTCCTGTAAGCCCTTAATCTCATAATCAATCCTTCTCGTAGTAAACGATATCCATGCGTTCATTTATGTTGTTGATCCTACCTGTCTGATGGTATCCCATCTTCTCATAGAGGTGACAGTTGCCCTTTTCCTGAAGTATCGTATCAAGACACCAGTTGTCAGAGCCGTAGATCTTCTCGACGGCAAGTATTGCCTCCTGCGCAAACCCTAGGCCGCGGAATTCCTTCATTATCCATAAAGGTGAGATGCGTTTCCTGGAGCCGTCCTTTTTGTCGACCACACGGATGACACCGACATCGGTATCATCGGCGACAATGAAGAAATAGGTTGTCCACGGCTGATTGAATCTTGCTTCAACCTTGTCGATGCTCTCGGCTCCGGGACTCATATCGTAGTCCTGATAGACCGCAAGAAGGTCCTTGAATGCTTCGATCTGCATTTCCCAGACAGTTCTGATATCTTCCTTTGTAACTTTCCGCAATGTGACGCTCATATATCCCTCGTAAGCACCATGCACTCAGTTGAATCCTTAAAGCCAAGCGCTTCATAAAGGGGTCTTCCAAGCTTCGTTGCATCAAGGCTTATCTCCGTCGCGCCCTTGTTCCATGCGTCTTCGATAAGCATCTCCACCATCTTCCTTGCGAGTCCCTGACGGCGGTATTCATTCCTCGTATATACGTTCATCAGATGTCCGCGCCTTCCCGTCGGATGCGAGAATGTCGGCATTATCCTTATGAAACTGATCGAAGCGCAGCCGGCGAGCCTTCCGTCAACAAATGCAAGCACGGTAGTCTGGTCACCGTCTCTGAAATACTCTTCGCTTTCTTCAACGATCAGGTCGGAAAACACGTGATCTTCGGGCAGGTTATTTACGACCTTCAGCATCTCAAGGCGGCTCTCCATCAGGAGCTCCATATCTTCAACTGTTGCGATCCTGTATTCTGTCATTGGTCAAACCTTCTTTTTAAGTACTGTTATTGCTGCAAAATGCTTGATCTCAAATTCATCAGGAACATCAGCAAGCATCGCCCTGTGTTCCTTATCCCACGAAGCGAGTTCTTCAGGCGATAAAGACGCTCCGACTCCTCTGCATGCGATCATGCGCCCGTGCCAGGATTCCCTTGTGAACGGCACCATGACATCGTATTCCTCGTGTTCTTCCATATCGAAAAACTCATACGCCACATCCGGCACCCAGTTAGGACGTCTCGTGCTTCCCGCACCAGTCCAGTCCGGGCTGTACTTTAATACCAGCTCTTCGCTCTTTCCTGCAATCTCATCTTCAAAAGGGAGCCACGCCATGTAAAGTATCACGAGCTTTCCGCCTTTTTTGAGCAGGCGCGAAAATTCAGGCATCACCTTATCGTGATCAAAATACCAGAAGCACTGGCATGCGGTGATCACATCAAAAGAAGCGTCAGGAAAATCGAGTTCCTCCGCAGAAACTACTTTGAAATCAATATCCATCCCTGCTTCCGTTGCAAGCCTTTTTGCCTGTTCAATCTGCTCGGGTGAGATATCGGTTCCTGTCCACTTCGCACCGTATTTATACATGTTGCGCGGCAGAACGCCCGTCCCGGTTCCCAGATCCAGGACCTTCTGGCCCTCTACGCAAAGTCCTCTGTCAGCAACTTTCCGGTAGAAGATATCGGGATAGATATCCCTGTATTTTGCGTAATATTCAGATGTCTTTCCCCAGTCAAATGCTTTTCCGGCATCTATACGCTTGTCGGTTATTTCCATATTATGTCCTTCGTTTTGTTAAACATATTGAGTATTATATCGCAGGTGCCGGATTGTTCGGTTTGTTTTTCTTAATTCAATTTCAATATCCCGAAAATAGGAGCAGCAAAAAATCATTAACACCAGCAGTATTGGTCGATTTATTTGAACCTTTGGTATATTAGGGCAATTTTAGATATTGTAGAAAATTCTTGGAAATTTAAAGTTGTATAAAGGTGATGTGCATGAAAAATAATAAGAAGCATAAGAAAACTGTTTTTGTATGGATAGTATTATTCGTTTTGATTGCTGTATTTCTTTTGTTTCCGCGTGCTCAATATGTTAAAGATGGCGGTTCAGCACGGTATTGTAGTTTTTGCAAAGGATTAATATATGAGATAGACAACTATCACAGTTTCTATGATGAAGGAGGTAATATTTTCTATCAAGTAGGCTGTGTTATTTATATCTTTGGCCATGAGGTATATAATAATGTTCATGTGGATTACAGTCATCTAGCTGTTGAGAAAAATGATGCTGAGTTTAATGAATTAGACAAAGAAATTGAAAGCATACTTTTTCCTACAGAGTAAATAAAGGTTGTGCTTTTTGGAAAACCACAAATTAATAAAGGAAAAAATGAAAAACAAAACAGTTAGGATCTTCATAATTAGTCTAGTGGTAGTTTTATCGGTGTTTGTATTGTTCCCGAGAAAATTTCAGCTGCTGGACGGTGGTACAACCGGCTATAGAGGATTTATGACCATATATACTGTTGAAAACCGGAACAGACTGACAATTAAAAACGGCGAGACATATTATGAGACAGGAACAGTTATTTCTGTTTTCGGAATAGATATAATTCATATTCCTAGTTCTGATGAGAGCAAAGTAACGTTAGGAACTCACTCTTCGGAAGTTGAATCAGTAAACGATTTGATTAATGGGGGTAGTATTAAATGGGAAGATTAGATTAAATACAATAATCTGTTATTGCATATGGAGTTATATTCTTGAGAGAAAATAAAAAAAGCATAATAGCATCGTATGGTTATTTATTCTCACTGCCGTACTGCTTTTATTATTAATTCTTTTCCCAAGGAAAAGTGAGATAAAAGATGGTGGATCAGTTTTGTATAAAAGCGGATTTGCCGGCGTTATTTATTGTGTAGAACATAGGCACAGGCTTACCGAAATAGATGGCCTTGGTTACTATGAAGAAGGCACGGTAATTAAAGTTTTTAGTGTTGAGATTTATAATGATACAAGTATAAATTATGACAATGAGATTGGGCCTCATTCTTCTGAAGCTCAATCTATTATTGATGAAATAAACCAGTTGTGATTTTCTGTTTATATTGGGTTTTATATATTTAGGCAGAGGTGTACAAGCACGTTTCCTTCTTACAAACTCTTAATAAACCTGTCTGCCTTTTCCGGCCAGATGCATACTTCGGGAACCTGAGGTACTTTGAAATCGGGCGGAGGCGGCATAAGGAAATTGAGAAGGCTCTTTGCGCCGTCCTCAGGCGCCTCGATAAGACCCTGCTTTATTGCATTTACGAGCGCGAAGCTCTGTTCTGCGGTATACGGTTCGCCGTGGTTACCGGTTGCCCAGTCTTCGTTCGGGATCGAAAGTCCGTGGAAGCCTTCCGGGAATGTTATGTGTTCATAAGGAACGCCCTTTTCCTTCAGTGCTTCGGCATAAAGGTAGCTGTTCTTAACCGGTACGAGGTTATCTGTTTCCGTCTGCCAGATGAAGCAGGGGGGATTGGTCGCCTTAACGTGCTTTTCGAGCGAGAAGCGGTCAAGGAGATATTTCGCCTCTTCGTCATCGCGGTCGTAGATGTCAGCGCCCAACAGGAAACGGAAGGAATCCTGATGCGCATATTCGCCTGATGTTATTACCGGATAAGAAAGTATCGCTGCGTCAGGGCGGCATGAGATGTCCTTATATTCTGGATTCTCATCGCTGATCTCATCCCAGTAATCGCAGACCGAAGCGCAAACGTGGGCTGCTGCGGAGAACCCGCAAATGTAAAGCTTTGAAGGGTCGATCAGATATTGTGAAGCATTCTTTCTTACAAATCTTATGGCCCTTGCAAGATCCTTCATAGCCTGGTCCAGGACAGGCTCTCTCATGAGCTGGTTGGTCGTATATGTCATGACGAAGCAGTTGTAGCCGCGTTTGTTGAACTCTTTTGCGACGAGCTCGCCTTCAGGCGGGACCACGACGGCATATCCGCCGCCCGGAAGGACCATCATGCAGGGATGTGTCTGACCGTCATCAAGAAGATAGGATCTGAGATTGGGCTTGAATTCAAAAGCCAGTGGGTATTTATATTCGCCGTCCTGCCATATATCGATCCTGTTCATAAACATTCCTCTTTCCTCATGTTTGAAAATCTTCAAATATAATAACATTCGCCAAAAGTTTATGTGTCAGGACAATTGGGATAATTTTGTATAGATGCCTGACCTAAGGGATTCGGGCCCCGCGCTTATTTTACGGCTTTGCAGATAAGGCTTACTGCGATGTCGAGGATGAAGATGCATGCCGGGATAAAGCAAAGCGCGAGCCATGCTTTGCGGGGCAGCTTATTTTCGAGCTTGGCGAACAAAGGCATCAGGATGAACTGCAGGACAACGCCGGACACGCCGAAGAAGAGGACCGATCTCAGGCACACGAAGCCGTTGATGTTGCCCCAGTTCCAGATCTCGGTGTTGTAATCCCAGAGCCTTACGCCGAAGAATTTGAGGATCACCCAGCCCGTGACGAGTTCCAGGACGCCTGATGCTATGGTCGCGAAAAGAAAGACCAGCAAAGGATTCTTCCTGAATTTGAACGTCATGCCGAGGATTATTATCGCGCCGAAGCCGTAGATCGGGATCCACGGACCGAATGTCGTGCCGCGCTTGACCCACTCGCCAAGGTCGAATCTGTAGAAGATCTCCTCATAAACGAACCCGAATATCCCGCCGAAAGCAAAAACCAGCATCAGCATCGGAAATCTTGATCTGAGGTAGGCTTTGTCCATGTTCATCTCCTTGACGGCCGCATTTTCCGGCGGTTATTTACCAATATATTTGATGCTGAGGCTTAAGATAATATCCAGCACGAACAGGCTGAACAGAGCGATTGTAACAATGTTAAATGCCTTCGGGCGCCTCTTTTGGAACTTCTCTACAAGCGGCAGGACCACCATCATGAGCAGCAGTCCGAAGATGCCCCAGGTGATGACCGATCTGATACAGATATAACCATTGACATGACCCCAGTTCAGGATAACCTGTGAATAATCCCAGAGTCTTAAGTGAAAAACCTTATCGAGAATGAAACCCGCCGACAGCTCGAACAATCCGCAGGCAAGTGACGAGATGAGAAATACGAGCAAAGTTTTTTTCCTGACCTTGACGGTAAGGAAGAATATCAGAAAAGCGCCGAAGCCGTAGATGGGGATCCAGGGGCCATAAGTCGTGCCGCGCTTAAACCATTCGCCCTCATTGATATATCCGCAGATCTCCTCATAGATAAAGCCGATGATGCCGGCCACGGTATAGATCATCAGAAGAAGCGGAATGAGTTTTTTGGGGTCCGGTTTGGTCAAGAATAGGCTCCTTAAAGGGTGGAAGTTTTACATATTATACACAAGAGCCTTGGATTCAAGCGTCATTACCGGGCCTGAATACATAATGTATCTTCTCGTAGTTAGAATTCTTTGCGCTCTCAGTCATGGCTTTGAGGGCTTCATTTCTGAGCATTTCCTTGCGCTTGTCCATCGGAAGATCCATGTCGGGAATGAACGGCCCGTCAACGTAGACGACAGTCCTTGCGCCGGGCAGGATCTTTCTTTTTTGCCATGTCGTAGTAAAAGTGAAGACGGGCTTTCCGGTCTCAGCAGGATAGTGGAACGTCGACGGCTTAAAAGGGCGGATCCCCGTATATTGCGGCCAGATATGCGCCTCGGGATACAAAGTGATTATGTGGTTCATCTCGGCGTGCTGCTTCATTGCCTGCGAATAATTCTTGAAGCCTTTGGGATTGTTCGGAAGCGCGATCCCGCCCAGATCCTGGACGAGCCTTCTTATGCCCTTGATCGAGAAGCAGTCTGCGCTTGCGACGATATAAGCTTTCTTGGGCCACGCGAGGAGCCCGGGGCAGTAAGCGTCGCCCATGGTCCTTGTGTGATTGCCGTAAAGGTAAAAACCGTCTTTGCGGTAGCCTTTAAGCTTTCCGCGGCCGACGATCTTCTCGCCGTAAACAGCTTCCTGAAGCAGCAGGATAAGAGGTGATATTGCAAAATTCAGTCCGCCCGCAAAGCCCCGCCTTATAGCCGTCTTCGGGAAATATCTGTAATCTTCGGGAAGCACGACAGTATTGATGTCAGTGCCCGCGAAATCATCATTTAACAGATCGGAATAGTAGACAGTCTTCTCCTTCATGGATCAGGCCTCTTTCTCGCGCATCCCTGCCGCTTCCTGCAGCATCTCTTCCATCTTGTTCATGCACTCGCCAAGCCTGGATACATTAGCCTGGGTCTTATATTTTTCCTTGCAAGCATTAAGTTCTTCCGGGTTGTCCATGAAATACTCGATCTTGTTCTTAAGATCTTCCGGATCCCACTTGCGGTACAGGCATCTGTCGTCCTGCGCGAAAAATCTCGCGGCACTTCTCTTGGAGTCACAAATGATAGGCACAAGACCCGTTACGATCGCCTCAAGGCACGCGATCGATTCAAGTTCAACATAAGCCGTGTGGACATAAAGGTCGGCAGCATTAAGAACTTCCTTGAGTTCGTTATGCTCGATAAATCTCATCTCGCAGTCGACGCCGTTCCTCTTAACGAGCCTTCTGTACATGCGCCCCTTCGGACCTTCGCCCGCCATTATGAGCTTGATCCTGTCCTTATACTTGGATTTTGCAATCGCCTTGATCAGCACCTGCTGGGCTTTCTCGGAGGAATATCTTCCGACGACCACGATCGTGAATTTATCGTTATTCTTCTGCTTCTGCCTGATTATCGCTTCTAATGGCGCGGGCTCGAAAAATGATTCGTTCACACCGTTCGATATTACTCTGGAAGGTACATGCTTTTTGATGTTGCTCTCAAAATCCTCCTTGATGAACTCAGTCGGATAATGTGTCAGCGTGCAGTGGTCGTAAACTTTTTTGTAGAAATATTTATAGACTTCCTTTGTCGCGATGTTGGACTTCATCATGCCGAGATGACATGTGAAATTCTCAGCCTGGACATGAAAGCTTGCCGTCATCGGAACACCGTATTTCTCGCAGATCTTTACGGCTTTCCACGAGAGTGGGAACGGCATGAGAAGATGCACGACATCAGCATCTTTGATCGCATCTTCCAGGATTGCGGGATCTGCCTTTGCCGCCACGACCTCATTGCGTGCAAGCGCAGCATTGACGATAGGACCGAGATTTAATGTGGGCACGATGCAAAAACCGCTCTCACCCTTCTTATCCGCATCACAGCAAACGACGCGGACATTATGTCCCTGCGACTTTAAATGGTTGATGAGATTGTAAGCTGCCACGCTGGTGCCGTTGTTAGGTTCGCCCAGCACGTCGCATACGATAGTAACGTTCATTACACCCACCACAAAAAAATGCTTGTCCTTGCCACGCCTATTATACAACAAGTTTTGAAATTCAAAGAAAGCGGGTGGCCCATATACAAAACCCTTATTATTTTGGGAATACACCAACCGCAACCGTCCATGCTTGTTTTACAGATCAGCCTTAAGCCGTCAAGGATGCCTTCGGCACATTCTTGCGAATGCTTACGTCCTTGACTGCAACGTCTGATCTGTTTTGGGTGTTCAGGCAGGTTGCGGTCATTGGCGGTCTATGTAAAAGATGACGTCGTCAGATGCTAATTTCGCATGTTTCCGGAAACATATGAAATAAGTTTACCTGCAAAATTGACTTTAATAACCTGCAATTAAGCCGGCAAAACCGACATCAAACCTGCAAATTGTCGTCATTTCTGTTTGATAACCGACAAGAATGCCGACAAAACCATACAAACATCCGACAAGAAACTATAGATTCAGGGAACCATATTTCCAGGCAATTTCAGATGAAGGGAGGGGCAATTTCCGCACTCATAAAAAACGCCTCCCATTCCGGGAGGCGCTTGAAGCATAAGCTAACAAATATCAGGACTCTTTCAGTTCATCCCATGTTCTGTTGTCTTCTTCGAAATCATCTTTGGACTTGATCTTGACGATGAGCTTGATGATGAGGCCGGAGCAGAGGATCAGGGCAACGAGTACCCAGCCGAAGATGATGTTGGCCTTGAGTGAGTAACCGTCAGCAGCACCGTAGATGCCGCCGCCCTTGATGAGGTTTACAAGGTTCCAGATGAAAAGGCCTGCGAGGACGACAGGGGAGATGACCTTGATGGAAGGCAGGAACCACCACTTTGGCATCTTGAAAGAACCCGTGTTGCGGTTGAGCTCGTCCAGGATCTTTGTTGTCTTGAAGAACCAGCCTGCAGCGACCATCTCGAGGATGCCTGTGAGGATCAATGTGTAGCTGTTGATGAAGTAGTCGACGATGTCGAGGACTGCGAGACCTGCGCCTGTTACGTAGATAAGGCTGATGATGCCTTCGATGATGCAGATCCTGAGTGTCGTCTTCTTTTTGTCGAGCTTGAACTTGTCAGACAGAGCAGTTGAGATTCCTTCGATGATGGAGAAGAGTGAGTCTATCGCAAGTGTGATCAGGCAGAAGTAGAAGATGAAGGCGAAGATCATGTTGAAGATACCGCTGTTGGAAATCTTTACTATTGCCTGCGGGTAGATGATGAATGCCGTTGCGATGCCGGATGCGGACATGTTGTCGAGCATGCCGACGCCTGCCATTGTCGTGAACATAACGATGCCGGCGAGGATGCTTACGAACATGTCGGAGAAAGCGATGATTATTGTGTCGACAACGATGTTGGAATCCTTATTAAGGAATGAGCCGTAGGCGAACATGATCGCCATGGATGTCGAGAGTGAATAGAAGACCTGGCCGATCGCATCTACCCAGAGATTGGAATCTGCCAGAGCTTTCCATTCGGGGATGAAGAGCTTTGCAAAGCCCTGCATTGCGCCGGGAAGAGATATGCCCCTGATCGCCATGATAAGAAGGCAGATAACGGGGAGGGTTACTGTGAACTTAACGACTTTGCCGACTGATGTCGTGCCGTTGCGGATGCAGACATAGCAAAGAGCCCATGCCGCGATAAGGCTTCCTACAACAGGCCATGAGATCGTCGTAAAGCCTGTTGTGGTCCCGGTGGTCTTGATCGTTTCGGCCCAGAGAGAGCTTGCCGCATCAGTGTTGCCGGTCATGTCGGAGAACTTGAAGCTTAAGACGAACATCAGTATTACCCACGCGAAAACCGCCGCATAGTAGATCGAGATGCCGATACCGTTTGAAACTGCAAGCCAGCCGACACCCTCTATCTTTTTATTCATGGCACGCATGGAGCCCGGAGCGCCCTGTCTTGTGTATCTTGCGACAGAGATCTCCATCATGAGAAGCGGAATGCCGATAACGAGCATTGCTACAAGGTAAACGAAAAGGAAAGCACCGCCGCCGTATTTTGCTGCCAGGCCCGGGAATCTCCAGGCGTTGCCCAAACCTACGGCTGAACCGATCGATGCAAGGATAAAAGCGGATCTGGATGACCATTTTTCGCGCATGAGAAAACACCCCCTCTGATTTAGAAATAATGATATCACGGCATTTGACATTTGTTTACGCGAAAAGACGATTTCTTACAATACCGGGCTTGATTTAGAGGCCATTTTCGCGAAATATACAAAAAAACAGATATATCAGGGCGATTTTAATCTGCGGGACAAGTCAAATAATTATGATTTGTAGTATAATCACCTTAATTTCACTTGGAGGGAGATTAATTATGAAGAAGATTAAGGTTATGGCGTGCCTGGTTGCAGTAACTATGCTTAGTGTTCTTTTCGCAGGATGCGGAAAGACTACCACGATCACCTCAGAGAAGTTTGTTAAGGCCTGCGAGAAGCTGAAGCTCGAGGAATTCGAACTTGAAGATGACGGACCGGAGATCGACGATCTTGAAGACGGTATCTATGCATATGCAGACGAGGATCTCATTGAGGATGAGCCTGATGAGGTTGAATATTTCCTCCGTCAGCTCGGCCTTTCCGAGGTTATCGATGCTGATGACGTTAAGTCCATGGCTCTTGCGGCAAAGTGCATCGGTCTTGAGGATTTTGACGACCTCGAGGATCCTGAGGAGCTCGCAGATCTTAAGGTAGACGGCGCTTTCGCACTCCAGCTCTCACTTGACGATAACTATGCGGAAGATTTCATGGAGTTCGTTGAGGACATGCTCGATACAGCAGGAATCGACGAAAAGGATCTCACAAACAAAGAGTTCTATGCTTCAAAGAATGAGGGTTACTTCAGATTCCACATCGATGTTGCAAAACTCGCTAAGATCCTTCTCAACAATGACGATGTCATGGATTTCGTAGATTCTGTTTACGATGAGGATGATTTCGAGGATCTCTGCAAGCAGCTCAAGGGTGACGTCGCTATCTCCGTCGAGATCAACGGCTCCAACCTCTTCATCATTGCAGGCGGTTCGCTCAACACCAAGGCAACAGTGCTCAATTCTTTCGTAAGCTCATTCGGCGCTGCTGCAAACCCTGTTAAGGTACCTATGGATGAGAAGCTCGTTGACGAGTTGATCGAAGATTACGTGGATGACTACGGTGATGTCCTCAAGTACTACACAAGAAGCTTTGATTTCTGATTTGAAAAGGATTTCCAAGTAAATGACAAGGGCCGTACCTTTCAATGGTGCGGCCCTTTAAGTTTGTGTTTAGAACATTGACGGCGGGAAGAAGCTTGCCAGTGTCTTAAGCGCCGTTCCGAAGTTTGTAAGATCCATCAGGATGCCGCTGAACAGGAACGATAAGATGAGATATACCGGCAGGATCGACGAGAAGATCCTCGAGCGTGCGGTGCGGATGGGGATCAGTGTCATGACGGTTCCGGCGGCAAATGCGATGAATGTTACGAGCAGCGTATAGACAAGGACATGAAGAGGTGAGAACTGCGTCCTTGAGACGAGGAAGCAGATCACTGAAACTATAGCCGCGGGCAGCGTGAATACCGCCACCTGTATGAGTCCTAAGTATATGCGCTCGAAAAGTCTGAACCTCAGATAGATCCTGTTATCCTGGTCGTTTAAGAATGCGAGAGTGCCGAGAAGGGCAGCCGTGAAGATAAAGAATCCGGCGAACTTGTAAAGCGGGATGGGGATCTTCTCGGATTTGGTGATGGCATTGTAGACCTCGCCCTCAACATTTTCGAGCGCGAAGAGAGACTGGTCTTTAATGTATTTCCCGAAGAGCTTCTCGAGTTCCGGATCGTGAGCATCAACCTCGTAACCGTATTCTGCAAAGGTGTCGCAGATGATGCGTCGGCAGCTGTAGGAATAGAAGCGGCAGAATATCTCTTCCCTTGAGAGGAAGGGGAAACTTGAAGCGGGCGTATAGACCTGCTTGACGTCATATTTGGAGCCCTTCTCAGTAAGGTGATCAACGAAGCCCTTAGGGAAGATATAAGCTGTATTGGCTTTGCCTGAAGCAAGATCTTTATAAAGCTCTTTCTCACTGTCCACTTCATAGAAATGGAATATGGAATTTGAGCTGCAGAGATCGTCTACGATCTCTTCCGTATCATCTGAAGTATCCTCATTCAATACTGCGACGGGAATATAGACCGAAGTGTCTTTCTCCGGAACGAAAATGACAAGCAGTGCCAGGATGATGATGGCGCCGCTCATGACATACATCGCGGGGTTGATCAGGCTCCGCTTGGCAAGTACCGATAATCTGTTCAGAAATAATCTCATAGGAACATCGACCTCATAAAGAACAGGATCAGGTAGTGCAGCGGGTTAAATGCAGCCGCATTCTGGAAGAAGCGCGGCATGAAGTCCAGAGGTATAAGGCCTCCGGCAAGATACATGAGGCTCGTGCCCGCACCGAACATGATGTAGGAGACTGCGGCCGGGCTTTTGACTAGGTAGCAGAGCGCGGTTCCTATCAGTGCGACGATGAGGATCACCGGAATGATCGTGACCAGTGAGAGGACCTTCATGGAATCGAAGATAAAGCTTGCGCTGATAAAGATCAGCACGTAGAGGATATACATCATTACGGCGGCGCACACGGATTCTATGAGGAACAGCTTCCATGTTCCTATGCCGGAGAGCTTTGCGCGCGCCCGGAATACGGCGTTGTTGCCCTTGTAAAAGAATGATATGACAAAGACCGACATCATGATGATGTAGAGAGTATAGGAAGCGGCAAGCTGAAGCTTGACGTTGTATTTTGCGACGAGGTCATCGAGATTGACCTTGCGGAATGCGGTCTTGCGGTCCATTACATAGTCGAAGAGATTATTGGATATGGAGCTCTCAACGTCATAAACGTCGCCGGAATCCATTCCTAGATATTCTTCTGCATACTCGCCCGCGGTCAGTATCGTGCACTGGGTCGTGCCCAGGATATCGCTCATGGCGTAGACCACGTCATTTACTATGTGTTCCTCAAACGTGTCGGCATCCCTGTAGATTATCTGGACCTGAAGCGCATCAGGCGTTCCCATCGTATCCATGAAGCCTTCGGGTACGATGATGCCGGCAACCGCCTCGCCGTCTTCAACGAGGTGTACTACCTTGCTCTTGGTCTTTACCTGATCGATGGCGATGGTGTGCTTGACGCTGTCCATCTGCTTTACGAGATTAAGGCCCAGTTTGCTGTATGCCTCCTCGTCGGGAACGTATACCGCAACTGATACGATGCTGTCTGTCCTGTTCTCGAAAAGAAACTCCGATGCATATACGACAAGTGACAGCATGGCAAGGCCGAGCACCAGGAAATAGCACAGTACAAAGGGAAGGAAAAGCAATACTCTCTTGCAGTATGCTTTAATCATCAAGAGCCTCCGCGGGGGAGATGCCTGCCGGCAGTAATGAGGAGACTCCCTTCTTCAGGAGATAGATTTTCGAGCAATGCTTAAAGAGTTCTTCGCTGTGGCTGGCGATGATTATGGTGCCGCCTTTTTTGCTGAAGGAATCCACGAAATTGATGATGTCATTCTTGGCAGGGATGTCGAGCGCTGCAAGGGGCTCATCCATAAGAAGGATATCGGGCTTGGAAAGAAGGACGGACGCGATCGCCAGACGCTTCTTCATGCCGCCGGACATGCGCTTGACCTTGAGATCGATAAAGTCAGAGACCTTGAGGATCGACAGCTCAGTTTCAGTAAGTTCCTTAAGGATATCCTGCCTGCTCATGGGGGTCCACATCTTGAGGTTGTCCATGGCAGTGAGCTCTTCAATGAGCGCGTTCTCCTGTGTAACAAAACCAGCCTTTCCGTTGACCTTTATGGTGCCGGAGGAAGGCTTTCGAAGGCCCGCAATGGCCGAGAGCAAAGTGGATTTGCCTGAACCGTTGAGTCCTAAAAGGCCGATCGTCTCGCCCTTTCCGGCACTTATTGTAACGTTGGTCAGGACAGTCTTCTTATATTTCAGCGAGACGTTCTCGACAGTAACGATTGAATCGGCCATATTCATTGCGCTCCTTTAACAATAGGGTGATTATAACACACTTGAATTTGTGGTATTCTGTGCTTAAGAACAGTAATAGATGGGGAGGTATCTGATATGTCAGCAAAAACTTCAAAGATCATAACTATCGGAAGATCATACGGCGCAGGCGGAAGAACGGTCGGCAAGCTCATATCGGATGCACTGGAGATTCCATATTACGATATGAACATTTTAAAGGAGACCGCCGAGAAGAGCGGTCTTGCCGAGAAATATCTTGAATCGATCGATGAGAAAGAGATCAACGATGCGGCACTGTACCTGTCGGTCGGATTCATGACACCCGCATACACATCTGTAAGACAGATCGCCGCAAACGCCCAGCGTGAAGTGATCGAGAAGATCGCGAAGGAGGGTCCCTGCGTCATCGTCGGAAGAAGGGCCGATGAGATCCTGAGCGACAAGCCCAATCTCCTTAAAGTCTTCATCGCGGCAAGTCCCGAAGACCGCATAAAGAGGATCATGGAGCGCGACGGCCTTGATGAGAAAGCTGCCCGCAAGATGATCAACAAAGCAGATAAGGAACGTGCGGCTTATCACGACCAGTTTGGAAATGACAGCTGGGGACTGGCTTCACACTACGACATCTGCCTCAACACAAGCTGCATGAGCTTTGAGAAAGCAGCGCAGATCATAATCAATATCGCAAAGAACTGAGAATAACTATAAATATCCCGGCAGATCAACGTTGATTTCTGATGTACTCTTCGAGTTCATCAGTGGATATTGCCTGTCCCAGGAAACGTCCCTGGAATCTGTCACATCCGCTGCCTGCGAGGATCTCAAACTGGTCTTCCTGACCTACGCCCGTGGCCGTGACAGTGATGTCGATATCGTGCATGAGCGAGATCGCGGAACGTGTAAGGATCCTTACCGTCGCATCCGTTGCAAGGCTTGATGTGAAGTTGCCGTCAAGCTTTAAGATCGATACCGGGAGCAGCGGGATGGCGTTGAATGAGGAATAACCTCTTCCGAAATTATCCAGAGCCATCTTTACGCCAGTGGTGGCAAGTTCTTCTATCGTCATCCTGATATCCGGAAGGCTGGTCTTAAGGCTTTCCTCCTGAAGATCCAGGATTACGTTATTAACGTCGCAGTCAGAAGCCGAGACGATGTTCGAGAAGTCCTGGATGAAATCGGGCTCTCTGAGCTGATTGGTCGAAATGTTGATATTCATCGTCAGCTTCGGATCGATCCTGTTTACCGCCGCAAGAGCGTTCAGCGAATTCTCCATCGAATAACCGCCGATCCTGCGCATGTATCCGGCATTCTCGGCAGCAGCGAGGAATACCTGGGGAGATATCACCTTGCCGTCCTTCTCAAACCTTAAGAAGGCTTCGAAGCCGCAGAGTTCCTTCTCATAAGTGAAGCACGGCTGGTATGTCATGCGGATGCTTCCGTCTGCCATTGCGCGCTCGAAAATCGTGACGATCTCGTCCTTGGTCTTATCCTTAAATACTTCCTCACCGGAGAGTACGGTCTGCTCAATGGTCTTGCCGTTGGTTCCGGAAGCTTCAGCGGCTGCTATGCTCATGCGCTCCTCGGCTTTGGCGATAAGTTCGCCTGCATGGCGTGAATCGGAAGGGTAATGTGCAAATCCGTAGAAGATCTTCGCGTTCATAGAATCAAGACCAGCCGCGAATGCCCTGGAAGCTTCCCTTGCAAGCTTGTCGGCATACTTTATCTCCGCCTCTTCCGTTAAGCCTCTTCTGAAGAGTATGACGAAATCAGCATCATCGATCCTTGCAACCATGTCCGTAGGGTCTGCAGCTTCACGGAGACGGTGAGCCATATTCTGGATGAAAAGATCCATGGACTTATGACCGATCGATCTCGTTATGCTGTCGAAACGGTCAAGTGCAAGATAGATCACGGTAAACGGGCGGCATGCCTTGTCCGGCGATTCGCTCGTCTGCATGTTAGCGATGTCTTCTCTTATGAGTTTGTCGGCACGCTCGGATATCATGTCGCGTCCCGGAAGTGTTGTCAGAGGGTCGATGGATGTAGTGAGGTTTTTACCGATGGCCTCGCTCAGGCGCTGGTGGCTTCCCATTACCTCGTGGTTTACTATGAGGCTCGTACGGGAGAACATCTCGTCTTCAAGTTCCTTGCGGATGGCATTGCCGCGCTCATTGCGCTTTGAATCCTCGATGTGCTGGATCTTGCCCGCGATCCTGATCACGTAATACTGGATCAGCATGTCGATTACCATCGTGACAAAAGTAATGGCAAGGAGCACGGGAGCCGCATCGCTCTTCATGATTATGTATTCATATGTGTAGAGCATGAACTGGACGAAATTCAGGGCGAACGCGATGTAGAAGCCGAACTTGCCCTCAAATACGTTCATCAGAACAGAAAGGAATAACAGACCGACACCGACGAAGATCTTGGTCGCGGTTATTCCCGAGAAGAGCTGAAGTGCGATCAGTCCTATGAAGAGCAGGACGCTCGCGAAAACACATACGACATAAGCCGCATCGTTTTTGATGAACAGTCTGTTGTCATTGCTTCTCATACGCCCCTATTATCCTATGTTTACGATGTGAATTGTGTTACACGCTTTTTAAATTACTATTAATTCTTTAGATACCTTCCTGATTGCCGCCCTGCAGCAGGTCGTTTATCAATGCTCCTGCCAGAGTGATACCGCATGAAGCGGGAACGAATGATATGGTCCCGGGGCGTCTGCCTTCTTTGGGCGGAATGGGGCTCTCGGGTGAATAGACCACCTTAAGGTGATTTATGCCGCGCTTCCTTAATTCACGGCGCATGACCTTTGCAAGAGGGCAGTACTGTGTCTTTGAAATATCCGTTACCGTAAAGAGGGCGGGCTCGAGTTTGCCCGCAGCGCCCATGGCGCTTATCACGGGGGTGCCGGCTTCTTTAGCCTTACATATTATGTCTATCTTGGCAGCTACGGTATCGATGCAGTCTGCGATGTAATCGTAAGCATAGAAATTGAATTCATCACTTGTCTCAGGGAGATAGAAGAGCTGCTTTGTGATAACTTCGGCTCCCGGATTGATATCGAGAATGCGTTCTTTGCATACGTCGACCTTATATCTTCCGACAGTCGAATCGAGTGCAAGTATCTGGCGGTTGATGTTCGTGATGTCCACTTTGTCAGCGTCTACGAGAGTGATGTGACCGACGCCTGCTCTTGCAAGGCATTCGGCAACGTATCCGCCAACGCCGCCTACGCCGAACAGGAGAACCTTTGCGCGCGAAAGCACGGACAGCTGTTGCTGTCCGATAAGCAGTTCTTCCCGTTCAAATCTTGAATCCATCGGTCTTTACTCTCCTGCGGGGGTCCCCCCCCTGCGCCAGTAGTATTTTATCAGTTATAAATACAATTTGCTTTGATTTGTTTGCATGCGTATAATCTAACTGCAACAAATGCTCCGTCTCATCTGTATATAGGGTGAAAGCGGAGACAGATCAAGGGTTTAAATGGAACTGACTTACGAGGCTAATCTACCGCTTTTACGAAAGCTCGCAATAATGCTTGCTGTTACGGGTTTGGGCGGCGACTCCTTTGACGGGGCGCCGGATGTATCCGTCAGTGAAGCATCAGAGGATTTCGGAGGCTCTTTTGAAGAGGGCGCAAGGAAGTCTGACGAGCAGATAGAGAAGGAAGCGGAAGAGATACTGGACCTTCATGGTAATTCCATCCTGCGTCTTGCACTCTCTTACCTGCACAACAAGGAGGATGCGGAAGACATTTTGCAGGAGACCATGATCAAGTTCGTAACCGTGAGACCGTTTTTCGAGAACGAGACACACAGAAAAGCCTGGCTCATGAGAGTTGCATCAAATCTCGCAAAGAACCGCATAGATTATAATAACGTCCGCGATACTCTCGAACTTAACGAGGAGATCGCAGGGCAGGTGCAGGAAGACCTGGACAGCGGAGAGGAATACAAGGCCATCTGGGATGCCGTACTGGCATTGCCGATGCACCAGCGTGAAGCAATCCACCTTTTCTATCAGGAAGGTTATCAGACCGCGGAGATCGCACAGATCACCGGAAGGCGTGAAGCCACAGTGCGTTCAGACTTGAAGCGCGCAAGGGACAAGCTGAGGGAATTGCTTAAGGAGGCAGATGATTTTGAATAAGTATAACGAAATCATGAGTAACGTAACAGTCGATCCTGAGATGAAGGCCAGGATCATGACTGCTGTGTCTGCCGCTATTAAGGAGCCGCCTGAAGAGGCAGCCGTTACGGATATTTTCGATGAGGAAGATGAACAGCCGGTAAGAAGAAAAGCCAGGAGAACACCGATCATCATCATCTCGTCTATCGCTGCCGGCATCCTTGTTATCGCAGGTGTCCTGTTCATCATGAGAGGCATGGGAGAAAAATCCGCTTCGAATATAAGCTATGATACAGAGCGTGCAAATAACAAGGCTTATGATACTGCAGAAGCGCCTGTTGAAAGTGAAATAGGTCTGGATATCAACTACTTTGCCGGATCTGCCGAGACGACGACCGCAGCGGAAACAAGAACGGAGTCGCTTACCAGCGGAGAAGGTCAGGGCGGAGAATTCAATTATGCCAGACCGGATTCCCATGTCACACTGACTGATCCTGATTCAGACGAGAACATAACCTACACATATAAATCGACAGACGCGAGCGAGGGAATGGGCGATGTCCGCCTCGATAACATCAGCGGTGAACTTCCGTTCGACATCAAGGGATCCGGTACCGGAACATTCTCCAACAGCATTTCACAGGAAGTCTTCATCGGCGTCGGCGGCCAGAAGGTATTGCTCCTTAAGGCTCCCGAAGGCATTGATCTTGTTAAGGCATTCGATCCTACCAACGACGGCACATACACTGAGGGTGTAACTCACGCAGGCACTGCCGTAAAGCTTTACCGTGTCGTATTCGGAAACGTTAAGGCTCTTGCCAAGGGCGAGACATCATCTGAAGTGAATGCTGCGCTCCTTATGAGAAACGGCAATGTTTACCTGCTCGTCTTCTCTGATCCGCAGGTATCAGACGTGATCTACGGAGTCGCTGACGTAGTCTGATCTTTTAGAAGAAATTCCCCGTTCTTAGACCGGAGCCGGAAAGTCCCAGTAAAAACGGCATTCCCGTTGAATTTAGTTGACTTATTAAGGTTTTTCATGTGTTACAATGAAAATATCTTGTTTATCGGGCATTTATGCCCGGAGAAAGGGTGTCCGTATGTTTTGTCCTAATTGTGGTAAAGAAGTTCCCGACGGCGTAGCTTTTTGTGGTGGATGCGGTACGTCATTAGCCGCTGCGGCAGCAGCACCGGCTGCTCCTGTACAGCCCCAGCCCGCACCTGTTGCAGAACCTGCAGCAGAAGCTCCTGCAGCACCTCAGCCTGCCGCTGCACAACCCGCTGCTGCACAGCCCCAGCCTCAGGCACAGCCTAAGCAGCCTTCTGACTCGCTCCCGTTCGGTCAGCATTTTAAGAATATCTTCCATGTAGCCATTCATCCGGTTACAGGCATTCCTGAAGTTACAAAACAGTATGATAAGATCGGCAACGCTATTATGCTTGCAGGAATCGTTGTTGTTATCCTGAGTGTAGTCGGCTGCCTTACGTCACTGTCTGTTGATATCGCTCAGATGGTCAAGCTCGGGAAATATTATTATGCCAGCGTTCCCGGAACGATCCTCAAGGATATCTTCTATCCGTTCATCTATTACGGAATCCGTACCTTCGGTATGGCAGGTCTGTTCCTGCTCGCCGGAACGATCGTGAAGGAGAAGTGGTCTTTTGCAAGACTTCTTACAGTTGCTTCATTGGCAGCAGCTCCGGCTTATCTGGTAAGTGCTCTGCTCGCAACATACCTCGATCTTATCCCTTACGTAAGATTCGGTTCACTTATCAGCGTTACAGCTTATCTGTACTACATCGTAATGCTCTATGAGGGCATGAGCGCAGAGACAAAGCTTACAGGCAACAAGAAGGCATTCGTACTTGTAGCCGTATTTGCGGTAACAGGTGTGTTAGCAGGTTACTTCTCGTTCTGAGTTTTCTAAAAGCTTATAGAGATTACTTAAATACGACGGCGGAAGGCTTCAGGCTTTCCGCCGTTGATATTTCCGGGAACGCGGCATTGGAGAAATCTCTGTGAACGGAAACATACGGAACTTCTTTGATTTATATAGAAAAACATAAAAATAATTTGTATAATCCATATTAGCGGCGTGCCCGGAAATCACCCGTCAGAATTCGATGTAAAGGGATAGAAGATGTCAGGGATAAACGTTACACCGATTTCACTCAAATGCAAAATCTGCGGCGGAGATATTGTTAATGATTATCTTGCCGGTACTTCCATGTGTGCGAACTGCGGAAACAGATGGTCTGTTGCTGACATGGTTCCCGATTATGCGAAGTATTCACGCATTATTGCAAGCATCACCAAAGCAAACAGCATCGTGGAAGGCGATTCGAATGTCGGATCTGCCAATGAGGCCAAACTTCTTTTTAAGACAGCCGTCATCGAGTGTTCAGCGCTCAACGATGCAGTCTCTTCCGATCTTATCAGGATCTGTGAGGAAGGGCAGAAGAAGGCTGATCTCCTTGCAGTCTACCTTAAGGGCAAAGGCTTTTTCGATAAGCAAAGTTATAACAGCGCTCTGTCAACATTGACGAAGGTTAAGGACTTCAGAGATGCCGGTGCCATGATCGAGATCTGCAAAGAGGAGATCGAGAAGAAGCGCAAAAAAGATATTCCGTGGGCGGTTATCTTCAGTCTTCCGCTTCCGGCTGCCGTAAGTTTATTTTTCCGTGAACAGTTAAGCTGGCCGTGGGTTGTCTGCATTCTGTTATTTCTGGCGGGTTCTGCAGGGTTGGGGTATGTCCTTTACAGGGGAGGAGTGGCATCGGTAATAATCAAGATACTTTCTTTCCTTGCGGCAGGACCGATCATAACATTCTCCATTCTGGCATACGCATTCCATGTGCCGACCTGGATCTCGGTCATTGTCGCAATAGGAGCGCCGATCGCACTGTTTATTCTTTTCGCGAGCGCAACAGAACAATTATCGGTATTTACGAATAAAAAGAATTAAGAAAGGGAGATTGCAGAAATGGTTGAAGCTATTAGTGTAATCAAGTACGAAGGCAGTAATGAAGTCCTTGCACACAAGCACGAGAAAGAAGACTTTACGATCGGTTCGCAGCTGATCGTCCATGAGACCCAGGAAGCTTTATTCTTCCGTGACGGTAAGATCTTCGATCAGTTCAAGGCCGGCAGACACACGCTTGTTACGAACAACATTCCTAAGGTTCGTGACTACATGAAGCTCGGCACCGGCGGCATCAACGTTTTCCATTGCGAAGTCTACTTCATCAACATGGTTACCCAGATGGGTATCAGATGGGGCACTGACAGCAAGGTAAGACTTTTCGATCCTGCATCCGGACTCCACGTTGAGATCGGCGCATCCGGTAACTTCAATATGAGAGTTACTGACTCTGCCAAGCTCATCTTAAAGCTCGTCGGAACAACAGACGGACTCATGCAGAGTGACGTTACGGGCGAGGGCAAGTCCTACGGTACAGGCATGTTCAAGGCTTTGATCGTTAACAAGGTTAAGGCTAATCTCGCACGCATCATCAAGGAAAATAACCTCAACATCCTTGAGATCGACGCATACCTTGATGTTATTTCCTCAAAGCTCATGCTTGATATCAATGCAACTTTGGATGAATACGGTCTCACGATGCCCGAGTTCTATGTAACATCCATCGTTACACCTGACGACGATCCGAATTTCGTACGCCTCAAGCAGCAGTTTGCTGACAAGACTCTTAAAGTCCGTGAAGAGGAAGCTAAGAAGGCAGAGGCAGAAGCTGCCCAGCAGAGAAAGATCGTTGAAGCCCAGACTGAGGCTCAGCTCAAGGCTGTAAGCGCCCAGGGTGAAGCAGAAGCTCTCCGCATCAAGGCTCAGGCTGAAGCAGATGCATACAGGATGCAGGCTCAGGCAGAGGCTCAGGAGATGCAGATGAAGGGCTACACATACAGAGACGAGACAGCACGTCAGGTCGGCCTCGAAGCCATGCAGAACGGCATCACCGGCAATGGCGGTGGCGGAGCTTCCGGCGGTATCGGCGATGTTGCTTCCCTCGGCGTCACATTGGGTGCGATGGGCGGCGTTATCAACATGACAAAGGATGCAATGGCTCCCATTATGGGTGAGTCCCAGAAGATCGGCGAAGGCTTCGGCAACGTGGTTAACGGCGGCGTTGGCGGCGGCACTGCTCCTTCAGTTCCTGCTGCTGAGGGCGCATGGAACTGCCCTAATTGCGGCAAGACAGGAATCACCTCAAGATTCTGTCCTGACTGCGGTGCAGCAAGACCGGTCGGCTGATCTTAACATTGTTACAAACGTTGACGGCGGAGGGCTTTCAGGGCTTTCCGCCGTTTTTGTTGTATGTTATTTATAAGGTATATTTTCGCGCATGTATCGAAAAAAGAAGCTCCCGCATACCCGTGGAGACAGGCCGGCAAAACCGCTTTGCAACATTTTCCGGGGCTGAACTGTTTTAAGGGCAGAAAGCAAATTTAAAGCTTGATCATTTGGAGGTTTATATACATGAAGATCTGTTCAAAGAAAGATATAAAGGTCATGGCGGGCATTCTTGCGGCCGTGTCACTGCTCGGAGGATGCAATGCCGATATAAGGGAGGAAAACACCGGCAAGATCCTCAAGAATCAGTCGAAGGCCAGGACGGAGATCGAACTCAGCGAGGTGTCCAACACAGGGTATATCAAGCCCGATATGGATAAGCTCTACAGAAAATACTGCTGCGATATCTTCAGCCAGACGGTCAGGGATTACGGCGGAGACGAGAACATCATGATCTCGCCCGCGTCCATCATGATGGCACTTGATATGGTATCTGCAGGCGCCAAGGGCGATTCGTTAAGGCAGCTTACGGATCTTTTCGCGGAGGGCCAGGGACCGCTCACACAGCAGGCATATGCGGCCGATCTTATGAAAAAGATCAACGAGTCGGAGAAGATCAAGTTCTCCTGCGCCAATGCCATCTGGAGCAACAAGGATATCCTCGGAGACAGTGTAAATACCGAGTACGTCGATTACGTGAAGAACACTTTCGGAGCAGAATATACTGTCGATGGCTTTACCAAAAAGACTCCCGATGAGATCAACCAGTGGACCGGCAATCATACGGACCACATGATCGAGAAAGCCATAGATGAACTTGATCCCGAGACGGTTATGGTGCTCGTAAATGCGATCGCATTTGACGGCAAGTGGGAACGCAAATATGAAGAGAGCCAGGTAAGTGAGGGCGGGTTCACTAAGTATGACGGCACAACACAGAATGTTGATTTCCTTCACGGCATGGAGTTCACATATTTCGAGACAGAGAAGGCAACAGGCTTCATGAAGGAATACGAGGGCGGCCAGTATGCATTCCTCGCCATCCTTCCCACGAACGAGACAATAAGCGCCAACGAGTTCATCAGGGGTTTTACCGCAGAAGATTATGAGGCATTTATCGATAGTAAATCAATCGAATATGAAGTGGTAACTAAGCTCCCTGTATTTAAATATGATTTCGAATTCACATTGAATGACACCATCGAAAATATGGGCGCCGGCAATGTTTTCCATAGCGCGACAGCAGACCTTTCCGGAATTACGGGCGAGCCCGGTGATCTTTATGTATCCAAGGTGATCCACAAGACTCACATCGAAGTCGATACCGAGGGCACCAAAGCGGCTGCGGTTACTGCCGTCTCACTCAACGCAGCAGGTGCGCAGCCCGTTTCTAAAGAGATGTGTTTTGTCGAATGTGACAGACCTTTTGCCTATGCCATAATCGACATGGAGTCGGAAGCACCGATCTTCATCGGAACGGTAAACCAGGTTTAAGGCAAACATTATAGACAGTGTATAAAGACTGATTAAAAAACTGTATTAAAAATCAATCCTGAATAAAGCCTTCCACGGGTTATAATATGCGGAGTGTGTAAGACATGCTCCGCATATTAATTTTAGGAGAGATGCTATGGAGACGTCCGGAAACAAAAGCCTTGCAAAGAAGATACTCTGCGTCATCGTGACATTGCTTCCGATGGCCATATATATGGTTGTTTACATGCCCGTGTTCTTCTGGGTGGAGAGCCTTGAACCTGCAGGCGGTTTCCACATTATCCACACTTCAATAGACGACATGATCCCCGTCGTTGAGGCATTCATAGTTCCTTATGTGCTCTGGCTTCCGTACCTCGTTGCAGGCATGATCGCGATCGCCATAAAAAGCCGCAAGATCTCGCGCAAAACATCTTATATGCTCATGACCGGCATGTCTTTGTTCATTGTCGTCTCACTTGTTTATCCCAATGCGCTTGAACTCCGTGCCGCTATTCCCGGCCGCGAAAATATATTCATCGACTGGATCTCATATCTTCATGCCATCGACACACCGACAGATGTCCTTCCGAGCCTTCATGTTTATAATGCCATAGTCGTTGCAGGCGGACTTTATCTGGCATTCCCGGAGAAGAAAGTTCTTCTTGCGGCAAGTGACCTTCTGACACTTCTCATCATCCTTTCCACGGTATTCATCAAGCAGCATTCAATAATCGATGTTATAGCAGGCATTGTTCTGTTCATACCCGTATTCATCATTATCTGCTTCGTCATCAAGCCTTTGAAAAAGCCGGAAGAGACGGCTCAAAGAGCAGAGTGATCTTTCTCTGAAATACAGTTTTCGAACTGCTTAAAAGGCAGCAGCCTTATTCGTGGTATAATAGTACATGTTTAGGTTATAGGGATATGAGCCTTTTGGCTCTTCATAAGTGAGGGGGAAAGATGCTTATGAAGAACTGTCCGAATTGTAGTGGAAAACTCGAAAACGGTGATAGATTTTGCTGTTGGTGCGGCTATGTTCTGCCTGCTGCGCCAGAGGCTGAACCGGCGCCCGCTCCTATAGTGCAGCCTGCACCTGCACCTGCACCTGTAGTACAGCCTGTTGTGCAGCCAGCTCCTGCACCTGCTCCGGCACCTGTAGTACAGCCTGTTGTGCAGCCAGCTCCTGCACCAGCTCCTGCACCTGTAGTACAGCCTGCTCCTATAGTGCAGCCTGTTCCTGCGGCCGCACCGGCGCAAAGCGGTTCTGTTATGGTTCAAAAATCACAGACAGAGCATGAAAAAGCTGCTTCCCAAAAGAAACTCAGTCTTGCATGCATCATTGGATTCAGTATTGCGGGTTTGATGGCATTGTTAGATATATGCCTGGGCATCTGGAGTTCTGCAAGTGAGAATATTATGGTGTCAGCGATATGGGGCATAGCGTTCGTGATCTCGATCGTTGTTTTCCTGGCCTCACTGATCATCTCTATAGTCGGACTTGTTTCCGCAAAGAAAAAGAAGAGAAAACTCTGGGGATTGGGACTTGCCGGCATAATAGTTTCTGCCGTGGGCGAAGCAATTACGTTAGTGTTAACAATAATTCTTGCTGCTGTGGTTGGCCTTGCTGCTCTGATCGGCGGCGCCATTGCGGAAGAGACCGATGCTTATTTAGGGAAGGAAGATCTTCACGGGGATTTCCTTGTCAAACTCAAATCTTATGAGGAATCTAATAAAGGCTCGGCTATTACATGGTATTGGGACGGGGATCCGGATAATAACCATATTGATGTGAATTCAGTAGACGGCATCAAGCTCATGCATGTCGGCGAGCAGACTAAGACGTTCACCATTAAACTCAGTGATGATTTAGACAATTACTTTGATACGAGAGAATTTCAGAATTCCGAGGCAAGCGACGGCTACTACATACAGGAGACTCCGTCTTATTTCGGCATTGATTCCGGAACCGAAGTTACATTCGAGGAGATAGAATTTACGATCCATCTCAGTAAAAATGTGGACCAGGTCGTGATCACTCCTGAAGGTGCTGAACGTTACATGGCCATTGTCAACGAGGACGGAAGCATTACCATCTATAAGTATTATGTTTATTTTGAGGTCGATGCGAGGAACGAAAAGTTCATTACCGATGACGGAATTCTTGCTCTAAGTGATACAGGCTATAGCAGAAGGTTCTTCAGCGGACTTGATGTTGACAGCACCTTGTATAAGGTTAACGATACAAACACAACGCCTGTGCCTACTCCTGATATGACTTATACCGTTCCCACGGATCCTCTTGTACCGGACGATGATAATACATTCATCATAACCTACGGTTCAGGTCAGGAGCGCATTAATCTCTGGACATATTCATCTGACGTTCCCATGCTTGTCGGCGAATATATGAGGCTCCACCCTGAATTCGGGGAGAGATACACGGTCTACTGCAAGATAACCGAAACAGATTACGGGGCATACCAGGCAGAACTCGACCAGGCTCTTGTTGCAGGCGGAGACGACGCTCCCGATATCTATGTGGTCGATGAGGATTTTGCATACAAATACACACAGGGCGATCTCTCAAGATTTGCTGCTGCCTATAAAGACCTCGGCCTGGATGTTGATAATAAGGTCAAAGAAGCTGAGATCGCTCCATATATTCTCGATATCGGAACCCGTGACGGAGAGATCGTGGGACTGTCTTATGAATCCTGCAGCGGAGCAATGATCTACAGGGCATCGATAGCAAGAGAAGTATTTGGAACAGATGACCCTGCCGAGATCGAAAAGATCATCGGTGCAGGTTCGGGCAGCTGGGACAAATTCATGGAAGCTGCAGCCAAACTCGGAGATGCGGGATATCCTATTGTCTCGACTAATGACGACCTCTGGAATGTTATCCAGGATACTACTTCTGAACCATGGGTACGTGACGGCGAACTGGTTATTTCTCCCGAAAGAGATGAATACCTGGATCTTTCCAAAGAACTCAGAGACAACTACTGGGACAAAGACGGATATACCTGGTCCAAGGAATGGTACGGCGATATGAACGGTACCACTACCCGCAACGCGTTCTGCTTCTTCGGTCCTTCCTGGTTTATCAACTATATGCTGAGGAACAATTGCGGCGGCAGCTATGATTCAAACTCCGGAACATTCGGTGACTGGAGAGTCTGCAGACCTCCTGCAGGCTTTAACTGGGGCGGCACATGGATCCTTGCCAACAAGGATACGGTTTATGCCTCTGCTGTGGCAGAGTTCCTCGACTGGGTAACGCTGGACTGCTCTGAAACAGGCTGCCAGTATCTCTATGCCAACGGCCTGATCATGTACAACGAAGGTTGTGCCGTTGCCTCGAATACCGTAATGCGCACGAGTGTATGGCGTTCAGCTCTTTGCGGCGGCCAGGATCTTGCCCCTGTTTTCGCTGACTGCAACGCATATACAAGTGCCCAATATGTGACGGAATACGATTCCAGGATAGTAAACTACTGGGACGAGGTTGTTGATCTCTATGCCAGAGGAGAACTTGACCGTGATGGGGTATATGACTCCTTTAGAGTGAATGTCATGGACGACATTGCTTTTTAAATAATTGATCAGCGTAATAACAAAAGGCGTTGTCTCAAAAAGACATCGCCTTTTTTGCTGCATGTCATGCGGAACGTCTATATTCAGTCCGCTCCCATTTGATGTTCAACTCATTGTCCAACTTTTCAGTCCCGAAATGTTGGACGCGAAGTTGGATGACGATATCTGGGCAAAATCGTCACACTCAGCGTCAATCTGTTTTCGACGAGTTCAAATGAAGTGCAGCATAACAAAACCGTACTTTTTTACACTCGAAAAAAGTATGATTTTACCTGTCGCTCTGTGCGAGACCTCATATGTACTTTTTCACACCCCCAAAAAGTACGATTTTGCCCGTCGCTCCGTGCGAGGCCTCATATCGTACTTTTTCACACCCCAAAAAAGTACGATTTTGCCTGTCGCTCTGTGCGAGACCTCATATCGTACTTTTTCATACCCCAAAAAAGTACGATTTTACCCGTCGCTCCGTGCGTTCAGCATGACCTTCAATTCTGTTGCTCTTCCTGTCCAAATATGAAAGAGCTGCCTCATTTTGAGACAGCCCTTTTGCAAAAATAAATTGTTATAAACCTTAGTTCTCGAACTCGACAACGAGCTGTGATACGGTCTGCTTTGCGTCGCCGTAGATCATTACCGTGTTGTCCATTGTAAAGAGCGGGTTCTCGATTCCGGAGAAGCCTGTACCCTGACCACGCTTGAGAACGAATACCGTGCGTGCCTCGTAAGCGTTTACGATAGGCATTCCGTAGATAGGTGATGATTCGTCGTTGATAGCCGCGGGGTTAACAACGTCGTTAGCACCGATGACGATAGCGATGTCTGTGTTAGGCATCTGGGGATTCATCTCGTCTGCAGTCTTGAGCTGCTCGTAAGGAACATTAGCTTCAGCAAGGAGAACGTTCATGTGACCGGGCATACGTCCTGCAACGGGGTGGATAGCGAAGTTGACTTCGCAGCCGTTCTCTTCCAATACGTCGCAGAGCTCCTTAACAGCGTGCTGTGCCTGGGCAACAGCCATACCGTAACCTGGTACGAATACGACGCTCTTAGCTGCCTCAAGGATAAGGAATGCGTCCTCAACGGACATAGACTTGGGTTCCTTCTGCTCGCCTGTAGCTGCAGATGACTTCTTCTTCGTTGTCTTGAAGAGGAGAGAAGCAAATGTCTTGTTCATAGCCTTGCACATGATGAGTGTAAGGATGACACCGGAAGCACCTACGAGACAGCCGGATACGATGAGGACCGTGTTGCCGATAGGGAATCCTGCAAATGCTGCGGCAAGACCGGAGAGAGCGTTGAGGAAAGAGATGATAACAGGCATATCGCCGCCGCCGATAGTGATAACGAGCGTAACGCCTAAGATCAATGAAGCTACTGTTGTGATGATGACGCCTGCAAGTCCGAGACCTGAGTCAGGAGAGATGCAGATGAAGATGATTCCGAGAGCTGCAATAACAAGAATGCCTGCGTTGATGAAGTTCTTGCCGGGGATAGAGATATTCTTCTTGAACATCTTAAGTCCCGCAAGCTTACCCCATGCGATGAGTGAACCTGTGAAGGCTACGGCACCGATGAGGATCGTAAGACCAAGTGTAAGTGCAGAGAAAGCATCACTAGTTATGTCGGCTGTGTACTGGGAGATAGCGACGAGCATTGAGGAAAGTCCGCCGAAGCCGTTAAAGAGTGCAACGAGCTGTGGCATTCCTGTCATCTCGACCTTCTTGGACCAGATGAAGCCTACGACGCTTCCGCCTGCGATAGCAACGACGATAAGGAGATAGCTGAGCCATCCGCCGTCGATGACGTCCTGTGAGATAAGGACGGAAATAACTGCGATAAGCATACCGACGGAAGAATAAAGGTTACCTTTACGTGCGGTATCTGCTTTTCCGAGTTTCTTGATGCCCATGATGAAGAGGACACAAGAAATCATGTAGAGTACTATGCAAATATAATCACTCATTTCTTAGGTGCCTCCTTCTTCTTGAACATTGCGAGCATTCTGTCGGTTACGAAATAACCGCCGATAACGTTAACAGTTGCAAAGAAGATAGCGATAGCTCCGAGGACGATGCCGAGGACTTTGTTGCCTGAAGCATTAAGAGCCGTAGCAGCGATGGCACCGACGATCGTGATGCCGGAGATTGCGTTCGTACCGCTCATGAGAGGGGTATGAAGCTGTGAAGGGACCTTCGAGATAAGCTCGACACCTAAATATGCCGCGATTATGAATACGAAGATCAAGAGCATAATTGTATCCATTTCCATAATGTATTAAGCCTCCTTAAATCTCTCGTGGATGATGGCGCCGCCCTGTGTGAGGAGGCAGCCCTTCATGATCTCATCGGACAACTTGACCTCGAATTCCTTTGTCTCCTTGTTGTAGAAGTGGGTAAGGAAAGCAGAGATGTTGCCGGAGAGCATCTTGGATGCATCCCAGGGTACCTGACGCTGGAGTTCGTCACCGGGCATAATGATTACGCCGTTGTCTGTGACAACTTCCTTTGCGGGATCGGAACCTTCGACGTTACCGCCTGTAGAAACCGCCATATCTACGATTATAGAACCGGGCTGCATTCTCTCGATAACATCCTTCTTGATGAGGACGGGAGCCTTGCGGCCGAAGACCTTGGCTGTCGTGATAACGATATTAGCCTTCTCGCAGACCTTAGCCTGAGCTTCCTGCTGCTTTGCGATCTGCTCGGGAGTTAATTCTTTTGCGTAGCCCTGAGCTGTCTGGCCCATCTCGCCCAGGTCGATCTTGACGAAGTTTGCGCCAAGGGACTTGACCTGCTCTTCTACGACCGGTCTTGTATCGAATGCGTCAACACGTGCGCCGAGTCTCTTTGCGGTTGCGATAGCCTGAAGGCCTGCAACGCCTACGCCGATAACGAATACTCTTGCAGGATTGATCGTTCCTGCAGGCGTAACCATCATCGGGAGGATCTTGGGCATATGTGCCGCAGCGTTGAGTACTGCAACATAGCCTGCAAGAGATGTCTGTGAAGACTGTACGTCCATCTTCTGGGCGAGTGTCGTTCTGGGGATCATCTCGAGGGAAACAGCCTGAATGTTGTTTTTAGCGAATCCATTGAGGAGATCCTTCTCGTTAAAGGGATCTAAGAAGCTGATGTGAACCGTATCGGGGTTCATGCCGTCAGCTGAATCAGGCTTGAGGATCCTGACAACAATCTCGGCGTCCGCAAGACCGTCTTTCTCAGTACTAACGATCTTAGCGCCTGCTTGTTCGTAATCCGCATCTTTAAAGCCGCTCTTGAGACCTGCTCCGCTTACGACCGTAAACTCAAAGCCCATGCCTGTGAGCTTCTTGATGTCGTCGGGGATAAGGGCAACTCGGGTCTCGGCAGGCAGACTTTCCTTGCATACCAGAACTTTCTTCATTTGCACACCTCTTCTGACTAGAATTGTAGGAAATAGATAAGAAATCTACACGCTAACTTTCCAAGTATAAAACAAAGCCCCGCCAATTTAAAGGGCGGGACTTTATTTAAATAAAATTTAATTTTTGCCGTTTATCCTGTTTTCGCGCGGGCAAAACTTAACGGAAATACTCTTTCCAGATGTCTTCAAAACCCTCTTCGAGGTCTTTCGTGAAGTGCTTGAAATCACGCTCGCTCATCTTTGTGATATCGGTATAACGGCCCGGAACGTTAGGTGCGGGATCGTGTCTGTCGATAGTAACCGTAAGCCCAAGCGACTTGACGCTCGAGACAGGTGTGCCGTCCGACTTGATATTTGTAAGAACGAAGGTATACTTATCACCCTTTTTGAGGAGGTTGCCCTTAATGACGTAGTCATACCAATCACCCTTGTACTTTATGGTGAGATCCCCGTCCTTTTTGTCCCATTCGATCTTGATGGTCGTTGTCTCAGTCTCAAGCTTCTCGTCGTAACCCGGATCTGACCAGTCGTCCCAGCCGTAATCCCAGTCGTAATCGTAGTAGTTGCGGCGGACGTTGCTCTCCTCTATCTTGATCTCGGCCTCATAGAGACGGGAGCTGTTTTCCTTTACGGAATAGGTCAGGGCATAACCTTCCTTGGAGCCCTTCTCCTCGTATGTGAAGCTGATCTCCTTGGACTTGGTGATATTTCTGCCGATCACGAGGGAGAAATCACAGCCCTCATCGTCGATCTCGATCTCGCCGTCAAGCTGGGCAAGTCTTCTGCCTGACTTGGTGATATAGAATTCGAGAGTGATCTCAATATCTTCAAGATCATCGAGTTTATCTTCGATCTCATCGAGATTATCATAGAATTCATCGACCATCTCATCGGGATCATCGTAAACAGAAGCGTTGGATGCGAAGCGGTAGAGCAGATCCTCTAATTCCTCGTCATCGTTTGCATAGTCGATGAGATCCTCTGCGATGAGCGCGATGCTGTCCTCGTCAACGGAGATCGTGATGAGCGTGCAGGGGATCTTCTCGCCGCCAACTGTTATAGTCTTGCCCGATCTTTTGACATCGGAATACTTGATGAGCTTTTCCGTGGCGAGCCTGGTGTATCTTGAAGAAACCTTTTCGATATCGTACTGAAGGCTGGAATCCTTCTTCAACGTGTTCTTAAGGTTCAGGAAGTAATCGAACTGCTCTTCGGTCAGGGAATAGTCTGTCTCTTCGTCGGGATCGAAAATCGAACCTTCGAGATTCTTTTCCAGGTGCTTGATATTAATGCCGTAGACCTCGTCAAGGATCTCGGGGCAGGAGAATGCGATGCTGTCCTGATTGTAGAGAAGTCTCGGCCTGAGAACGACATCGTCATCCTCTAACAGACTCATCTCAAATGCACCTTTTAACTTCTGCGCATCAGAATAGTATTTTGCCTGGACTACCAGGTCGTCTTTTGCATACTTATCGAGATTTGCAGAGATGGCTACCGATCCGCCGTTGGCAACATCTTCAGCGACGCGCACAGCCTCAAATCTCTCGGCATCTGCCAGTGTATTGGCAGTTGCCCTTGCGATCAGGGCGGACGGTCTGTTGGCAAGCACTACGGAAACAACGATAAGAGCGAGCAGAAGTGCTCCTCCTACAGAGACACCGATGATAAGCGACTTCTTCTTATCCATATGAGATCCCTCCATTTGCTCAAATGTAAAAAAAGTATAACATACAACGCGCGATAAGGCTCGCCCTGCAAGGGCTCTCCTGATGTGCCGGAACCTGCGGCGCTTGAAAACAAACCCGTGTAATATTAATATTATTTAAGAGGAGAGGGCATTCTTCAAGAAGGGCAGACTCTGAAAAGGTCTGGAAGAAGGCCCGAAAGAAGCAGGTTGTAATGACCGAGAACAGGAACAATACAGATTTTAAGGCCAAATACGAATTCCTGATCGCAGGGATCCTGGTTATTTTGCTCTGCCTCAGCGCTTTCACGATATATAAGATCACGGGTTACATTAAATCGGGTCAGGCTTTAGAGGGCATCGGCACATCGGACGAGAATACCGACGGCACTGTGCTTATCGAAGTTGAAGTAAGAGAGACCCGCCCGGATGACGGGACGGACGAGACATCTGATGAGCTGCAGGGTGATGCGGATCCTGTCTCCGAAAGTATCAGTATTCATGATGACATCCTGGTCTTCACGACAGCCAAAGCCGGTGACAATTACTATAAATACAAGTCTGACGACGGCAGGCTCATTCTCTATGCCGAGCCTAAGGATACTGACGGTTCAAGGCCTTCATTTGACGGTACGACAGTCTTTGAGGTCATGGGTTTCAGCAGGAACGGATGGGCTGCAGTAAAGTTCGGCGGCGAGAGATATTTCGTCAAGAGTGCCGACATCGTAAAGACGGAAGCGCCCGCGGATGCCTCTGATGAACACACGGAGCCCGAGGATACACAGGGGATCAGATTCTTTACCCCGAGTGCTGCCGATGATATCGAATATGTTGTCTCAATGAATACCAGGGCATTCAGTCTTCCTGACGTCATGAGCAGCGGCAATTACGTTGACCTTCAGGAAGGTGAAAGAGTAATAGTCGTTGCAAAGGGCGGCAACTGGTTCAAGATCATCTACATGAATGCCGAATATTATGTATTGAGTTATCTGACTCCCAGAGAAGTCTTTATCGAAGAGAATCCTGATGTGGAGATCGCCGACAATACCGGTTATGCTCCCGCGGGTTCTGCCGATGCCGCATCAAGCGCTGCGGCTGCCGGTGCGGAGACGGCTCCTGAGAACAGCGGAGATTCAGGGACAGGTTCTGGTGATGAAGGAAGCACGGATGGAGGCGGATCTTCGTCGGGCGACTCATCCGGCCAGTCCGGTTCCGGAGATTCTTCGGGAGATACTCCTTCCGTCTCCGGTTCTGTCTCATATGCAAAGGAACTTCTGGATATGACAAATGCCAAGCGCGCGGAAGCAGGGCTTTCGCCTCTTACATGGTCTGACACACTTGCAAGCTGCGCAAAGGCAAGAGCTGCAGAGCTTCCGCTTCTCTCCGATTCACAGAACAGCAATCACCAGAGACCGAACGGACAGCCGTGGTACACGGTCAACGGTTACACGGATGACAACAGCCCGATGTATGCCGAGAATATCGCTTACGGCCAGACATCCGCACAGGAGGTCTTCAATGCCTGGATCGCGTCGGAGGGCCATTACAAGAACATGATGAATCCTGATTACAGGACATTCGGCGCGGCAGTCTTTACAACGGACAGCGGATACAGATATTACTGGATCGAGGAATTCGGCTATTGAGTCTCAGGAATGATAAAGTTACCGGAGTTTTGGCAAAGCATCCGTTTTTGATTACGGTGCTTCTTGTTCTGGTTGTTCTTATCACCACAGGGATGCAGATCGGGAATAATATCGCTGTCTGCTGCATTATGGTCTCAGGTTATCTTTTGATCGCCGGATACGGAATTTATCTCAGGAACGCGAAAAAGCTGACAGACGAATCGCTTGTGGTGCTTATTTTCGCGGCCGGCTTCGTATTAAGACTCGGATATGTGCTATATACGGGCATCGATGTAAGACAGAATGACATCGGGGTATTCCGTGAGGGTGAATATAACATCTTCCATTCGGGATATATCCTTTTCATGCGCGACAGGTTCACGGTGCCTGACTTTGACGTAAGTCAGTTCGGGCAGTTCTACCATCCGCCGTTCCACTATTTCGTCTGCGCGGTATTTCTTAAAGTTTATGAGTTATTCCTTCCCAAAGGAACGCATAACTATGAGAGCCTCCAGGCGCTGTCCCTGCTCTGGTCGCAGTTTGCACTGTTAATGCTCTACAAGACTGTAAAGCTGCTCGGAATAAAGAAGGAAGACCATGTGACCGCAGCTTTGATTATTTCCGCTTTCCCTGTATTCACGCTCCTGTCGGGCTCGATCAATAACGATATCCTGTCGGTCTTTTTGTATTTCGCGGGATTCTATTTCGGTATCAGATGGTTTAAGGAAGGTTCCTGGAAAGACATCATGATCTCAGCATTGGCGATCGGCTTCGGAATGATGACGAAGCTCTCCGTCGGCATGATCGCATTCCCTTTGGGAGCGATCTTCGTGGTAAGGCTCATAAAGGAACTGAAGAATAAAACAGATAAAAAGGCCGGCTTCAGGGGATTCCTGCAGCTTGCGGCCTTTGGAGTGACATGCGCGCCTTTGGGACTCTGGTATGAAGTAAGGAATTACCTGAAATTCGGCGTGCCTCTCGGATATGTATTAAGATCGGACAACACCTATCAGGATATCAGCAGGTTTACACCCGTTCAGAGGCTTTTCGGTTTCTACGGATTCCCGATTGAGGACTATTACATCAATCTCGGCTCAGACGGCGAGCAGGACTACAACATCTTCATAACGATGGTCAAGACGGCACTCTTCGGAGAGGAGAATTACAGGGATGACCTGACAATGAGCATGGCAGGTTATGTGCTGCTCCTGGTCTTCCTTGTCATGATCATTGCCGCTTTTGCCGGGATGATCTACATGACCGTCACGATCAAAAAGAGGGGCAATACGTGGGAAGATATCTCCATGCTGATCCTTGCGGTTACCGGCATCATCTCGGTAATATCGTTCTCTTTGAAATATCCTCACATCTGCTCAATGAATTTCAGATACAGCACGCCGCTTATCCTTTGCGGTACAATCTTTTATACCGGAGCGGGAGGCATTAAGATACCGGGTCTTCGAAAAGAACTGCCGCAAAAGCTCGGCAGGGTCCTCGGCGCGGCTTTCTTTGTGCTCGCGATCCTCTTCTATACGATACTTTGGACTTATGTTAAGGGCGATGTTCAGGTGGTTGATCCGGCATGGTAAGCAGTAAAACGGAAGGTATGGATTTCAGGAAAATAGCCTGCGGCTTTGGCGTTTGCACGGCAGCCGTCATCTTTTTGTATCTCATGACAGGCATGAATGCCGTTAACATGAGAGAGCTTCATGCATCCGTTCTTATGGCTGTATATACTGCCTGCTGTATCTTTTACGTTGCAAATGTCTTTAATAATTCAGCGAAAAAGTACCTGTCGCTCTTATCGGCGTTCCCGGCATTCGGGCTTTATTTTCTGATATTGCGCTTTACCTTCAACGCTGTCGGCAGACAGACCCTGCTCTGCCTTAATGCGATGGAAATGGTCATGATGTGGGGCGGCCTCGGAACGGTCATTGTATCCGTTGCCGTGCTTCTTTTAGAACACAAACTGACCGCTAAGGATACCGTTGTTGCCGTTCTTTGCGCAGGTTTTGTCATGCGTGCCGTGATGGTCCTGTTTACACCTCTTAATTTCTACCAGCACGATGTCTCGAATTTTGAGGGCGGCGGCGACTGTTTCCACGACGATTATATATTGTTTATCAGCAGTCATTTCGCGCTTCCGGACGGAGATGTAAGGGATTACGGAATGTTCTACCATCCGCCGCTTCATTATCTTGTCAGCGCCGTGCTGTTAAGGATCCAGAACATCCTTCCTGTCAGGTTCAGTGCCGACATCAACGGCCTTAAGATGCTGCCGATGCTCTGGACATCTTATCTTGTCCTGTTCGCATTAAAGATACTGGAGTGGTTTGAACTCAAAGGGAAGGCTCTTGTTTTCGCGCTCGCGATGATAGTATTTTGCCCTCAGATGATCTTCCTTTCCATCCAGGTAAATAACGATGCCCTTGCGCTCATGTTGTTTGTTGCTTCATTCTTTGTTGCCCTCAAATGGTATTCAAAGCCTGAACTTACGACCATAATCTTCCTGGCACTCGCCATTGGATGCGGCATGATGACAAAGCTTTCAATAGGCTTTATCGCATTCCCTGTAGGCTTCCTGTTCCTTGCAAAGCTTATTGAAACCCTGAAAGCTTCGAAGGAGTCAAAGGAGAGGGGCGCCAGGAAAAAGAACAGGATAAAGGATCTCATAAAGCAGTATGCCCTGTTTGCAGTCACGGTCTTCCCGCTGGGAATGTGGTTCCCTCTGCGCAATCTCATTTTATACGGAACGCCCATAACTTACGTCTACGAGATAGATTCCTCTGCTATGCAGGATGTATGGATGTATTCTCTCCGGCAGAGATTCCTCGTTCCTTCAAAAGAGCTTTTGAGACTGCCGTTCTTAAGGGAAGGCGGACAGGTAAACGATTACAATATTCCACTTGCACTCATAAAGACGGGACTTTTCGACGAGAGAAGATCGCTTGACACGTATCTGATCCGCGTTGGACAGATAATGATCGCCGCAGCTTTCATTTTCGTGCTGATCGTGGTTGTCTGCGCGGTAACCGGCGCATTAAAAAGAGCTAAGGCAAACGGCCGAAGCATCTTCTCGAATCCCGCAAATACGGCGCTCTGGATAATGGCGGCAGTTCTCGTGATCCCGGAGATAGTATTCTGCTTCACAAATCCCGTTGTCTGCACGCAGAGCTTCAGATATATAGCTCCCGTACTCGTTCCGGCGGCCTTCTGGAGCGGCAGCGTCATAAAGATGAGTGAAGAGAACAGGAATGACAAGGCGTTGAGGGTAATGTCCATTGCCCTTGAGGCCGTAATTATCGTCTTTGTCCTGCTGGTATTGATGTACTACGTTCCATTTAAGCAGTATTCACTGCCATGGGAATTCCTTATCTATAAGAGCGGCAGCTGATCAGGTTATCTCCTGCCCTGAACCGAGAGCCCTGCCTGACAGGAGGTCTCTCCAGTGCTTGCCTTCGAGTTCGTAGATCATTGATACTGCGGCGCTTATCTCGTCCTCAGTTCCGTCCGAATCAACGAAAGCCAGAAGCCCTGCTATACGTATCATGTCAGTCTCGATCGACTTAAGGAAATCACCCGGTGTTGTTACGACTCCGCCATACTGGCTGTATGAGAAATCCACTGCGGCGAGCGGATAAATGAAGCTCTCGCACTGGTCGTCAAGGACCGAAGGCAGTACGCGCAGAAGGTCTGATGTAAGATCCTTCGGAAGTCCGGCGATAATGTCCCAAGAGAGGTCGACCTCACCGTTGGTATCAGATCTGATGTACTCCAAAAGGTCCCCGTGCATTGCGAACTGTCTTATGAAGTCCTGTTCCAGGGGATCGAAAACCCCGTCCGCGCATGCCACGCTCAAAAGGACTCCCTGCAGGATCATATCAAACTGTGCAAGCGTCAGTTCGGCATCGTAGCTGCTTCCCGTAACGTTCCGGAAAACGTTATCCATCGCCCTGATAGTCGATTCGGCGTGATCGTAAGCCTGTGCAGCCTTATCCAATATGTCCTGTCTGTCGTAGCTTTCCATTGGGTCAGCCTTTCAAAGAAGTTGGTTTATGGCGCTATTGTATTCCCGTATGGCGTCTGCTGTAAAGGTTGCGAAAGTTAAAGATACGGTTTTCGCGCGCGTTACATAAGGAAAAAACAGTGCCGGATATGCTATAATCTTTTGTCGGATAAAGAATTAGTGAAGGAGAACACCTAAGATGGCTTTGTTCGGAAAGAAAAAGAATGCGGACGCGCAGGAAAAAAGCGCCGCTGAAAATAAATCAAGCAGTTCCATCTCTGATGAGATGAAGGTAATACTCGCCGCGCGCGAGGAGGAACAGCAGGAGCGCCAGGCAAGAGCTGAGGAAAGACAGCAGATCCAGGAAAAGTTCAACAAGGAGAACGATAAGCTCGAGCAGCAGGTTGCCCAGGCTTCGAAGAACGTGCTCAGCGGACACGCAAAGCCTGAAGGAATGACATTCTTCGTAGTCTGTGACGAGATCCCGATCGGCGCGATGCCTGAGAAGGAAGGAAACATAATAGTCCGCGGCACCATCAGAGGAACGGTCAGGACCGGCATGGAAGTTTACCTTTACCAGGGACACGGTGACAGGTTCTGCGTTACTGTCGAGAAGATCAGGAACGACAACAGGGAATTCGTTGACGAGGCTAAGGACGAGAGAGCCGAGATCGAGATAACGAGAGGCGATATCCCCATGCCGACAGATCCTGATGAGGATGCTTCAAGACCTGTTCAGAGATTCGCAGTCCTTACGGACGACAAGGGAATCGAGAATACAAAGGATCCTTCAAGCAAGGGACTTGCTGCTGCAGGCAACCCGAGAACCATCGCAATGCTCTGCGAGTACGGCAAATATACTGAGGAGAACACCTTTTTCGGCTCACTGATGGACAGTGTCATCACAGCTGAGTTCATGACGCTCGCAAGAGTTGGAAATTCGAAGAACGGCAAGAGTCAGGTGGGCTTTATGTCCATCAAGACAAAGAGGGAGCCCAACGTGACTTACCTTCCTGTCTTTACCGATCTCAAGCTCGCGAAAATCGCCCAGAAGAACACTTTCGGCAGGAACAGCGGATCAAACCAGACTGTTCCTTTGAACTTTGCCCAGGCAGCAGCCATCGGAAGAGATAATAACAACCAGGGCTTCATTATCAATCCGGGCGGCCCCGTTACCATTACGATCCCCAAGCCTCTCATTGATGAACTGGTCCAGACAAGGACATTCAAGGAGAGATTCGGCGAGGGTGCCGGAGACAGAGTAGCCTTCGCTCTGGGCGGTCAGGGCAACAGTGGTATTGACGGATCCAATGCAAAGGGCGGCCCCGATGTTCCGGGAATGCAAAGGATCATAATCAAGAATCCCACGGAAACGCCGGAATTTCTTGAGATCGAGAAGACGGTAAAGGACTTCTGCAAAGACCATACTGATATCGAGAAGGTCATGATCCTTGTATCTGAGCCCGAGAACAACAGTGCAGACAAGACATATCTCTGCATCGTTGATTGTCCCGACCGTTCGATCGAAGCCGAATGCAAGGCGCTTGCCGATGCAGTAAGACCTGTTCTCAAGGAGATCAAGAAGGTCCAGTTCCTGCACTACAGCAAGCTTCCCCAGCAGGATGATTTCGCGAAAAAGGCGACCTGGCTGTACATGAAGTGACAACATATTGTTTGAGCTGTTTTTGAAGTAAGGAACGACGAAAAGAACGGCATAAAGGTTAGAAGATCCGCACTCCTTTGATAATGGAATAAGGGAGAAAACACGCGCTAAGGGTCCGGATTAATAACCCTCCTGTTTACTCGGATTTTTCTGATATTTAACAGATTTAGTAAGGATTGTTCATCACGCGCGTGTTAGAATTTGCTTCAATATGCTTCAGATCAGAGAAATACATAAGGAATACAAAACGGGCAGCCTTGTTCAAAAGGCGCTTGACGGAGTGTCCCTGAATCTCAGGGATAATGAGTTTGTTGCGATCCTGGGACCTTCAGGATCGGGCAAGACGACGCTCCTTAACATTATCGGAGGTCTTGACCGTTACGATACGGGAGACCTCATTATCAATGGTGTCTCGACCAAGCGGTATAAGGACAGGGACTGGGATTCATACAGAAACCACACGATCGGCTTCGTATTCCAGAGCTACAACCTGATCCCTCACCAGACGGTCCTTTCCAACGTTGAACTCGCCCTCACCATATCGGGCATTTCCAAAAGGGAACGCAAGCAGAGAGCGATGGATGCTCTCGACAAAGTCGGACTCCGCGAACAGGCGCACAAGAAGCCGAATCAGATGTCCGGCGGCCAGATGCAGAGAGTTGCCATCGCGAGAGCTCTCGTAAATGACCCTGATATCCTCCTGGCCGACGAGCCCACCGGCGCACTTGATACGGAGACCAGCATCCAGGTAATGGATCTTCTAAAGGAGGTCGCGAAAGACCGCCTTGTCGTAATGGTTACGCACAACCCCGAACTTGCAGAGCAGTACGCGACGAGGATCGTAAAGCTCAGAGACGGAAGGATCACCAATGACAGCGATCCTTTTGAACCCGAAGAGAACGCAGGCACTCTGAATCCAATTCACAAGAATCTCGGCAAGGCTTCCATGAGCTTTATTACTGCACTTGCCCTGAGTTTTAATAACCTCTGGACAAAGAAGACCAGGACCATTCTGGTCGCTTTTGCAGGTTCCATCGGCATCATCGGCATCGCGCTCATCCTGTCGCTTTCAAACGGTGTAAACACATACATCAACCGTATAGAATCGCAGACATTGTCACAGTACCCGCTGTCCATCGAGCGCTCATCGGTCTCGTTCATGTCCATGATGATGGTCTCTACTGAGACCTGGGAGCCCGCAAAGGAAGGCGAAGTCACCGAAGTCCCTTCCGTAAGCCAGCTTCTTTCCACGGTAAGGACCAATGACCTGATATCTCTTAAGGAGTACTTCGACAACGGCAATACAGGCATCTATGATCTTGCAAACGGCGTCGAATATACATATGGCCTTTCGCCCTACATCTTCTATTACAACAGGGGAACCGGCGACTACAGACAGGTCAATCCAAATGAGGATTTTGCTTCGATGGGCCTTTCCTCATCGAGTGTTTTCTCTTCCGCATACAGCATGAATGTATTTTTCGAGATGCCCGAAAATGAATCTTTATACATCGACCAGTACAGCATCAAGGCAGGAAGATGGCCCGAGAACTCAAGCGAGGCCGTCCTTGTCCTGACACAGAACGGCGCCGTCACGGACTACATCATCTATGCATTCGGTTTAAGGGATACCGAGGAACTCGACAAGATGATCAGGGACTTCAGCAACGGTATTGAAGTCGTTTCCGATCAGGAGTACTACACATGGCATTATGAGGACTTCATGGGCATGACATTCAAGGTCATCCCTGCCTTTAAGTTCTATAAATACGACGGCGAGAACAAGATCTACACCGACATGAGGAAGAGCAAGGACTACATGAGAGATCTCTTAAATGAAGCTCAGGACCTCAAGATCGTCGGCATCGTCCAGCCCAAGCCCGGCGAGGACATCTGGATGCTCGATTCAGGCATTTACTACGGTGAGAATCTTGTTGAGGAATTAAGAAATGCAGCGGAGAATTCCGACATCGTAAAGGCTCAGCTTGCAGACCGCGAAGTTAACATCCTGACAGGCGAGAGGTTCGATGAGGAGGAATCTGATTTTGACATGAACAAGCTTTTCTCGATCGATGAGGATGCCATTCAGGATGCATTCAAGTTCGATGAGGACAAGCTGAATTTCGACGAGGATGCTTTCGGCGACATGAGCGGAATGGATCTCTCCGGCGCGTTCGGAAGTGCCATGCCCAACATGTCCAACGACCAACTCCAGGGACTCCTTAAGGGCGTCGACTTCAAGGTCGATACCGATGCCCTGGGTGTCGGACTGCAGGCCATCTTCACGGATTATATAGACTATGCTTCGGCAAATCCCACGACGGATTACGAGAAGCTTCCGGACTCAATGTCCAATTACATTTCCTCTCCTGCCGGCAGCAAGGTCTTAAGAGAGCAGCTTATCAAGATCCTCCTGGAGAGCGGTGCGACAAACATCGACCAGGACATCGTCAACGGCGCCCTGAGCAAGCTCATGCAGGGTTTCTGGGCATATGCCTTCACACACGGAATGGACCTTACTGACCAGGAACGCTATTCGGAATATTTCCAGACATATCTGGAGAGTGAGGAGGGTCAGAAGGCTTTGGACGAACAGTCTGAGGTCATCATGGCTGAGGTCACATCCAAGGTCGACATCACTCCCGAACAGGCTCAGGAGGTCGCGCAGGCCCTGCTTGACGGATACAGCGAATACGCAGAAGAGAACGGTCTGCCGAATCCCAAGGCACTTCTTGATTCCCTCAAGGAATATATGGATACCGACAGGGCAAAGCAGCTTGTCACATATACGATCACCACATCGATCAATACGGATGAGATCGTCGGTGCCGTAATGAAGAACGTCTCAGGCATGACGGCACAGATGACAAGCCAGATCGCTGACGGCATCCAGAACGCCATCACGATGGTCGTTGAGCGTCTTGCAGCCAATATGACAAATGCTCTGAAAGACACATTCGAAGACTTCGGAAGCGCACTGACAATAGACCAGGATGCATTCGCGGAAGCCTTCAAGTTCAACATGGGCGAGAGCGAGCTTCAGTCCTTCATGAACGAGATGATGGGCGGCGGCAGTTCTTCCGCGGAAGGCAATCTTTATGCCTTCGGCTACTGCGACAAGGACGATCTCCAGTCGATCACCATCTACCCCAAGGACTTTGAATCCAAAGACCAGATCACGCAGATCCTTAAGGACTACAACAAGATGGTCGAAGATGCAGGCGAGGAAGAGAAGAGCATCGTCTACACAGACATCGTCGGTGCCCTCATGAAGTCCGTTACCAAGATCATCAACACGATCTCATACGTGCTCATAGCTTTCGTTGCGATATCGCTCATCGTATCCTCGATCATGATAGGTGTCATCACATACATCAGTGTTCTCGAGCGCCGTAAGGAGATCGGCATCCTGCGCGCCATGGGTGCGTCAAAGCACAACGTCGCACAGGTCTTCAACGCAGAGACCGTCATCACCGGATTCCTCGCGGGCATCCTGGGTGTCGGAATATCACTGCTCCTGCTCATTCCGATCAATGCCCTGATCCACAAACTCGCCGAATCAACAGATGTAAGCGCGATCCTGCCGTGGGCAGCGGGCATAATTCTCATTGTCTTAAGTGTCATACTGACCCTGATCGGAGGCTTGATCCCGTCAAAGTCAGCATCAAGACAGGATCCTGTCACGGCGTTGAGGACGGAGTAAAAGTTGATAATGATCGGTTTTTGAAGGCGGTGTCAGTTGGCGCCGCCTTTTTTGTGGCTATTTTCGCGTTGATTTCCGGTGTTGGTTTCTGGTGTTGGTTTCTGGTGTTGGTTTCCGGTGTTGATTTCCGCGTTGGGTTCCGGTGTTGGTTTCTGGTGTTGGTTTCCGCGTTGGGTTCCGGTGTTGGTTTCTGGTGTTGGTTTCCAGGGTTGATTTCCAGTGTCGGTTTCCGCGTTGATTTCCGAGTTGACGAAAAAATGACGAAAACCGCCTGAAAACGTCACACAAATCGTCAAAACAGGCTGAAGGTAGACTAAGAATTGACAAAAACGGTGACGATATCAGGGCAAAAACGTCACACTCAGCGTCAATCTGTTTTCGACGAGTTCAAATGAAGCGCAGCATAACAAAACCGTACTTTTTTACACCCGAAAAAAGTACGATTTTACCCTTCGCTCCGTGCGAGGCCTCATATCGTACTTTTTTACACCCGAAAAAAGTACGATTTTACCCTTCGTGCGAGACTTCAATCGTACTTTTTCGCACCCGAAAAAAGTACGATTTTACCCTTCGCTCCGTGCGAGACCTCATATCGTACTTTTTCACACTCGAAAAAAGTACGATTTTACTCCCGGCTATTTATGTCTCGTGCACATTTTGATACCAAAGGGCCTAATTTTCGAGGTCAGGTATCAAAAAACCGGAAATTTTGATACCAAAGGGCATTTTTATGGGGTTAAGTATCAAAATGCCGGGACTGAGCAGTTACTAAGCATTTACTGAGCAGTTACTGAGCAGTTACTAAGCATTTACTGAGCATTTACTAAGCAGTTACTATGCCACCCATCAAGCCCCTCAACCGCGATATGTCAGAATTCATTTATTTTCACACACAAAAAACTGCCCGGATACTCTATAATATATTTATGCATTTAAGAAGGGGGGAATGATATGGACAGCAAAGCCATGTACAACCTGACATACGGCCTCTTTATCCTGACGGCTAAGGATGGTGCGAAGGACAACGGCTGCATAGTTAACACGGTATCCCAGGTCACGACTGAGCCTAACAGGATCTGCGTTGCTGTTAACAAGCTTAACTTCACGCATGACATGATCCATAAGACAGGCGAGTTCAATGTCTCGATCCTTACCGAAGGTTCGAAGTTTGAGACCTTCAAGCACTTTGGTTTCCAGTCCGGCAGGGACATCGACAAGATGGAAGCCATTGAATTTAAGAGAGCTTCCAACGGCATTGCGTACATTACTGACGAGACCAACGCATTCCTCTCCGCAAAGGTGGTAAGCGAGACTGATCTCGGAACGCACACGCTGTTCCTTGCTGACGTCACTGACGGCGAAGTATTGTCGGATGGTTCTTCGGTCACTTATGCTTTCTACCAGAAATACATTAAGCAGAAGCCTGCCGCGGCAGCAGACGCACCTGCGAAGAAGGGCTTTATCTGCACGGTTTGCGGGTATATCTACGAAGGTGATACGCTCCCCGGAGATTTTATCTGCCCGTGGTGCAAGCATGACGCAAGCTACTTCATTCCGCTCGAGGGCACGGCGCCTGCAAAAGAGTCAACAAAAGAAAATACCATAACAAAGACACAGGAGGAATCAAAAATGAGCAAGTACGCAGGTACACAGACAGAGAAGAATCTTCAGGCAGCATTCGCAGGTGAATCGCAGGCCAGAAATAAGTACACCTACTTCGCATCAAAGGCTAAGAAGGAAGGCTACGAGCAGATTGCAGCTCTCTTCCTCAAGACAGCTGACAACGAGAAAGAACACGCTAAGATGTGGTTCAAGGAGCTTGAGGGCATCGGCACAACAGCTGAGAACCTCGCAGCAGCTGCTGACGGCGAGAACTACGAGTGGACAGACATGTACGAAGGATTCGCAAAGACTGCTGAAGAAGAGGGCTTCCCGGCACTCGCAGCTAAGTTCAGAATGGTCGGCGCTATCGAGAAGCATCATGAAGAGAGATACAGAGCTCTCCTTAAGAACGTTGAGGCTCAGGAAGTTTTCGCAAAGAGCGAAGTCAAGGTTTGGGAGTGCAGAAACTGCGGTCACATCGTAGTTGGTGAGAAGGCACCTGAGATGTGCCCTGTTTGCGCTCATCCCCAGAGCTATTTCGAGATCAACGCAGAGAACTATTGATCTCCCGATCTTAAGTAAATCAATAAGGGCTGTCTCCGGTGTGAGGCAGCCCTTAGTTTGTGTTTTTATTTGCGCGAAAATGAGACGAATCACTTCCGCGTGCCTTTTGAAGTCCCCGCTTATTTCTCCATAAACAGCAATCCGAAGGTGCCGGCACCGCAGTTAACGGCGATGGCAGGGGATGCCTGCTTGAAGTAGATCTCATCGAACTTCATGCGCTTTTCGATCTGCTCGCGGATCCAGTCAAGATCGTGCTTGTTGATTCCTACATAGGTTACGCAGAGTATTCTCGTATCGATGTTGGAATGAGACAGGGTGGAGGCGATATAAGCCTTCCATGCACTCTCCCTTGTGCCGAAGTAGGTCATGCCGACACCCATCTTACCCTTGCGGAGCTTTAAGACGGGACGGCCCATGAGGGACTTAACGATGTTGGCTATGCTGTTTCCGACCTGGTTGGCGCGTGCGAGGAAGTCGAGATTATCTACGATGAAGCTCGTGTGGATCTTCTTCTTGACGAACTCGAGTTCCTTAACGATCTGCTCGGGCGCAAGGCCGGCCTCTGCCATTCTGCATGCAACGATGGCCATGATGCCCTGGCCGCTTGACAGGTGGGATGAGTCGATGACGAATACGTTGTCGAAGGATCTTGCAGCATCGAGAGCGGGCTTGTAACCGCTGTGCTCGATCTTGCTCGAGATGGAGATGTGGATGACATTGTTTGCATAAGCGAGCTGCTTTGCAAAGAACTCCTCAGCTTCTCTTACCGTAGGACCTACAGGGAGAACGACGTTATCCGGATCTTCCATATACTTGAGGACACCAAGGGTCTCGATCTCCTTGCCGTCTTTGAAGATACCTTCCTCGGTGCGGACCTTATGGGGCAGGACACCGATGCCGTATTTCGTGATTATCTCGGGTGACAGATCGGCAACGCTCTCGGTTGTGATGACGATGCTCTTACGCTTCTTTGAACCGTTCATCCAGGAGATCGATTCTTCAGCGATCTCGCTTCTGTTGCCTGTGATACGGACAACCTCCTTGGGGAGATGGACATAGAGTTCATTCTCAAGGGCTTCGCCTGAGACGGGTTTTACAAGGTAGCCGTCAAAATTTTCGCGCGCGTAAAGGGCTCTGTTGTCTTCGTCGGCATTTGCGGTAAGGATGACGATAGGAGTTTCACGGCATCTTCCGCCGGTCTGGTCCTTGATCTTCCTTCTGCACTCGACACCGTCCATCTCAGGCATGAGGTGATCCATGAAGATGACATCGTACTTGATGTTGAGGGTCTTTCTCAAAGCCTCATCGCCTCTTGTGGCTGTGTCGATACGGACCTTGGTGTCGCGCAGGAGCTTGCTTACGACCATGAGGTTTGCTTCGTTGTCGTCGACTACAAGGATCCTTGCTTCAGGAGCTTCGAACTTGGGAAGATATTCCTTCCTTTGTGCGGCAGTGCCTGCCTTGGAGAAATCGTATTCTCCGACAGAACCTTCGCGCTCGACTCTCTGAGGGATCTCAATGATGAAGGTCGTGCCCTTCTTGTAGACGCTGTTGACGGCGATCTTACCACCCATGAGGTCTACAAGCTGCTTAACGATCGAAAGGCCTAAGCCCGTACCTTCGATATGCTTGTTGACTGTCTCGTCGACACGCTTGAATGCGGAGAACAGGTAGGGGATATCCTCTGACTTGATACCGATACCGGTGTCGGAGACGCTGTAGATCATGTTGCACATCTTGTCTTCCTTCATCTCGCACTGGACGGTCAGTGAGACGGAACCTTCATTTGTGTATTTGATTGCGTTGTTTATGACGTTGATGAGGATCTGCTTGATGCGGACTTCGTCACCGACGAGTTCAGCGGGGATATCGGGAGATACGTCAACGTTGAAGTCGAGCTTCTTATCCTTTGCCCTGATCCAGAGCATGCCGACGATATCAGAGAGCATGTCGCCTGAATGATAAGGCTCGATAAGGAGCTGCATACGGCCTGACTGGAATTTGCTCATGTCGAGGATATCGTTGATGAGGTTAAGAAGGAGTTTGCCGGCAGCCTTAATGTTTACCGCATCCTCGATTACTTCCTCACTTACATCCTCTCTCAAGATCATCTCGTTGAGGCCGATTATCGTGTTGATAGGTGTTCTGATCTCGTGGCTCATGTTGGAGAAGAAACTGTTCTGGGCCTTGTTGAGCATCTCGATCTCTCTTCTCTGGTTCTCCGCCTTTACGAGTTGCTCGTTAAGCCTGAATCTCGTGTAGGACATGATGATGCCCATTACGACCTGGAATACCGAGAAGATCATGAAGTTTGCGACTTCGTTCGTCTCGACCGAGCCGTGATGTGACATGTAATACAGGAAAGCGAGCATGACCGCGCTGGATGACAGAGCGATGAGCACGTATGCTATCGGGTTGAAATATACGCACAAAGGGACGATCAGGGCAACGGTCATGAACAGCGTGGTGTCGACCGTGCCTCTTGCGATCGAGTTAACGATAACAAGTAATATTACCCAGATATACAAAGAGATGCCCATGAAGTGGTTAAGGACATAGACGTTCTTATATCTGGTCGCATAATCCTTCATCGCGTGATGCGCACCGAGGCACCATATCAATACGACTGCCATGAGCCAAATGTAGCAAAGCTGGTGGTAGAGTACGGTGGTTCCGCCGAAAAATGCAGGATATACGAATGTGAGGACCAGGAAGATGACCGCCGCGGTAAGCGAGATGAGCATCGTTACATAAGTCGGGCCGACCGATTCATAGTATGCCGACTTTATTGCTTCCGGATCGTTGCTTGACGGTTTGAACAGATATCTTAACATGTCTTTCATACCTCATCACCTCCGTCATTTTCAGGTTCGAATTCGAACACTTCCTCATCGTCATTCCCGTCTCCAAGGAGATGCTCCCTGATGTTGCCGGAGATGCGCCCGTAATCCTGTATCATCAAATTGTGATTATCAAGGATGAATTCCTCATCGTTTGCCTTTGCCGCCATCTCGAGAGCCTTTGCCTTTTCGGACAGATCAGCCACGCCGATCATCTTGGACGTGCTCTTCAGGGCGTGCACGAGTATCTCGTAATTGTGCCAGTCGTGGATCAGGAAATACTGCTTCATTGAAGCTATCTTATCGGTTGCTTCTGAAGCGAACTGCATCAGGAGCGATTTGTAGAAATCCGTATCACCTACGCAGTATTTGATTCCTGCGTCAGTGTCGATGCCGCTCTTTTTAAGTACTGCGATAACGTCCTTTTCGGACCCGGGTTCGGGTTCCGGTTCAGGAACGGCTTCGTTAATTGCGATGATCTCCTTTTCCGCTTCGGCGTCGATAAATGATATGGAGGATTTGGGGAGCACCTGCTTCATGACACGCTCGAGTTCCTCTATCTCGATAGGCTTGCTGACGAAGCCGTCAAAGCCTTCCTTGAGGAACATCTGCTTGGCAGAGCTCATTGCATTCGCGGTGAGCGCGACGATCGGGATCGAACCGTTAAGTCCGGATACGTCTGTCCTGATCCTCTTCATTGCTTCAACGCCGTCCATTCCGCTCATCATGTGGTCCATGAATACGATATCGAAAACCCTTTCACGGCAGATATCGATGGATTCCTGTCCTGATGTTGCGGTGACTACCTTCATTCCGTAGCGCTCGAAAATGCTCCTTGCGACGACGAGGTTCATCGACTCATCATCAACAACGAGTGCCCTGACGCCTTCGCAGCGCAGTTTCTTCTTGTGCTCTTCCTTATCGCCTATAGTGGAATTCAGAATTGAAACGACAGGGAAGCAGTAGAAAGGCTTTTCAAGCACCTTAACATTCGTATTCTTAGGAAGAACGATTCCTTCATTGGCGACGACTGCAACTACCATTTCCCTGGCAAGCTCTTCGATGAGCTTAACGTTATCGTTATATTCCTCCTCTGCGATAAAGAGGTGGGTCATGTGAATGGAGTTATGCAGGAGCTTTAAGTTCTCGGCGTTGTTAACGCGGTGCATCTGGACTCCTAAGCCCTTAACGATGTTGAGTACCATGTTGTTATAGTAGTCTCTAACGGCAGGGCTCTCGTATTTCTCAAAATGGAGGAAAGCACCGAGGCAGAGCTTGTCGGGGTTGGCTACCGACATGCAGCTCAATGGATCGACGACCCTCTGGGGGATGCTTACATTGACCGTGGTGCCTACATCAGGCGTACTCTCGATCGTCATGAAGCCCTTGAGGAGGGATACGAAGCCTGAAGCGATGGCAAGACCCAGACCTAAGCCGCCGCCCTGGCGCGCACGTCCGGAATCTGCCTGATAGAAGCTGTCATATACTTTCTCGAGCTCATATTCCGTCATGCCCTTACCTGTGTCCGTGACCTCAATGCAGAGGTTGACGCCGTAATCCTGGGCAATGGAGGAGATCCTTACGTAGACACCGCCTTTTTGCGTGTACTTGAGACCGTTTGTTATAAGGGCCTTTAGGACTTTCTTGATCTTGCCTACGTCGGAGTTCATTACCGCGGGGATCGAGGGATCGACATCGATAACGAGCTCAACATTTCTGGATTTATACTGCTTAATGTCAGTAACGAGATCGTGAAGAACGGAAGAAAGCATGTAGTCTTCGTTGTTGCAGACCGCCTTGTGACGGTCGATCTCGGAATAATCGAGGATGTCGCCGATCTGTTCGGCAACCTTGCGTCCCGCATCCCTTACCGCGATAAGGTCACCCTCGACCTCGCGGTTTCTGGACTTGTCGATGCAAAGGCTGGTAAGTCCGATGATGGCGTTAACAGGAGTTCTTAATTCGTGTGATACGTTTGCAAGGAAGTCATTCAAGCGCTCGGTCGCGTCCTTGAGCTGGATGACTTCGTCCTTGGAACTGCTTAATACATCGACCCACTTGTCGATTATGATTTTCGCGAACTTGCCTACGGCAAATACCATTGCAAGGTGAAGTGCGAGACGGCTTATCATGAGAGGATCGAATTCCGTTTTATTAACCACCAAGACGTATATCGCATAAGCCATCGTGACGTAGTAGGTTACCTGACTCATCGTGATAAGCGATTTCTTTCCGGTCATCGTATTGAGGACAATGATCGCTGAGATTACCAGGGCGAGGTCAAATGTGCTTGTCTCATGCGTTCCGTAAAAGAAGAAGCATACCATCATGAGACCGGCTGTGGTCCAAATGCGGATCTCTTCGGAGGTGTTGTGCCTGATGTGCATGACCCAGCAGATAATGACGCTTACGAGAATAAGGCATACAGCCCATGTCTCCCACCCCATGAGGAGTGATTCGGCCATCAGGATCACGGCAAAGACCGTATAACTTATAAGCAGCGTCAGGTTCGAGGTCTGAAACAGGTCTTTGATGTCTTTAGTTGTAGTCATAGTGCTTAACCCTTGAGTCTGTAGTCTTTATCTTCTTCCACGATCGCGAGCATTACCTCAGCGAGGTTCGGGTCGAATTGAGTTCCCTTCCCGGTCCTGAGCTCCTCTTTGATTTTTTCCTGAGACAGGTGGGGCCTGTAATTTCTGTCACTTGACATCGCATCATAAGCATCAGCGACAGCTATGATCCTCGCTTCCTCAGGAATGTCATTTCCTTTAAGTCCCGAAGGATAACCTGAACCGTCGTATCTCTCATGATGATGTTTTGCACATAATGCGAACTTGGGGTTCGCCTCAATATTCTCAAGGATGGAAGCACCCGTTACCGAATGCTTCTTTATCTGTTCAAATTCCTCGTCTGTGAGGGCTCCGGGCTTGTTGAGCACGGAGGAGTGGATGCCGATCTTGCCTACATCGTGAAGGAGCCCCAGCATGTAGATCTCGTCCTGTCTGGCATCGGAGAAGCCGAGTCTCCTGGCTATCATTTTCGAATATATGGCAACACGGTTCGAATGACCCTTGGCATAAACGTCTTTTGTATCGACCGCAGCCGCGAGACTGCTTACGACCTGCAGGAAAAGAGACTTATTCTCTCTCGTCTTCTGCTCGATCTCAAAGTAGAGCTGCTTTTGCAGCGTAACGAGTTCGATAAGGTTATTAATGCGCATGAGAAGGACTTCAGGTACGAAAGGCTTCCTGATAAAGTCCATCGCGCCAAGAGAGAGGCCTTCGCGCTCAGCTCCCTCGCTCTCATCCGCGGTAAGGAATATTACAGGGATCTTGGCAGCGCATGTCTCAAGGGAATGAAGCTTCCTGATCGTGTCAAAGCCGCTCATTCCGGGCATCTTTACGTCTAGAAGTATCAGGTTCGGAAGATCTGTTTCCTTCTCCAGGTACTCGAAAAGTTCTTCCCCCGACTTGAGCGTAACGGCGTTGATGCCGCCTGAACTCAATATCTTGCTTGCAACGTGAAGATTGATGATATCGTCATCGACCACAGCGACCTTCTTCGTCATGGCATACGAAGCAAGATTCTGCGGCTCTCCTATGAATTCAGATTCATGACTGATCGCGAGATTGGTTATGCCCTTCTTATTCCAGTCTTTCATGATGTGGGCGATGACCTTGTCTACCGAATCAGCCCTTATGTCCGTGAGGAATACGAAGTACTGGTTCTTGTTGTTCCTCATGAAGATGTCCGACTTGCGCAGGGACTCTCTTATGTGATTGCCGAATTCGTCAACACTGTCATAGTATTCCGTATCGGCCCTGCCGTCAGCGGGCGAGAGGGTGAACAGGAGCTTACATGCGTTGATATGATGGCGCATTATGTATCTGACGATATAACGGTATACGGACGAGAACGAATCCTTATCAAGCTGAAGTGCAACATTGTGGACAGAACGCTCGCCCAGGATCTCAGATATGGCCTTTATGTCGGAAACGGATGAAGACTCATCGTCTTCGGCCTCGTCGCTGTAGAGATTGTAACCGTGCTTGCCGTTTTTCTTGACTGAATAAAGGGCTTTATCCGCAAGTTTTAAGAGTGAATTGTAGTCGTTTCCGTGTCTGGGCACAAAAATACCGCCGATAGAAACTCCGAGCGGGATTCCGTTATCCTCGCCCATGAGGTCCTTCGCGGATCTGACGAGATCTTCATTGATCTTCCTTGATATCTCGGCAATCAGCAGATCGGAATTGACACCTGATGCAAAAGCAACGAATTCGTCTCCGCCGATCCTGCCGCACTTGCTTCCCTCAGGCAGTGATTCACGTATGATGTCAGAGAATGAGGTGAGGATCTTATCGCCCATCTCATGTCCGTATAGATCGTTTACGAGCTTAAATGAATCCAGGTCGATCATCATGAGGCACCCTGATTTCTCGGAACACATCCTGGATAACTCGACCGAGGTGGCACCCTTGTTAAAGAGTCCTGTTAATTTATCTATGGTCGCTTCGCTCTTGAGGTCGTGGATCTCCTGCGAATTCGACATGATGTTATTGATCCTACGGAGCAGAACATCCGGATTAAAAGGTTTTCTGATAAAGTCTGATACACCGACCTCAAAACCCTTGGTCTCGGTATCCGCATCCTCATCTGCTGTAAGGAAGATAACAGGTGTCTTCATCAGACCCTTCATCTGTTCCATCTGCCTGAGTTTTCCGAGCGTCTCGAATCCGTCCATAACAGGCATCTTGATATCAAGAAGTACCAGATCCGGAACACCATTGGAATCCACATACTCAAGAAATGAACTGCCTGATTTAAGAGCCGTGACGCGCATATTGTTCTTACTCAGGATGTGACCTGCCATTTTAAGATTGGCAGTGTCATCATCTACGACAATGATCCACTTGGCCATATGCGTCTCTCTCTCCCGACTGTCAAGTTAAAGCACTTGTAAATAATAGCATAGAAAAATATCACTTTTCTTTGCTGTTTATTTTATTGCGCGAAAATAGATTTTTACTCACTTGCCACAGTTTCCTTAACACTTCCTTAACGTTGATTTGGTATTATTGCAAAGCAAAAACTTAAATGGCAAACTTATCCAAGTTCAGGAATTTTTAGGGGGTAATAGTTTATGTTAGAAGTCAAGAACGTAACAAAGCGTTACGGTAAAAATGTTGCATGTGACGATGTGTCATTCACTCTCGAGCCGGGCACATTAACGGTTCTTCTGGGACCTAACGGTGCCGGCAAGAGTACGATCATCAAATCGATAATCGGATTCCTTAAGTATGACGGATCTATTACCGTTAACGGCAAGATCAACAAGTCAGTTGAAGCACGTAAGATCCTGGGCTATATTCCCGAGATGCCGTCGCTCTACCCGACACTTACGGTAACAGAGCACATGGAATTCATCGCAAGAGCATATAAGCTTACCAATTACAAAGACAGGGTAAATATGCTTCTCGAGCGCTTCGAACTCGATGACAAGCGCAAGAAGTTCGGAGATGAGCTCTCCAAGGGTATGCAGCAGAAACTGAATCTCTGCCTTGGCCTTTTGCCTGATCCCGACATCATCCTCCTTGATGAGCCGCTGTTAGGTCTTGATCCTCACGCCATCAAGGAACTAAAGAATTACATCGAAGAGATGCGCCAGGCCGGCAAGACGATGCTGATCAGTACGCACATCATCGACAGTGTCGACATGCTCTGGGACAGAACGATAATCATGCAGAAGGGACAGATCCGCGCCAATGTCACAAGAAGTGAGATTGAAGGAAGCGGAAAATCACTCGAGGATCTGTTCTTCGAAGTTACGGAAGGTATCGACAAATCATCCGTAAGCGGAGAAGGGGAGAACGCATAATGAGACTGTTCCTTTACTATATTTCCCACTCGCTTTTTAACACGATTAAAAAGCTGATGAAGACGTGGGTCGCCGCAATCATCATCATGTTAGTCTTCGGATTTGCGGTGGGCCTTATATCCAATGCTTTTGCTTCCTCCAAGAAAGGCGGCAAGTCAACATCTGAGACCACTATTGAACAGGTGGAATCCGGCGTTGGCGGTGAGAACTCTTCAGACGGTTCCGCCAAGGAAAATAAGGAAGACGGCGGTATTACACAATTCATGAAGAAGCACGGTCTGAGCCGTGAACAGACAACGGATATCGTGATATCTGCTGTTTTTCTCATCATTCTTGCAACGAATATCTTAAATGCACAGAATTCGAGCAAGATCTTCCTGCCTGCAGACGTGCCGATGCTGTTCTCATCTCCGATGAGACCGCAGTCAGTACTGATGTTCAGGCTGCTTTGCACTTTGGGTTCGTCACTTCTCGTATCGGTCTTCATGCTCTTCCAGCTGCCTAATCTGATAATCAATGTCGGATTCGGATTCTGGGCTGCAGTATCGCTGATCGTTGTTTATTCACTGATCCTCGTATTCAGCACACTGGTACAGGTCGTCTTCTATACGATCACATCCAAGATGAAGACCGGCACAGGCAACATCAAGAATTTCCTTGCTTTTGTTTACGGAGCTGTCTTTATCGGATTTGCAGCTTACACATTTATCAATAAGCTTGATTTTGTGAAAGGCGCATACGGCTATTTTGCAAATCCCAAAACACACTGGGTTCCTTTCTGGGGCTGGCTCAGAGGCATCTCCTATTATGCAGTCACAGGTGATTCGGCATTGTCCCTTATGTACCTCGGACTCTTTATCGTGTCTTGCGGTGTGCTTGTTCTCGTGATCTGGAAGTTGAAGGCTGACTTTTACGAGGATGCAATGTTCGCTGCTGAGCACAAGGCTGAACAGCTCGAGAGTGTCAGAAATGCTGCCAAAGGTGCTGTCGTTACCAGAGAGAAGGAGCGCAAGGGCGCGATCGACAGAGAAGGCTATCACTACGGAAGAGGTGCAAACGTTTTCTTCTTTAAAGCAGTTTATAACAGATTCAGATTTGCGAAGCTCAAGATCTTGTCGACAACAACGATCGTCTACACGATCATTGCCGGTGTATCCGCATGGTTCGCAAGACAATATACTGACATGGATCCGTACTTCATTCCTGCGGTCGTACTCGGAGTAGCTGCTTTCTACAGAACACTCGGCGATCCGATAAGAGAAGACACAACACGTGATTTCTTCTTCCTCGTGCCCGAAAAGCATTATTCCAAGATCCTCTATTCACTGCTCGGAAGCATTGCCGTTACTGCGATAGATCTTATTATTCCGATGATCGCAGCTGCAGTTATACTCGGCTCCAATCCTTTGAGCGTTATCGCATGGCTTATTTTCATCCTGTCAGTAAGCTTCTTTGCAACAGTGGTTGGCACGATCATTTCACTCTCGCTTCCCAAGGATCAGGCGCCCACATTATCCATGGTCGTTCAAATGATCTTCTTCTATTTCGGAATAACACCTTCTGCTTCGGCAGTGCTCGTCGGTTTCTTTACCGGCCATCTTATTCCGGCGATCCTGATAGGCGCAGCGATCAACATCGGCATAGGATTCGCATTATCACCCATCCTCCCGAAGCTCCTGGGAAGGAAATAAATAAAGCTTTAAATGCTATTTTTCTAAGGCGGTGCCGGAAAGTACGGCATCGCCTTATTTGTTGTTTTAAGATCTATTTTCAGTTCCGGAATGTGTCATTGGTATTTGCCCGGGTATTTTTCCGGTAATTCTGGCTGTTTTTCCGGTAAAAGTTCCGGCAATAGCCGGAAAAAATACCGGAACTTTTGCAGTTTTTGCTTGTTTTTCCGGTAAAAGTTCCGGCTATAGCCGGAAGAATTACCGGAAGTTTGTCAGGGCGGGCAACGCCTTTTTCATACCTCTGGAATCACGGCGTTTTACAGTATTATTCACGGCAAATTCACGGCATAGCCGTGAAAACGCCGTGATTATTATCGTTTTACAGTATTATTCACGGCAAAATCCCGGCATAGCCGTGAAAACGCCGTGAATCCGGCTGTGAGACGTCTCTCTGATCAATATATAGATGCCCGTCTATGTATCGCGTTTTGTTTATTTTTTATACTTTATTAACGCCCGGTTTGGTTATAAAATATGTTTATCTTAAGAGAGAACACACACATGATCCGGAGCTGAAAACATATGGATATACTGTCGTTTATTACTTTATTTGGCGGTCTGGCATTCTTCCTTTATGGAATGAGACTGCTTTCCGAATCGTTGAAAAAGACTGCCGGCGGAAGACTTGAAAAGTTACTCAACAAAGCAACTGACAATAAGTTCAAGGGCCTTACAATAGGCGCGCTGATTACTATAGCCATCCAGTCCTCGTCTGCAATGACGGTCATGCTCGTAGGTTTCGTTAACTCAGGCATCATGGATCTGTCACAGACCGTGGGTGTCATCTTCGGATCTGATATCGGAACCACACTTACTGCGTGGATCCTGTCACTTGCAGGTATCGACAGCGGTGACAACATATTCCTTAAGCTTTTAAAGCCGTCCTGCTTCTCCCTTATTTTCGCGCTCCTCGGCATAATACTCATAATGGTTGCCAAGAAGCAGCGCAACAAGGATATCGGCTCTATGCTTCTTGGATTCTCCATCCTCATGCAGGGTATGACCATGATGTCCTCCTCAATGGAGCCTCTCAAGGAGATGGACAGCTTCGTATCCATCATGACAGCCTTTAAGAATCCTATTCTGGGCGTTCTGTCCGGTGCAGTTGTAACAGGCATCATCCAGAGCTCCGCGGCTGCTATCGGTATCCTCCAGAGTATCTCAATGACAGGTCAGCTTACATACGGCATGGCTATCCCGCTTGTCATGGGTGCCAATATCGGAACCTGCATGACCGCGATCCTTTCGTCCATCGGCGTTAACAGGGACGCTAAGAGGGTTACGGTCATTCACGTTGCAATTAAGCTCATCGGCACGGTCGTATGGCTTGTTGTTTTCTACAGCATCAATGCCATAGTGGATTTTGATTTCATGAACAGCCCGGTAAACATCGTCGGTGTTGCTGCGATCCACTCTGTATTCAATATTGCAAATACTATCCTGCTGTTCCCGTTTTCGAGACTTCTCGTCAAACTCGCACATTTCATTGTCAAAGAGACAGACGAAGAGCAGGAATTCAAGCTCGACGAGCGTCTCATGCTTACTCCTGCAGTTGCTGTCGGTGAGTGCCGCAACATGATGGTCAAGATGGTCAACAAGGCAAAAGAAGGCCTTGATAAATCTATGGACATGATGATCAACGGATACAACACCAATGACTTCGACTTCATCAAGAAGAATGAGGAAAAGGTCGACGGTTACGAGGACCTTCTCGGTTCGTATCTCATGAAGCTCACAACCACACAGCACCTGAGTGTTGAGGATAAGAACCGGTCATCGAGGATGCTGCAGGCGATCGGTGAAGTTGAGCGTATTGCCGACCATGCCAATTACCTGTCGGATTCCGCGGAAGAGATAGCGACCAAGCATCTTGAATTTTCAGACGCGGCGAAGGACGAACTCAGAAGAGTCATTCCGGCCGTTCACGATATCTATACGATGGCTCTTGAATGCTATCTTTCAGATAATGCTGTAAATGCAGACAACATCGGACCCTTGAGGATCGTCATCAGTGAGATGTGCGATAAGTTCAAGGCAAATCACGTCGAAAGACTTGCAACGGGCTCATGCACGACGGAGCAGGGATTCGTATTCAACGACATCCTTTACAGCTGCGTCAGGATCGCGGAGCACAGTCTTAACATTGCGGCGATCGCGTACAGATTCAAGTCTTCAAGACGCAGCAACGCGGATACATACATGCACGACTTTAAGCAGAGGAAGGACAAGGACGAGAAGAAGTACCAGGAGTACGTCAAGAAGTACAATGCCTGATGTTTTCTTCCGCTGATAATCTTTTACGGACGTGGCGAAGGCGATGTCGGAACCTAAATCTACAGAAAATATTTTCAGCAGGATAAAGAGCACAGTTTCCGGCTTTTTTGCGGGATTCCGTTCTTTCCTGAAGAATGTCTGGATCCTCTTTAAGCAGAACTTCAAAGAGGTAATGATCTTCATACTGTTCTGCTCGACATTCACCACCATTGCGACATCACTTCTCAAGGAAGTCCTGATAAAGGGCATGATGAAGGTCAGCGGCGTCACATATATCGTTCCGGCCAATTTGAAGACCGTGCTGCTCAATCCGCTGTCGGTCCTTATGATCATAGTCTTCTCGATCATCATCACTTTCTTCTCGCTGTTTGAGATCGCGGGTCTTCTGAATGCATTTTCGATGGCGCAGGTGGGCAGGGGAACCAATCTGACGAGCATGTTCATGGCAGGCTTAAGAGCATGCAGGAAGGCTTTACATCCGAAGAACTGGCTCATTATCGTCTTCATCCTTGTTCTGTTTCCGCTTACCAAGGTGCTGCCGCTTTCCACGTCGACATTCAAGATCATCCTTCCGGGCTTTGTCAATCAGACCATAGACTATACAAGGAGCCTTTCGATCCTTTATTCATGCATATATTTTATTCTAGTCTCATTCCTGACGATCTATATCTTCTCGATCAACAGCTTTGTAATGCAGAAGACGTCTTTTATCAAGAGCTGCTCAGAATCAAGAAGACTCGGCAAAGGGCATTATCTCGAGACATTCCTGACGCTCCTGCTCCTTACCATACTGCTTAACTTTGTGATCAATTCGGTCTCATCGGTAGTGGTCGTAAACTGCAATGAAGTAATATCTTTCATCAAGAAAAACAGTGCAAACGTCGTATTAAAATCCGAGGACGTCGGCACATACACATACGTTTTGAGACAGATCTTAAAGAGCTTTGTCTCGCCCGCGGTAAACAATGCCGCGCTTGCGGTGCTTTTCTACCGCCAGATCGATGCAAAGGACATGCTGAAGACCTTATCGAGCGATACTTTCAAGTCCGGAAAGGCATCGAAAAAGACGGTCATAATATTCATTGCCGTCATGGCAACACTGTTTACGGCCGCCGGGATCTTCCTCATCCACAGATATTCATATCTCATGGAGGATGTTGATAAGCCGTTGGTCTGCGCCCACAGAGGCGATAACGTAAATGCGCCCGAGAATACCATGGAGGCTTTTGAACTTGCGGCAAGCGAAGGCCTTGAATGGATCGAGCTTGATGTTCACCAGACCTCTGACGGCGTGATCGTATGCAATCACGATTCGACCATCCAGAGAGTCTCAGGGCAGAACCTTGCGATCCATGACCATACCTTTGAAGAGCTGAAGAGCGTCGAATACGGTTCGTGGATGCCGGGCAACTACGAACATGTGACCATCCCGACTCTTGAGGAGGCCCTTACCTTTGCAAAGGAAAGCGGGCTTAATGTCCAGGTCGAGCTCAAGGGCAGTCCGTACGATAAGAACTTTGAGGAAAATGTTCTCAAGGTCATAAACGATACAGGAATGCACGACAATGTCATGGTCATCTCCCAGGACGCTTCACGCATGAAGCGCGTGATGGAGATCGATCCTGCAATAACGAAGGGATACTGTGTATTCCTTGCTCTCGGCCACCCTGAGGATATCGAATACACGGACAATATCACTGTTGAAGAGACGAATGTCACGCCTGAACTCGTACGCCATTTTCACGAGCAGGGCAAGAAGGTATTCTGCTGGACGGTCGATCTCGACGACACGGTACAGTATCTTGTGAGCTGTGATGTCGATGTTATCGGTACGGATAACCCAATATTGATAAGCAATGCCGTTGATAAGGCGGACTGCTCCGGAGGATTTTCGAGAGCGTTCCACATATTCATGCGTATCATTGCCGACATGGATAAGTGATCAGTTCAGAAGGCAGAACTTAACCTCATATCTGCCGTCATCCTCCATCTCCATGATCATATAACTGTTTCCGGAGCCGCCCCTGGGAATCGAGATCGAGCCGGGGTTCAGAAGGCGCGGCCACGAAGCGCTGCCGTCACCGCCATAGAAGCGGTTGAACTTTGATACCGCTTCACCGAAGCTGTCGTAAGGCACATGTGTATGGCCGAACATGCATATGTCGCACCCGAGTTCCTGTGCCGCGAGAGATATCCTTAAAAGTCCCATGTCTATATGCTCGCGGTGTCCGTGAGCGCAGTAGAATTTGTGTCCTTTGAGCTCGAAAACAGCGGCGTCCCTGACAAGTTCCGGGTCACAGTCCGTATCGCAGTTGCCTCTGACGAAAACGCAGGGCGTCTTGGGAGCACCTGCCCACTTCGCGATCTCTGTCTGTGAATACTGGCTGTCTCCAAGATGAATCATCATGTCCGGCTTTTCTCTTTGTATTACTGTCCTGAGCGGATCATTGTAGCCGTGCGAGTCGCTGATGATGAGTATGCGCATCCTGATTCTCCCTGATTCCTTTGGTGTTAGGACAAATTATACAAAATCGTGACAAAAAGTTAAGAAACATATTGTTTTCGCGGGCATTATAATAATATTTACTGAGGGAAATCCTTGGTTTTAGGGATTAATCATATATTTAACGGGGAGACATCACATGAAAAAGAGAAGTCTTTTGGGCACAATGCTCACACTTTCAGTTGTCATTGCTGCCGTAGTAGCGTTTAGCGGCGTGACTGTTCTGGCTGTTCCTGAGGGCTACGTACCACGCACAAATGAGGAGATGATCGCAGAATTCGAGAAGCTTCCTGACGCATCATACAGCCTGGCGCTTTCCGACATAACGCTTACTCATTCTGCTTACACTGATCTGAAGACCAGCTTCACTGAGCTTAAGCCCGGAAGGATGAGATCTTACGAGAATGAAGGCGAATGGATCCTGGTTGACAAAGTGTCGATAAGCATGGAGGGCGGAACACTTTCCGACGGAAATGGACACTCCCTTGATTTTGGCGTTTGCAGTGATCATGGTCTGGCAGCATTCCCCGGCAGCGGTTTTACCGTAGGACCTTTTGACGGCACAATAAATGAGAGCAATGGTTTTGAAGAGACCTACCCGTTCTCATTCTCCGTTTTTATTATTCCTTCTGATTTTGACGCTGCTGAACCCGGAACATATACGGGAACACTGAATTATACAAGCACATGGACCGGATATAGTTTTGACAGCGATATCAATGGCACCCCTTGTTCATACGCAGGCGGTTCCGGTTCCATTACTGTGACAGTTACGGTTCCTGACCATTCGGATGGCAGTATCCTGGAGTATGGCAGCTGCGGAAACGGCATTGACTGGTCACTTGACAGCAATGGAACATTAACCATTACCGGTACAGGCAACATGCCTGACTATTCGCACGAAGATGAAATGTATTTTAGTATCCCGTGGGCTCACTTAAGGTCAAAGATCAAATCCGTCGTTATCGGTGAAGGTATCACTTCCGTTGGTGATTATGCCTTCTATACAAACCGTTCAATGGAGAGTGTCAGCATCGCTTCAAGTGTCAAGAAAATAGGTGACTATTCATTCTCGCTCTGTCAGGCTGTGAAAACAATTTCTCTGCCTGATACGTTAGTTTCCATCGGCAAACACGCTTTTTCTTCTTGTGAGGATCTTCAGACTATCAATATTCCCGGTTCCGTGACTGAGATTGGTCCGAACGCGTTCTCATATTGTGCAGACCTGTCATCTCCTATAACGATCCCTGAGGGTGTTAAGGTAATCCGCGAAAATGCTTTCCTGAATTGTTACTCGTTGAGTTCCATTACACTCCCTGATGGTTTGGATAGCATTGATTACAACGCATTTCAATCATGTCCGATAACTTCAATTAATATTCCTGACAGTGTCACTTATATCGGAGGTTGGGCATTCTCTTTTACTGATCTTACCGAAGTCACAATTCCGTCCGGTGTTACAGAGATCAATGTCAAGACTTTTTATGCCTGTGACAAGCTTGAAACGGTCATACTCCCCGAAGGTCTGACAAAGATTAAGGGCAATGCTTTTGAGAATTGTTCCAAGCTTAAAACGATTACAATACCGGCCAGTGTCGAATCTATCGGAGTTGACAGTTTCTTCGGTTGCAAATGCAAAGATATTTATTGTTATGCCAATCCGGAGAATCTTATCTGGAGGGTTCACAATGCGGAATTTATAACTAATGGTGACAAGACGGTCTGCCATGTTCCGTTCAGATTCCTGGATGACTACGAATCACTTCATGATGATGTTAACGTAACCTACGCTGGTGACCTTGACGTTATTGACATGGGTATCGGCGAGCACCTCTACGGTTATTCATTAAGCCTTGAAGGTGATATCGGTGTCGACTTCTATATGAGATTGGACGATGTAACCGCAGCCAGCGAAGATGCAAAGATGGTATTTACCATTAGAAGCCTTGACGGCACGAAGACAAGAACCCAGGAGGTCTATGTCAACGACCAGGCTGACGAGAATGTACCTTGTGCATATTTAGACGGCGATTTCTTTATTTTCGAATGCAGAGTGGCTGCCAAGGAAATGACATCCGAAATAACGGCACAGATGGTCTGCGGAGACAAAAAGGGTCTTGTCTATACATACTCAGTTCAGGACTACGCAAAGTATATTCTTGACCATGCAGATGAATATACTGATGAACAGGATGTCGTAAAAGCCATGCTCAACTATGGCGCATACTCTCAGCTTTATTTCAATTACAATCTTGATAATCTTGCAAATTCAGTCATGGATGAGGCCGAGCAGCAGGTATCCATTATCGATGTATCCGAGCTCAGAGCATTCTCCGGCAGCACGGTGGTAGGTCCCTGCGGCCTTACGCTTAGGAGCGCCAACCTCGAGCTCGAGTCGGAGACAGTGCTGAATCTCTATTTCACGGGCGTTGAGGGCTGTGATCACTTGAACTTCAAGATTAATGACGGAACTGAAGAAGGCAAGGTTCTCCCCTGCACATTCTCTGATGACGGCACCGGCAAGACGATCGCGAAAGTAACGATCAGGAATATCCCGATCCACTTCATAAATAATGACTTCAATATCGATGTTTACGAAGGCACAGGCTATGCAGGTTCAATTACCTACAGCCCTATGAACTACTGTTACAATGTCATCAGCAGAGAAATAACCGCCACCAGAACAGAGGCATTGAAGCTGGACATCAGTGCATATGTACTGTTCTATCAGAAATCAATTGAATACTGTGAAATCTTATAAGGAGATAGGCATGGAACATAAAGAACTTTACAAAACAGTTGAGTTAGACGTGATCACATTCGCTTCAGAGGACGTTATCGTAACGAGTAACGGTACGCCGCAAGAAGGAATAAACGAGTGAAAACGGTACGCCGATTGAAGAAATGAATGAAGGCTGATGATCGGGTAAATAATTCAGATTAACTTTTACAGGCCCTCTGCCGTTTGGCGGAGG
>JAFWQC010000121.1 GCA_017509245.1 Clostridiales bacterium | reverse complement strand
ACCGGACAGGCAGGAGCTATCAGACATGGAATAGCACGTGCACTCATACAGGCTGAACCCGAACTCAGGACAGCAGTAAAGAGAGCCGGATTCCTCACCAGAGACTCCAGAATGAAAGAGAGAAAGAAGTACGGCCTCAAGAAGGCTCGCCGCGCTCCGCAGTTCAGCAAGCGTTAATCGAGATCAAGCAAGATGCGAAAAGCCCTGGAAATTCAACGTTTCCGGGGTTTTTTCATGCCCGAAAATCTTTGATTGGATTTCATGGTTTATCACGGATTCTGACCGGAGTTTTATAGTTAACGATGGGCTAACCGGCGATTTTCGACCCATTTTGGGCCATTTTTAGTTAACAGATGGGCTAACTGTAGGAGCGTAAGAAGTCGATTTTCCGCATTGAAAAGAGCGTCATGTCTCTTCTTGAAAAAATGCTTCTAAGCTCCGAATGAGCTTCTTTCCGGAACCCCATTTCGATTCGGTATGATTGATGGAATCTGACCGATTCCGACATTCTTAATCCGGTTTTATACGCATTAAGGCGTTCAGCATAGAGTTCTTCCTGCCGGGCGTCTTTGTCTTTTCAGAAGAATATGTCTCCATTACATAGCCCGGTTGCTGTACGAAATCAGTGACCGGGCTTTTCCCATTCCTGCAGGCTCTGCAGGACAAACAAGGAGGTTACCCTCTGTTTGAAATAGGAATGTATAAAACGATCAGACTGATCATATGCTTAAGGCATATACGTCCTAAGTTTTCGATGAGAGAGCGTTTTCTGTTGAAATTGTCAGGAGGCAATGGTATAATGACCTCGAACTTAGGGCAAATACGTCCAAAGTAAGAGGTGAAAAGAATGATTGAGCGAGATCGTTATCTGAATCGGTTGATTCACAACATGTGGAACGGTGAAATAAAAGTCATTACAGGGATCCGCAGATGCGGAAAATCGGTCCTGCTGTTTGACCTGTTCTACGAATATCTGCTCTCACAGGGCATCTCAGATGATCATATCATCAGGCTGGAACTCGACCAGAGAAGGTATTACAAATTCCGGAATCCGATCGTGCTCTGCGAATATGTTGGAAGCCTTATAAAAGAACGTTCTGGAGATCGGTTCTTCCTGTTCGTGGATGAAGTTCAGTTCACGAAAGTAGTGAAGGACGAGGCAAACGGGGGAATCGAAGTAACGATTTATGATATGCTGAATGAACTGAAAGCATATAAGAATCTGGATGTGTACGTGACCGGCAGCAATTCGAGAATGCTTTCAAAGGATATAGCTACCGAATTCAGGGGAAGGGCGACTCAGATCCATGTGTATCCCTTAAGCTTTGGAGAATACTATTCCTTCGTCGGTGGGGATAAGCGTGCTGCCCTGGACCAGTATATGCTGTATGGCGGAATGCCGCGGGCTGCCGGTATGACCGAAGAACAGGACAAGAAGGAATACCTTGCTAATCTGTACGATGAACTCTATGTCAAAGATATTGTGGAACGAAACCATCTGGAACGGGAAGACATACTGAAAGCAATCCTGGATTATACAGCTTCTCAGATCAGTTCTTTGACAAATCCGACAAATATTGCCAACGCCTTAAGCTCAATACGTCACGAAAAGATAAACCCGAGTCTGGTATCTGCATATCTTTCGCATGTAATGGATGCATTTCTCATCGGCATGGCGCGCCGGTATGATATTAAGGGCAAAACATATTTCAATTATCCGAACAAGTATTATTATACGGATATCGGTCTTCGGAATGCGAGACTGAATTACAGGCAATATGATCCGGGCCACATGATGGAGAATATCATCTATAACGAACTGGTTTTACGGGGATATTCTGTTGACGTCGGTATGGTCCTGGAGCGGAAGAACAATGAAAAGAACCAGCGCGAAATTGACTTTGTCGTCAACGACGGGGACAAACGTATTTATATTCAGTCTGCTTATCAAATAGATACGGAACAAAAGGAGAGTACGGAATTACAGTCAATGAAGCTGACGGGAGATTTCTTCAGGAAGATCGTCATCCGCCTGGATATACCGCATAACTACTATGACGATAACGGATTCTTTCACTGTAATCTGATGGATTTTCTTCTTGGAAACATAGAGCTGTTCTGATGCTCAGGACTGCCTTTCGCAGTCACTTTTCACACTGCTCCGGTCCCAGACCATTGGTGGCCTCGGTAGTTGCTTTTTGCGCAGGAATTTCTATTGTATTATTCGGGGCAGGATTATCATGGAGAAGGCAACAAGAAAACACCTGGCGGAGGTTGCGAAGAAAGCGGCTCAAACCCCTTTTCATGGTTATATTGAGGGGAAGGAATCAAATCTCGAGCCGATCATTCGGTTTTTCCCGAAGTGGACGCTAAGAGAAGCCGACGGTTTATGGTGTGCGGCATTTGTATATTATTGCTGCCGGGAAGCGGGATTTGAGATCCCCATCAGACCGGATGCATGTAAAACTTGCCATCTGGCCGGTTGTATCGCCTGGGAGGAACTTGCACAGGGCAATGTTAAGATAGGGTATCACAAAGGAGAAGAAGGCTTTGTTCCTGAAGCCGGCGACATCGTTCTTTATGACCGGGTTTTTGAAAACAAGGATCATGATCATATTGGCATTGTCCTTGAAAACCGGGGAGATATGATCCTCGCTGCGGAGGGGAATGTGAATAACGTATCTGAGCTTGTCGAGCGCCCGAAAGATGAGCATATCAGGGCTTATATCAGGATTCCGGACGGATACAAATACCAGAGGATTATTATGGATTATCAGGATTTTCAGGCAGAAAACTTGATCCTTCATTTCGTCACAGAAGACGATTTGGCGGAAGTCTCCCGGACCTGGCCGGCTGATCATCATCCGCTGTCTGATACGAAGGCTCGCGAAGCGATTGCCTATATGCGCGGGAATTACGAAAAGAATACGAAAGGCAGTATCCGCCACCTCTGCCTCGCGATATGCGGGAAGGAGCGTCCCGGAACCATTATGGGTTGGTGCGGACTGGACGGAGGCCGTGATCCGGCAGAGCCGGAGATCTTTATTCTGTTGGATGAAGAATACAGAAACCGGGGATACGGGACGCAGTGCGTAAAGGAACTGCTCCGGATCGCCGCGGAGGACTATGCGCTTCCCGGTGTACACGGCGGCTGTGCCAAAGAGAACATTGCCTCCGCCCGAGCCATGGAAAGGGGCGGCATGGTGCAGTATGGAACGGAAGAAAACGGAGATCCGCTGTTCAGATTTTCGGCAAATGAAAGCGGTGTAGAAGCTGATCCTTATCAGCGAATCTCCCTGCGTGGGCAAGACTGCCGTGGGCACAATGCTCTTTGAAAGCTATTACAAGAGCGTGTATCTGGACGGGGACTGGTGCTGCAGGCGAGTACAACAGGATCTCTTCATTAGTTAATGACTGAGGGAACTGAGGATGCCGAGACTCAAGAACCTAGTATATACAAGGACTTCGGGCAAAAAGTCCGGCTAGTACGGTCTCAAGAAAGCAAGACGTGCTCCACAGTTCTCAAAGAGATAATAAGAACAGCAAAGACCCTGAAATTCAAAGTTTTAGGGTCTTTTCATATCTGATAATACTATTAGTTATTTTGGAAATCATATTTTAAAAGACAGATAATTGTGTAGACGGAGATGGTTGTCATTTTTACTGACAATCTTCCATGTTATAGTATAAAAGGAGTACTTTATAAGAGAATATAGGGACACGCTTAAAATACATGATTCCGGGTGTTGAGAAGTGAATACCTATGTTGAATCATGAAATATCGGGATCTTCCAGATATATGGACAAATCGATACTATACAACTTATGTCGTATAGGCTGAATACATTTAAGGACTATAAAAAAAGTGAAAGATTGCGGCCTGTTTGGCCCGTGGAGGAAGGAAGAATTATATGAAGGAAGGGATATCAGTAAAAACGTTGGCTGGCATGATCGATCATACAAATCTGAAAGCTTATGCCATGGAGGAGGATTTCTTAAAACTGTGCAATGAGGCCCTTGAATATGGGTTTGCCATGGTCGCTATCAATCCATACCCGGTCTCGTTCTGTAAGAGCATACTGAAAGGATCGGATGTTCATGTAGGAGCTGCGATCGCATTTCCACTTGGCCAGACAGATATTGAGAGTAAGGTGGCAGAAACAAAACAGGCTATCCTAGACGGAGCGGATGAGATAGACTATGTCCTCAACGTGGGAAAACTGAAGGAGGGGAATACGGACTATATCAGAAAAGAGATGGAGGCAATTACTGCAGTCTGCAGAGAAAAAGAAGTAGTCTGCAAGGTGATCTTCGAGAACTGTTATCTGACAAAGGAAGAAATCAGGGCTGCAGCGGAGATCGCGAGAGAAGTCAAGCCTGATTTCATAAAGACCAGCACGGGATTCGGCACATCCGGAGCTACAGTGGAAGATGTCAGACTTATGAAGGAAACGGTCGGAGACAGGGTCAAGGTCAAGGCTGCAGGAGGGATAAGAGATCTTAAGACTGCTCTCGAGATGATTGCCGCAGGAGCCGAAAGGATAGGTACTTCAAGCGGAATAAAGATAATAGAAGAGCTTAAAGCTCATTAATAAGATTTGAAAAGAGAACGAGGAGATACCTGTAATGAGATATCTATTGGCACATGATATAGGTACCAGCGGAGACAAGGCAACGCTGTTTACAGAAGAAGGGACTGCTGTTGCAAGCTGTCTTGAGACATACCCTCTTTACCAGGAAGGTCCGCTCTTTGCAGAGCAGGACGGGAATGACTGGTGGAAGGCTTTTTGCAGGTCCACTGCAACGCTGATATCCGGGAGCGGTATAGATCCCAGAGAGATAGAGGCGGTCTCTTTCAGCGGGCAGATGATGGGATGCCTTCCGGTGGATGATAACGGGGTTCCGTTAAGAAGGTCCATTATATGGGCTGATCAGCGATCAGGAGAAGAGGTCGAACTTATCAGAAAGAAGATAGACGACGATGCTTTCTATAGCCTCACAGGACACAGGAACACGCCTTCCTATAGCATACAGAAGGCGATGTGGGTCAAAAGACATCAGCCGGAGATATATGAAAGGACGCGAGCTTTTCTGAACGCCAAGGACTTCATAGTAATGAAACTGACGGGAAGATTCGTCACGGATCCCTCTGATGCTAATGGAGTCTGCGCCTTTGACTTAATAGGCCTCAGGTGGTCACAGGAGGTGCTTGACGCTGCGGGCATAGAGATATCAAAGCTACCGGTGATTGTCCCCTCAGACAGCGTTGTAGGGACTGTAAGGAGTGCTGCGGCAGTTGAATGTAGTCTTTCAGAGATCACGAAGGTGATCATGGGAGCGGGAGACGGAGTGGCTGCAAACGTGGGTGCCGGAAGCGTAAGTCCAGGAAGTGCATATCTCTGTATGGGGACCTCCGCATGGGTGGCTTCGACCGAAGAAGAACCGATATTCGATGAGTTGAAGAGAAGCGTCACATGGGCTCATGCCGTGAGGGGGCTGTACTCTCCTAATGCTACCATGCAATACTGCTGCGGAACGTATGACTGGTTCAGAAAGACTTTGCTCACGGGAGAAAAGATGCTTGCCGATAATAAGGGAGAAGACGTGCATTCTTTAATACAGGAACTCGCCGAGAAAGCTGAGCCCGGTTCCGGGGGAGTTATATTCCTTCCCCATCTCCTTGGTGAAAGAGCTCCGAGATGGAATCCCGATGTAAGAGGCGGATACATAGGCCTTTCCGGGATGACGTCAAAGGAGGATATTGTAAGGAGCACTTTTGAAGGCATCAGCTACAATCTGGCACTGGATCTTGATGCAGTGAATCAGAAGGGTAACATTCATGAGATCACCCTTATAGGCGGAGGAGCGAAGAATGATTTCTGGGCGCAACTGCTGGCGGATATGTTCGGTATGCCAACTTTGATCCAAAACATGACGGGAGATGCAAACTCGATGGGAGCTGCCGTGATAGCCGGAGTCGGATCGGGTATATTCTCTGATTTCTCAGAGGTCAGACGATTCATATCCATAAAGAAGAAGTTTCTACCGAGACCTGAACTGACAGCGTTCTACAGCAGGGGAAAGGAACGTTTTGATGCATGTTACAAGGCTATGGAGGTGTTGTATTGATATGATAACAGTAAATCTGTATTATACGGGGATAAACGGTGCGGCCAGAAGGTTCGCAGAGGAGATGGAGTCAACAGGGACAGCTGATGCTATAAGAAATGAAGAGGGAAATCGGGGATACAGATATTTCATACCGATGGATGACCCCGAGACCGTGCTTCTGATAGACAGCTGGAAGGATCAGGCTGCCATAGATGCTCACCATGCCTCTGACATGATGAAGAAGATAGCGGAGCTTAGGGACAAGTATGATCTTCATATGACTGCCTTGAGATTCGTGAGCGAAGACATGGGAGATGACGAAAAGTTTATAAGAAAATAAGGGGTCATACAAAATGATCATATGAAAAAGATCCCGCAGGGACGAGCCCTTTGGGATCTTTTCTTTTATTGTACCGTTTTTATCTTGCAGAGTATACGAATGCTCTGTCATGAGCGGTATGGAGTGCATCGAAGATCTGTCCGGTCCTGTCGGAATCTCCCACGAGTATAAGGTCATCTCCGAATTCTTTTCTGAGTTCTTCCTCAAGAGGGCGCTCCGGACGAACTCCCATTGCAAGAATTACTGAATCTGCAGGAACCTCTTTTGTTTCCTGTGTCTTCATATCCTTTAAAGTTATGGAACCGTCTCCCACGGATACGAGAGCATTTCCCTTGAGTATCAGTCCGCCGGCCTTCATGATCTCCGTAGCCAGATGCATCGTAACGCTCGGATAGAGGTTGCCGCCTATCTTGTCCAGCATTTCGATTACAGTGACCTTGTGGTCTTTGGAAAGCCATTCTGCTGTTTCGAGACCTGTTACTCCGCCGCCGATGACAGCTATGTTCTGACCGCATACGGATGCCTTTCCTGCCAGCAGATCCTCAGCCGTTACAGCCTTTTCGATTCCTGGAAGTCCCGGTCTTACGGCCTTTCCGCCTGCAGCCATGAACACTGCCTCGGCACCGGTCTCCTTTATTGCTTCAAGAGTAGCAGGAGTATTGAGTCTT
>JAFWQC010000120.1 GCA_017509245.1 Clostridiales bacterium | reverse complement strand
TTTTCCAACTGCGCGGAAAAATCGGGGGTTAATTACCCCAGAGGGCTCATAGTTTAGAAATACTAAACAATAAATAAGGAAGACAATGACGATGGACTCAAAACAATGGAAAAAAAAGATTAAAAAAGCGACCGAAACAGTCGGAACTTATCAGGAATCATTCGACGAAGTCATTAACACTCTGGCCGATCTGCTCGCCGAGCGTGACCGAGTTTATGACAAGTACATCGAGGAAGGCGCGGAGCCTCTCGTCCTGGTCACTTCTGATCGCGGTCAGGAAAATATGCGAGACAATCCGCTTTTAACGACGTGGCGATCAATCAACCGCGACGTTTTGCAATACTGGAGAGACTTGGGGCTTACTCCGGCAGGCTTAAAGAAGATCATGGATGATTCCATGAAGCAGCCGGAAGCCAGCGCACTTGATAAGGTGCTCGAGAAATTGGAAGGAAAAAAATGACGATGAGGTGAAAACATGAAAGCTAAAAGCTATTACTCGAGAGCGTGTGCTTATGCTCGTGATGTGGTAGCCGGAAAGCGCAAAGCAGGAAACAACTTTAGAGAGTGCGCTCGTTTCCTGGCAGACCTCAAGCGAGACGACTTACAACTGAAAAAGAAAGATGCGGACTTCGTGTGCGGATTTATCGAACAGATATTCGTTCACGAAAAAGGCGAAGAGATCGACGGAACGCCTTTAAAAAACAAGCCCTTGCTCTTGCAAGACTGGCAGATATTTATTGTTTACAATCTGCTCGGCTTCTTCTGGAAGGGTACAAACGAAAGGCGATATAAAGAAGCGTTCATTTTCGTCCCGAGAAAATCGGGAAAGTCGCTCTTCGTTGCAGCTCTGGCCCTGGCTCTCGGATTCCTTGAGAGACGGTCAGGCTCGACTATCTATATCACGGCTGCCTCATTGAAACAGTCAGCCGAGGCTTTTAACAAGATCATATACACGATGCGAGTCCGGGGAATCCTTGACGAGTTCCGTGTAAGAGACAACAACGCAGAACACTCGATCATGAAGCAGTTCACCGACAGTTCGGGAACTCCGACAGGTTCGCTTTATATCGAGGCTATGGCTGCCAACCCTGACAGGCAGGATTCATTCGGATGTAACATCTGCATCGCTGACGAGATCCACGCTTATAAAAAGGCAGCTCAGTACAATCGCTTTAAGGAAGCGATGAAAGCATATACAAACAAGCTGATGATCGGCATTACCACGGCAGGCGATAACGTCAACTCGTTCTGTTATGGCCGTTTACAGTATGCCGAGAAGGTGCTCGACGGTACGGTAAAGGATGATTCACTCTTCTGCTTCGTATCTAAAGCCCAGAAGGACGAGAACGGAGATGTCGACTATCTCGATCCTAAACAGCACGAACTCGCGAATCCGTCTTATGGAATCACGATCAGACCTGATGACATCATGCAGGAAGCTCTGCAAGCGCAGAACGATCCGCAACAGAGAAAAGACTTCCTCTCGAGGTCTTTGAATATATACACGACAGCGCAGAAGGCATATTTCAACCTTGAAGAGTTCCAGGCTTCGGATGCTCAGTATGATCTGACGCTCGAAGAACTCGCAAAGCTGCCTATTAAGTGGTACGGTGGCGCGGACTTGTCAAAGCTCCACGACCTTACAGCTGCTGCTCTGTTCGGACATTGGAAGGAAAAGAACGTCGACATCATAATCACTCACGGCTTCTTTCCGGTCACGGCTGCTGCTCAAAAAGCGGAAGAGGATCAGATACCTCTCTTCGGCTGGAGAGATGACGGATGGCTGACAATGACGAACAGTCCGACCGTTGACACTGACGAGGTCGTCAAGTGGTTTCAGATGATGAAGGCTAGAGGCTTCAAGATCGTACAGATCGGACACGACCGGAAGTTTGCAAGAGAGTATGTGATAGGAATGAAAAAGGCTGGTTTCAACGTAGTTGACCAGCCTCAATATTATTACGTCAAATCTGAAGGTTTCAGACACATAGAGAAAGCTGCCAAAGACAAGCGACTCTATTATCTGCACTCTGATGCTTTTGAATACTGCCTTGCAAACGTCAAGGCGATAGAAAAGTCAGATGACATGATCCAGTTCGAGAAAATCGGACAGAACATGAGAATCGACTTGTTCGACGCGAGCGTATTCGCCTGCGTGAGATATTTGAACGACTTAGAGAAGCCTGATCTGGCTTCGAGCTGGTTCGGAGGAAAGAAATGAGCACAAAACAGTCGACGAAAAAGAAGCGCGAGAAAGAATCGCCGAGCAAGGAAGCAATCAAGGCTGAAGCAAAGAAGCAGCTCTTGGCTCTTATCCAGAACGGCGATATAGAGTGCGCTGGTTATACGTCACTCGACCATGATCCGACCATCCTGACGGCCTGTCAGGTAATTGCCGGACTTGTCGGCCTTGTATCATGGCACATCATGGAAAACGGTGCAGGCGGTGACAGAAGAATTAAAAATGAACTATCGAGGAAGATCGACATTGATCCGAACTCGTTTACAACAAGAGCGGACTTCTATGAAGCTATCGCGATGAATATGCTGCTCTACGGAAACGGAAATGCAGTCGTTAGACCTCACACGGATAATGGTTATTTAAGAGACCTCGAAGTCGTTCCTATGGACAGGGTTTCATTCATGCCTGACAACGTTCTCGGGTATGGTTACTGGATCTACATTGACGGCGTCAGATACGATCCGCGTGATCTGTTACACTTCAGACTTCATCCTGACAAGCAATATCCATGGAAAGGAACCGGAATCAAGGTCGCGATTAAAGACATCGCGTTTAACTTGAAGCAGGCAGCACACACGGAAAAGAGTTTCATGTCTTCGGACTACAAGCCACCGATCATCGTCAAGGTGCAGGCTATGGGTGAGGAGTTTCAGACCAAAGAAGGCCGTGACGGTATCGCCGAGGATTATCTGAAAACAAGCAAAGAAGGACAGCCGTGGATCATTCCGGCAGACATGATGGAAGTCCAGAGTGTAAAACCTCTGACACTTCAAGACCTGGCAATCGCTGACACTGTAAAAATGAACAAAGAGACGGCAGCTTCGATCGTCGGAGTTCCGTCGTTCCTGGTCGGCGTCGGAGAGTTCAAGAAAGACGAATATAACAACTTCATTCAGACCACGGTCCGAGAGATCGTCAACAAGATTCAGCAGACCATGACGAAAGGTCTCATCCTTTCGCCTAACTGGTATCTGAAAGGAAATGTCTGGGCTCTGCTTGATTGGGACGTTCAGCAGATTACTTCCGTATTTACTGCGATGGGCGATCGCGGATGGGTAACAGGCAACGAAGCCAGAGACAGGATCAATCTTGAACCGAAGGAAGGACTCGATGAGCTTAAAGTTCTCGAGAATTACATTCCTGCTGATATGTCAGGCAATCAAAACAAACTAAACGGAGGCAATTAGTATGGCAAAGTCGATTTTTGACGAGCATCCGGACATGAGGGTATTACAGCTCAGATCCGGAGAGTTTAAAACGAGGGAAGACGGCGAAAAGATGGTCATTGAAGGCTACTTCGCCGTTTTTAATAGCAATTACGAAATGTGGGAAGGTGCATCCGAGTCCATCGCCGAGGGAGCTTTTGACAGCTCTCTTTCGAACGATATTCGCGGACTGACAAACCACGACACGACGCTCGTGCTGGGACGTACAAAAGTTCACACGCTCGAGCTGGAAACTGACTCACACGGTCTGTGGGGGCGTATCACTATCAATCCGAAAGATTCTGATGCTGTCAACACATACGAGCGAGTCAAGCGTGGAGACGTGGATCAGTGCTCGATCGGATTTATTGTCAGAAGCGAGGAAACCGATTTTCAAGCTGACGGCTCGATCCATTGGACGATTACGGATGTAGAACTTTTCGAAGTTTCCGTTTGCACTTTCCCTGCTTACGAAGAGACGAGTGTATCTGCAAGACATCGCGACGCTGACGAGCTCAAGAAGAGAGCTGACGAGGCGTGGAGACTTCAGATGAAAGAACGTCTCAATCCAAAAACAACTAAGGAGGAATAACCCATGCTTAGAGCTTTGATGCTTCGTAAGAAGATCAACGATGCAAAAGCAGCACTCGAGGCTTTAAAGGCTAACGAGTCTGACTTTGAGAGCAGAGCTTTGGAACTTCAGCAGAGAACCGATGAAGCTGCTCAGGCTATCGAAGAGGCTTCAACAGATGAAGAGAAGCAGGTTGTCGAAGATACCGTAACGGCTATCGAGAACGACCAGGCTGCTCTTGATGCTGAAAAGGCTGAAAACGATCAGAAGATAGGCGACCTCGAGAACGAGATTTCCGAGATGGAGAAGGAACTTGAAGAGGTTGAGGATCAGCAGAGAGCGAAAGCACCTGCAAAAGAACCCGAAAAGGTAATCACTCCGGACGGAGAAATCAAAACAGAAAGGACAACAAGCAAGATGTTTAAGACAAGAGCACTTAACAAAATGACAGACATCCAGAGAGCTGAGTTCGTTCAGCGTGAGGATGTTAAGAAGACTCTCGAGGGTGTAAGAGCTCTCATTTCAGAGAAGAGAACCGTTACAGGTTCAGAAGTTTTCATTGGTGTCTCAATCTTTGAGCTCATCCGTGACAACGTAATCGAGTATTCAAAACTCTACGGAAGAGTAAAGGCTTCCTTCACAAAGAACAACGGCAGACAGCCTGTCGAGGGTACGATTCCCGAGGCTATCTGGACTGAGGCTTGTGCTGCTCTTAACGAGCTCGACCTCTCTTTTGATTCCGTTGAACTCGACACATACAAGGTCGGAGGTTACTTTGCAATCTGTAACGCTCGCGTTGAAGATTCCGACATCGACCTTCTCGATGTATTTGCTGACGCTCTCATGCAGGGCATCGGATATGCACTCGACAAGGCTTTCGTATATGGAACAGGAGTCAAGATGCCCACTGGCTTCGTAACAGGTATTGCTGACACAGCATCTCAGCTCGTTACGATCCCGAGCAACAAGACAGGAAAGGATCTCTTCAAGGCTATCATCAATGCCGGTGGCGTTGCTGACGGTAAGAAGAGCCGTGGCAGAATCACCTGGATCATGAACGAGAAGATGTATCGTACACTCAAGGCTGAAGCTCTCGAGTTCAACGCAGCAGGTGCGCTCGTTTCCGGTATTGATGGCACGATGCCTGTTGACGGCGGTGACGTTGTCGTTCTCAACTTCGTTCCTGATAACAACATCGCTTTCGGTTATCTCGATCTCTATGCTGCTCTCATCAAGAAGGAAATGACTGTTTCCGTTTCTACTGAGTGCAAGTTCATCGAGGATCAGACAGTCATCAAGGGCCTCATGAGAGCTGACGGTAAGTCTGCTGTTGTTAAGGCTTTCGGTGCTATCGGTTACGGTTCTGCTCCTACAACAGAAGTTGACTTCCCTGGAGTAGATCCTGAGTCCTGATTTTTTATGTGAGGTCAGACCATGAGTGAAAACGAAAATGTAAACACACTTTTAACCCGTCTCAAGATTGACATGGGAATAATCAATGACACGACATTCGATGACAGACTTACGAGCCTGTTACAAGTTGCCGAGTCTGAAGTCAGTAAATTCGTGGGCGAAAGTGTTGACACGTCCGATATAAGAGACGCGGAGCTCGTGATCGACTATGCAAGATGGCAGTGGTTATCAAGAAGAGAGCCGGCAGCGATGCCGGCTTCTCTTAAATACCGCTTAAATTGCAGAACTTTCGAGCGAAATATTCCTGATGGATCTGATGAATCATGATTTGTTTGCAAGAGGTTAATGATGGCTCGTGATATTTCATTCAGTTTGATAAGTCAGACAAAACAAAAGGACTCGACCGGTCAGATGAAGCCGACTGGTGAACCGACCGTTAAGAAGTGTGTTGGCACTCAGAAGAGCGTTTCACAGAACGAGTTCTTTAAGGCATCTCAGGCAGGCTTCAGACCGGAAGGTGTTATTGAGATGAATATAGCCGACTATGCTGGTGAGACAGTCATCCAGATCGGCAGCAATAAGTTCACGATATACCGGACTTATTATCCCGAGTCGGATTTTGTCGAGCTCTATTTCGGCGACAGAGTGGGGATCTGATATGAACAGTTCTTTAAATGACATCAACAAAGTTCTTTCGCTATACACGAAAAACGTCAACGTCGTTATGCAGTCGGTTTTTGACACGACGGCCAGAGATGCAGCCAACAGGCTCAAAAAGGAATCTCCGAAGGCGAAAGGTAAATACGCAAAGAACTGGGCTGTCAAAAAAGAAAGAGGAAAAGCAACGGTCTACAATAAAGCCCCGACTTACAGACTGACTCATCTTCTCGAGAATGGTCATGACGTAGTCGTGAACGGAAAAAAGGTCGGACACGCAAATCCTCAAGTGCATATCAAACCCGTCGATGATTGGGTACAGGATGAACTTCCGAAAAGATTGGAGGAGGCTTTAGGAAATGTCGATTGAATCTCTCAAGACGCTGCTTGAAACAGCAAAATTCAATGTTTTCTTGAACAAAGCTCCAAACGGGACGGCCTGTCCTTATGTCGTATTGGAAGATGTCACACATCCGAACTTCGCAGCAGACAATTCAACTTTTGCAAAAACGACCTCGCTCAAGGCCACGCTGGTCGAAAGTGAGGTCCATGATTGGACTCTCATATCTTCTCTTGAAGCTGTCTTTGACTCCGTTCCGCTGCCGTACAACAGCGACGAAAACCAGGACACAGATGAAAAGGTGTGTGAGACCTATTTTTATATTTCATTTTTAGGAGGGACAACTAATGTCTAATACTGATAAGAAAGTATTTTACGGACTTTCTAACGTCCATTATGCCCTTCTCACTGAGACCGAGTCAGAGGGACAGATCGTGACCTCTTACGGTACAGTTAAGAAGTGGCCCGGTGCAGTCAACCTGACATTCGATCCGAACGGAAATCCGATCATCTTCTCGGCTGACAACAGCGCATATTATAACCTCCCTAACTCAAGAGGTTACACAGGCTCTTTCGAGTGCGCTCGTATTCCTGACGACATTCGTACGGCCATCTCCGGTGTTACCGTTGATGATAACGGAATCGTTGTCGAGACTGACAAGGATGAGCTTGCGTTCTTCGCTCTCTTGTTCGAGTTTGAGACGGATGTCAACGCTGACCGTTATGTCTTCTACAAGGTTGCTCTTTCTCAGAGACCTTCTGTCGCATCAAAGACAGTTGATGTCAATTCTGACATCGAGATTGGCACTGAGACTCTCCAGTTCGTTGCGCTTCCTCGTACTGACGCAGTCGAGATCAACGGCATTGAGAAGCATCCTGTTAAGGCTATGACCAGCAAAGACACAGACAAGACCGCTTATGACGGATTCTATTCTGCTGTCTATACACCTTCATTCGATGGTGAGTCAGCCTCATAACAACAGGAAAAGTCTTTAAGGGAGAGACACTCGCGGTCTCTCCCTTTTTATTTAAGGAAAAGGTGAAAATATGTTTAATATCGACAAAGAAATGGAAATCAATGCAGCATTTTATGAGTTATTTGAAACAACGTTCGGAGAAGACTTCTTTGAGATCCTCGCGAGCATGAGACCTTCAAAAAGGATAGCATCGCTCAGATCAAGACAGCAGATGATCTCATTGAACATCAAGAAAGCGAATGGCGAGGAACTTACCGAGGAAGAAGAGAAACTTCTCAAAAAGAATCCCGGAAAGTGGCAGGAACTCACGGAAGAAGAAGAGGAAGATCTCTTTAAGTGGAAGATAAAGATCAGTGCGCTCATGAAGAAGCAGACACCGAGGATCGCTTACATCGGAACGAAGCTCCACAAAAGAGAATATAAGGGAAGTATGCAGGATTATTACGCTTTCCTTGCAAGCTGTGACTCTTCCGACTTTTTAAATCAGGAAACAATCTCAAAAGTATGGGATAAGGTCAATTTAGATCAAGAACTTCCTAAATCAGTAAAAAACGCATAAAGTCCGCACAAACTACAAGACCGATGACCTGTTCTCTGTTTCAACTCCGCGCTCTGGAGCTTGGTATCAAGAAGCAGGATCTTAGGTTCTATTCGTGCGGACAGATTTTCGGATTACTGACAGAACGATCTAATGACAAACTTGATTGGCCTGTTATGGCCACTCAAGCAGATATTGAAGCCTTTTCCCGTCAATAAGACGAGGTGAATATAAAATGGCAGGGACTATAAAAGGTATAACCATCCAGATCGAAGGTAAAACGTCCGGACTGGTTAAGTCTCTACAAGATGTAGAATCACAGATCAAGAAGGATGACGCTGCGTTAAAGAGCCTTGACAAGGCTTTGCAGCTCGATCCTAAAAATGTCGACTTGCTCGCAGCAAAAGAAGCCGTACTCGCAGAAAAGACAGAGCTGACTGCTCAGAAGATGGAAATTCTGCAACAGGTCCAGGCTGACGCTCTTTCCGATCTTCCGGAAGATGCACAGCTCACGACTTCACAGATGGCAGAACTTCAAGCTGAGATTGCATCGACAAGCACGGAGCTCGAAGATCTTCGTGACGGAGCCGGCGAAGCAAGTGACGAGATCGAAGAAACAGGCGATGAAGCTGAAGACTCTTCTGGTGCGGTCGAGGCTTTAGGTGAGGCTGCCGAGGTCGCAGGTGAAATGGCGGTCGCTGCTTTTGAAGCGGTCGTCGCCGCTGCTGCTGCGGTTGGAGCTGCTATCGTCTCAGCGACAACAGCTATCGGTTCGTCTATGGTCAGCGCAACGATGGACACATCGAAGCTCGCAGATGAACTCTTGACCATGAGTTCCACAACAGGGCTGTCGACAGACACGCTCCAGGAACTTAATTATGCGTCAGAACTTCTCGATGTAAGCACTGACACTGTCACCGGTTCTATGACGAAACTCTTGAAGACGATGTCTTCTGCTGCTGACGGTTCATCGTCAGCTATGGAGAAGTTTGAGAGTCTCGGGATCTCGATCTATGACGCTGAAGGCAATATCAGAAGCACTGAAGATGTCTTCTGGGAAGCCATTGACACTCTTGGCCAGTTTGAATCGGAAACCGAGCGCGATATGGCGAGTATGGAGCTCTTCGGGAAGTCGGCCCGTGAATTGAATCCGCTCATAGAGGCTGGAAGCGATACCTTCAGAGAACTCGCTGACGAGGCCCGTGAGGTCGGATATGTCATGGACGGCGAAACTCTCGACGCTTTCGGTGCTCTTGATGATAATATGCAGAGGATGAGCAACACGGCCCAGGCTGTCGAACAGTCCTTCGGTCAGATTTTGCTTCCTATCCTCACTGAAGCGAGCGGAGACCTTGTCGACCTTATGGGCGACTTCTCCGGTGCTCTTGCCGGTGCTGAAGGCGATGTCGACAAGATGGGAGATGTCATCGAACAGTTCGCGCCTCGTGCGGTCGCACTGGTCGAGGAATATATCCCGAAGATCCTCACGGTCTTTGAAAAAGTATTCAATGCCATCTTACCAGTGATCGTTTCAGTCGCGCCTCAGATAATACAACTGGCAGGCGAGATAGTCTCATCTTTGGCTCTTGCAATAGCTGACAACAGCGACGAATTTATCGAGGCTTTCGGAACTCTGTTCGAGTCTCTGGTCAATACGGCGATCACTTTGCTTCCTGTATTGATACCGATAGCAATTCAACTCATCGAAACGATCGTCAATGCTCTGTTAGATCCTGCAAACCTTGAAATGTTGATTAACGGTGCGCTCGGTATCATTATGACGCTCGTTGAACAACTCACAGATGAGTCTAATCTTGAAATGCTCATTACGGCAGCGACGACCATAATAACAAGCCTGCTCGACGGACTTTCGGAGGCTCTTCCAATCCTGATCCCGGCTGCTCTTAATGCGATCTTGACGATAGTTGACACACTTTTAGAGAGCGGTTCACTTGAGCAGATCATCTCAGCAGCTCTTACCCTGATAACAACTCTGGCGACATCCCTGATCGACTATCTGCCGGAACTGATAGCCAGATTGCCTGAGATAATATTAGGCATAGTTGAGTTCTTAACTGGTGATGCTTTGCTCGACATAATTGAGGCAGGCTTCACACTTATCACGGCAATAGTAGGAAATCTCCCGGAGATAATCGTTGCTATTGTAGAAGCTCTTGTCCAACTGATCGGAGGCATGGTCGAGTACATTACAGGAGACGGTTCTGCCGAGCTTCTGGAGAACTTCGGTCAGGTATTTTTGGATATTGCTTCCAATGCAATAACGTGGGGTTCTGACATCATACAGGGAATTATTGACGGTTTGATGTCAATGCTATCAAATCTGACTTCGACTCTGTCGGATATAGCTTCCACGATCGCTGATTATTTAGGCTTCTCTGTTCCGGACAAGGGACCTCTTCACGAATGGGCCTTTAATAACCCTGGTACAGATATGCTCGAGCTGTTCGCTGAAGGTATTCATGACGGCGAGTCACAGATCCAGAGTGCTCTTACTGACACAGCCAACCTTATAAACAGCGATCTGGGTAATTTTGACCTTGCAACACAGAACGAAGTTCATCATACGGTCGATTATAGTGGCGGTCTGTCTCGGATCGAACAGGCAATCACGACGAGTCCAGCCTTTACAGGCACGTCAGGCACGGTCTCGATCGTTGTACCTGTCTATCTTGGTACGGAACACATTGACACCGTTGTCCTGGATGCGATTAATCTGGCGAATTATACTTCCGGAGGATATAACTGATGTTAGGCAATTACTTAAAGTTTAATTTGGTTACATTCCCGAACCCTGTTGAATCTCAAGAGACATCAAGCACAATAGAGAACGTCAATCAAAGCGAAGCCGGCACAGATTTGATCTGTGTCGTGCGAGCTTCTAAAAAGAAGTGGTCGTTCTCTTTCAAGTTGTCTCCGGGTAAAAAAGACATTTTATTTAATCTTTCAAAAGATGAATATTGCCAGATGTCTTATATGGGAACGAATTACAAGGTGAGAGTAAGGGATTATAAAGAAAATCTCGTCGAGGGCTCTGAATGGCTCTCATCTGTAAACGGATTATATGAATGTTCAGTCACAGTAACGGAGTTTTAAAATGTTTCCAGTTAGTAATGATTACATATCAAAGATGCAATCAGAGATTCAGACGCATAAACTGACTGGCACTATCGGCTCGGTAACATTTACAGGCGAAGACGTTATCGGTGTGTCATGGACAGCAAAATGCACCGATAAGAAGGTCAATGTCGGAGGAGTTTTCGTCGGAGTCTTAAAACTGACGTTCTTGAGAGATATTCTAGAACGCGGAGAATATAAAGATAAAAAGATAACCTTGAGTGACTCGCTTCTTACCGGCTTCGACGCTAACGACAATCCTGTCTGGGAACCGGTGCCAATCGGTGAGTTTTATGTCTCTGATGCAACATGGCGAGCTGAAGGTATGATCGACATAGTTGCTTATGACTGCATCTCAAAGACTGATAAAACACTAGAGATCACAACATCAAACGGAAGCGTTTATCAGTGGAGTAAGTTCATCGAGCTAAAGACAGGCGCGGTCTTTGGAATGACCGAGGAAGAATGTGAAGCTCTCCCAAACGGAACGGAGATACTCACACCTTATGCCTTTAACAAGATGGGGACATACAGAGACCTCATGAACGCTCTAGCTCAGATGGTCGGAGGTTTTGCTTATGCTGCAAAAGACGGAACGTGGAAGTTCAGGACTTTCGGTGATACATCACTTCTGACCATACAGAAAAACAGGCGTTTTAAGGGTGCTAAATATTCTGACTTTACAACGTTATATGATGCCGTATCATTCACGAGAGCGAGAGACGGAGTCCAGCTTGTCTGCGGTTCTGCTCGCGGAGTGACGATGGACCTGGGCGAAAATCCGTTCTTACAGTACGGTGGGGCAAGGCAGGTATGGGACAGGGCTGAAGCTATTGTCAACGCTATCCTGCCGATGAGATACATTCCTTTTGATGTATCTCTGCTTCCGGCTTTTGTTTGTCTTGACTTAGGCGATGTCATCTCGTTTGCAACAGATTATGCAGACGAAACGACAAAAGGTGCGATCATGGATGTCACCTGGTCATATAACAAGTCATTCACTGTCAGATGCTATGGCGATAATCCTGATATTTATAAGGTCGAGAGTCAGGCCAAAAAGAATCTGTCAGGAATATCGAAGCAGGTCTCACAAAATAATATTACTTACTACATATACTCGAATACGCAGGCTTATACGTTCGGAAACGATGTTGAAGTTGAGATCGCTAACCTTAGATTCACTTCGACAGAGGAAACGACAGTCGAGATAAATCATGAATTTATCTTTGATATGACCGCAGACCTCTCACACTCAATACAGTACGAGGTCAGATACTATCTGGACGATGAACTTGTCGAGTACACACCTTACGAGAAGTTAGGGACAGGCGGTATTCAAGGACTTTTGTCAGGCTCGACTGACTTTTCCATAACGAGAGACTTTTTCTATGTCCTTAAAGACGTAGCTCCTAACTTTACACACTCGTGGAAGGTCAGGATCTATACAAAGGGTATTACGTCAACAACTATTGACGTGGATCACTGTCACGTCACGCTGAAAGGCCAGAAGCTATATGGCGCGGATGAGTTTGACGGATTCCTGGAGTTCGAGGACAGTGTTCATCTGTTCGATATTGGTGGTGTCGGTATGCTTTCAATGGAAGACTCGGTAACATTCTCCGAGTCGCCTGCTGAATCTAACTACATCCTGACAGAGAACGGTGACGAACTCACGACAGAAAATGGTGACAATCTTATCTGGTAAAGGAGAAGATACATGGCAAATAAAAAAATATCTCAATTAGATGCTGCATCAACGGTCAACTCTGATGCAGTGTTCCCGTTGTCTCAGTTAGTCAGTAACACTGAGACAACTCAGAAGGGAACAGTCGAGCAGGTTGGTTCTTATATTGCCGGGACTCAGACACACAGTTCTTTGAACACTACTTCAAAGACACTGGTCGGAGCCATTAACGAACTTGAATCAGGGGGCGGTGGCGGAGGTACATCAAACTATAATGACCTCACCAACAAACCACAGGTTAACAGTGTCACGCTTTCGGGAGATAAGAGCAGCTCCGATCTCAAGGTCATCTGGAAAGGTACTCAGGCTCAGTATGATGCTATCGTCACCAAAGATCCTGAGACGATCTACTTTATTACAGATGCGAATGGGCCGAGCTGCACTGCTACGGATGTCACTTATGATCCGTCTTCTTCCGCTCTGTCCTCGACAACGGTACAGACCGCGTTAAATGAATTATCTGATGAGAAAGCGGATGAGACTGACTTGGCTTCTATTCATATTACAGGAAGCACTAATAATACAGGTTCAACTATCAACAGTGGCACGTACTTTTATATATATAGTTATCTTGTTAGAGCAAAGACTGACATCGCTAACGGTGCTACGTTGACAGTTAATACTAATTATGAAGTAATTACGGCTGGCGGTCTAAATTCTTTGGCTTCTAATAAATCAAAAGTTGACTCTTTTACGGTTGACGTTACAACAACGGCTGACGGTCTGGCAGCGGTTACGTTACCGACAGGCGTTGCTATAAATAATTGTATGTCGGTCGTCGTTCAGAACACGGCTGGAGTGTATTTATATGCTTTTCTCATCAAACAACCATCAAACTTATGGGTAGACGTTCGACAGTTCAACGGTGCAGCATACGCAAGTCAGGACTGTACAGTTAGGATTTTTTATTATGAGTAAATAGGAGGGATAAAAAATGAAATACGCAATTATCAAGGTAGTAAACGGTAACTATTCAATTCACGCAGAAGGAATTACTGATGTCAACAAGGCAAAGGTGAACTTTCATGGACTCTGTCAGATGCTCTGGAACGCTGACGATGTTCTTTCCGCTTGCGTTATGATCGTAGACGAAAATCTTGACGTGGTCGAAGGCTATAAAGAGTTCATCATTAAGCCTGTCGAGGTTGTTGAGGAACCTGTCGAAGAGTAATTCTTAAAAGGGAGGCGGTTATTTATGCCTAAATTGATTCAAAACGGAATAACCTATACAGGATTCTCGGCTTCCGGTCATAACTATTCGACTTCCGAGCAGCCTGTCGGAACGTGGACAGACGGAAGTGTGATATATGAGAAGACTTGCACATATCCGAACATCACTCAGACTCCGAGTAACTGGGTAGATCTTGAGACGTTTTCCAATATCTCACAGATGATCTCTATTGAGGGTTTCATGGATATTTCCAACGGACAGAGGAACGGAAATCAGTATTATGTCCGTTTTGTGTTCCAAAACAATATTCTCAAGTTCTATGGTAAGGAATTATCAGCAGGATTAGGTAATATCACTGTTACGATCAGGTATACAAAAACGTCATCATAAGGGAGAAGTGAAATGGGAAACTTGCAACTTAAAGGACATCTCAGGCTTATCACCAAAAATGTCTGCACAGGCAGGACTAAGGTCATAGCCGAAGGTGACAACGTAGTCACTAATGCCGTTCCCGACATCATGAAGCTCAATATGCTCGGTCAGGTAGATTTTAAGAAGATATTTGATCCTGACGGACTCTATAAGAGATGGTTTGGCGGTGTTATGTGCTATGAGAACCAGCACAGTAATACAGGCGCGAACAATTATTTGATGGAAGCCAATCCTGTCACGGCTCATGCCGGGATGACTCCGATAGATCCTAACCACGATGACGATCTCGCGAGAGGTCAGGCGGTCGGTTCTTCGATCGTTCGTTCGGATAACAGTGTCAAGCTCGTTTTTGAATGGGGACCTACACATGGAAACGGAATCATCAGCGCAGTTGCTCTTACCCATACGGACACGGGTTCTTATGGTAACGGAAATGAAGGTTATCACTTTAGGAACACGTTTACTCCGTGGGAGCAGATACAGGCATCGTCTTTGACCGCTCTTTCACAAGGCCCTCGTGATGCTGCAAATGCGTTTTGCCAGTATGACGACAATCACACTCTGGTCTTTTTCTTGGGTGAGGAAGATTGGTATCAGGAAGGCTCTGACGGTTATATCCCTGAGTCACCTGACTGTATTAACGATATTACTGTCTACATAAGAAGACTCCCATATACGAAGTCAGGTCTCTTCGACATCACACCGGGAACGACTGACAACTTGAGAAAGTTCACTGTCACAACGAGTCTCGATATGTGGTATCCGCCTGCATATTATTTCGACTATCAGAACAAATATCTCTGGCTCTTTACTAACTTTGAAGAGGTCACGAGACAAACAAGAGTCTGGTCAAGGACAACAGTAAAATATTCAGTTATTGACTGTGTGAACGGACAGGAAGTCGACTATGGCGAGATAGAGAGTAACGATGAAGATCTTGCATGGATGTCTTGCAGTTCTGATGGTTCACTCGGAACCCGTATGTATTACGGAAACAGAGTTTTCCAGCAGAGCATCATTAAAGACGGAAATTATGTTTATCTTCCTATGGGCGATAGTGAGACATGGCCCGGAAACTATAAGCCGAATGAAGGCCCGGGCCGAGCTGCTAAACAGAACTTCTCAGGCTTCAAGAAGATAAACCTCAATGATCAGTCTGACCAGATCGCGATTCCATTCTATGATAATACGATCACGATGGACAAGTATTATGCAGCCATCAAGTCAGGCGGTCTCGGTGTAGGTTTTGGCTGGGTAATGAACAACGGACTTTTATATCCCTGTAATACCGCTCCGATGAACGATACATCAGGCTACTGCAACGAGTTCGATAATATCTATGTCAACGAGGTCGACAGTCCTGTCGTTTATGCCACAAGACGAAGCGGAGGCGAAGATCCGTCACCTGCGGTCTATCCTCGTTATATCTTGGCAAATAAGCTCGTTAATACAACAAAGATAAACCTCGCGACAGCGGTCCAGAAGAGTGCGAGTGATGCGCTCTACTGTGAATATACCTTGACGGAGGTCACATCATGAGCGCAGAAGACTTCTGGAAGATATTTATAACGATATTGTCGAGCGGAGCCCTTTTTGGCTTCGCTCAATTCATGATTACAAGATACGACAGCAAAAAGAACATCGAGAAGAAGATCGAAGAGCGGTTCGATGCAACAGATAAAAAAATCGAGGAAAGATTCGAAGCAACAGACAAGAAGATCGACAAGGTCGCCGAATCTGTTGATGAGAACGCTGCAATCCTGGCGAGAACGCATATCCTGAGATTTTCGGACGAAATAAAAAATGGAATGATACATTCATCGGAATACTGGAGACAGCAGCTTGATGATTGTGACACATATCAGAGGTTTTGCGAGAGCCATCCTAAATTTAAAAACTCTTACACAGAACACGCTGATAAGCATATCAAGGAAACTTATGACAAATTAAAAAGGAAGGGCGAAATATGATTCATGATGTTGTCTACATTCTCAAAAATGACTATAAAGGCGAAGAGTTTCTATACTCAATAAGGTCGGTCTGTCTGAATTTCCCATATAGGAAGATTGTAACGGTCGGAGGATGCCCGGACAACATTTATCCTGATATTAAGCTCGAACATCACCAGGTCGGAACGACAAAGTGGGACAGGGCGAAATCGTCTCTCATTAAAGCGTTTTCCTGTGAAGAACTGTCAGAAGACATCTGGCTTTTCAATGATGATTTCTTTGTTATGGACAAAGTCAGACCTCACGAAGACGTGAATTATTTTAACGGAACTCTCGAGAGACGCATTATCGAAATGAAAAGAAAATTTCCCAACGGCTCTAACTACATCGGAAGGCTGGAGCTCATGAGAGCCAAACTTCTCAAAATGGACAAAGACACTTTGAGCTTTGCTCTTCATCTCCCCATGCTGATAAACAGGAAAAAGGCTCTTGAGCTGATAAATGCCAACCCGAGCAGCTCGACAATGTTTCGCTCTTTTTACGGAAACTATTATGAGATCCCGTGTGAATACATGAAAGACGTTAAGATTCTTGATCTGGTTACTGTTCCGGACACTCCGTTCATATCCACGTCAGACGAGAGCTTTAAAAGAGGAAAAGTCGGTGAGTTCCTAAAAATGTATTTTAAGGAACCTTGCTCGTATGAATTATCACAGAAAGACAGACTCAGAAAAGAAGTAAAAGAACATTATGACGAGGAGGGAAATATCAGATATGATCTTTAAAAATTCAAAAGTCTATGACGCTCTTAAATGGATTGCATCCGTAGTGCTTCCGGCACTTGCCACGTTTATCCTTACATTAGGCCAGATTTGGGGTTGGTCTGATTGGACAGTCCCGATCGGTGCGACAGTCGCAGCTATCGGAGGCTTTCTCGGTGCTATCCTCGGGATCAGCTCTATTGCATATAACAAAGCGAAGGAGAAGAGTGATGGGAACGATATTACGGACGAAAGTCATAGCACTGGCGAAAAAATACGCTGATGAAGGGTACACTGAAGGCCCGAATAACTGGACTATCTTCGCAAAGATCCTGGATGACTGTGGCTATTTTGCTCCGCAAAAAAAGCAAAATGTCTTCTGGTGTCATACATTTATCGACTTTCTCTTCTTTATGTGTTCTGACGCGGAAGATGACAGCGCGAAGAAATATGATGCGTATAGTTACTTGGCCCAGCCTGATTACTATAATCTGTCATGTGGCTGTGTATACGGTGCAGGATATTTTCGCAGCGTAGGCGCGTTTTATGATGTTGAGGATGCATATATCGGCGATGTTATATATTTTGGCAAGCGTGGCGAAGAAGAACACGTCGGTCTCATCATAGATCTTGATTATGATTCTCATGAGAGGATCAAGACAGTTTACACAGTAGAAGGCAACAAAGCAGATGCAGTCAGATATTGTGAGTATTCAGTAAACGACTCTTCTATTTCCGGTGTAGGAAAGCCCGTCCATTTCGATTATTATAACGAACTTGACACTCCGGTTCCCGAACCTCCGAAGCCGTCTCCGGTTAAAGCGTCATTTAATTGTGTTGATGTTTCCGAGTATCAGGGAGAAGTCGACTGGAGCCAGGCGAAGGCAAGCGGAGTGGAGTTTGCTTTTATCCGTTGCGGATTAGGCAAATATTATCTTCTTGAAACTGATCCAGTCAAAAGAGCTGAAAAGCAGGCAAAGTGGGAAGAGACACAGGGCGAAGATAAGTATTTCCTCATCAATCTGGAAAACGCTATCAAAGCAGGAATCAAGGTCGGAGTATATTTCTATTCATATGCAACAGACTGGGATTCCTCAGTTGATGAAGCTCAAATATGTATGCGTATAATCGAGAAATACACAAAATATATTAAGTTTCCCGTTTTCTATGATGTAGAAGAGAAAGCTAATGTCCCGAGGATAATTGATGTAGTAATGGGTTTTGTAAACACTCTTAATTATTACAATTATAATGTCGGGGTTTATACAGGCGGATCATGGTACAGTGCATATTTTAAAAACATATCATGTGATTTTATCTGGCTCGCTTTTTGGGGAGCTGATGACGGAAAACCGCATGAAAAACCTGATTATTGCGATATTTGGCAATATTCGAGTCATGGAACAGTTGAAGGAATAGGCGAAAACCGTGTTGACGTTGATATTTTATATAACAATGAAATGACGCTGCTGATACACGAGCCTGATCCGAAACCAACTGAAAAAGTAGACGTAGAACTAAATGTTCTCCAGAAAGGAAGTACAGGCGGTCAGGTAAACACGATCAAGGCCCTGCTTAATGAGTTCGGCTTTGCTGAATATCTTCCGCTCGACGGAGACTTCGATAAAGACACAGAACAGGCGGTCAACAGATACAAAGAGACATACAGTCTTGAAGTAAACGGAATTGTTGACGCTGAGATGTGGAACTTAATTCTCAAATAAGACTTCGGTCTTGTTTTCCCTTTTCCGGGGCCTGTTCTTCGGAGCAGGTCCTTAAACCAGTAAAAATGCTTTGACCATACGGAACCTCCAGCGGAAAGAAAGAGCCCTCGACTTAATGTCGGGGGCTTTTTCTTTTGTGTGACGATTTAAAGAGTATTCAAGAGAAAATACTTTTTAAGTAGGTTTAATCATTTTAACACAAAGTGCATCCTGAGTGCATCCAAACAAAAATAAAAACCGCTAAACATTCGATGGTTGAGCGGTTTTCTTTGGTGGAGATGAGGAGAATCGAACTCATTTACGTTTGCCGACTGGTCGGCAAAATGTCCATAAATCAAGGACTTTCTTATACTTAAGTATATCAATGTCCGTCATTCGCGGACTCATCTGCATCCAAAAGTGCATCCAAATTCTGACCGAAAGTCAGATTGATGATCTGAGCTGCTTCCCTTGATTCATTATCCGTTATATGACCATAGGTCCCGAACGTGTCCATGCTGATCGAGTGTCCGCAGATGTCCTTAATCATCTGCTCGGGCATGACATTCTTCATCATGGTTATAAATGTATGACGGAGACTATACACTGTTCCTGGGAGCTGACGTTCATCCTTGAGAATCTTCCAGTGGTTTCTCATAGTGCTCTGGTTTCCTTTTGAACCGTCAGGCGAACAGAAGATCCATTCAGTTCGGAGGTTTTTTTCCTGATTGCGACGGATTGTTTTCCTTAATATTGAGCTCGCGAGACCGTCAATAGGAATCATACGACGAGCGTTTTCGTTCTTTCCATCTGTAATCTGACCGCGAGCGTTGACCGCCCTTCTGATCGTCACAGAGCTTGAATTGAAGTCTATATCTGACAATCTGAGGCCGAGTGCCTCGCCGGGCCTCATTCCGGTAACAAGTAAAAAAACGAACAAATTATAATACCAAAGCTCGGAGGGCTCCAAAAGTCTCCGAACGTCGTTTTTCTGTAAGACTTCCTTTTCCTTCTTGAAATGTCCTTTAGGGATGTAGAGCTTACCTCTCAAGAGGTCACACTGATAATCCTCATAACCGAACCTTATTATCTGCATGATTATCCCTCGGAGAGACTTCAGAGACTTCTCTGACAATGGCTTATTTCGCCCTCTCGCCTCGTTTATGAGGCTTTGCCATTCTCGGAGGGTAACTTTACATATTTTCTTTTGACCGACCACAGGCGCGATGTAGAGCCTTATATATCGCTCGTACTGAGTGAAGGCTTCGGAATCTTCTCCGCGCCTTGCCTTTACATCGTCAAGAAACTCTCGTGATACAGTATTAACGGACTTTTCGCCTGATGCTTCTCCGAAATACCACTTCTCATATTTTTTGATTGCTTCTTTCCGACCTTTTGCACCTGGAACGGATGACGTGAAAGTGTGACGCTTTCCGTCTTTCTGTTCCTGGACTATCCATCTGCGTCCGTCCCAGCGTGGCGAGTTCATGATTTATCCTCTTGATTAGAACGCAGATAATCAGCATAGCTCTTTAGTTTTGCGATGTTTTCCGCGTTGAGTCCAAAAGTAATCGGCTTTTCGTCAGTTTCAATGAGAACATCCATTAGTTCTCCTGGCGTTGTTCTTAATGCCATCGCAAGATCAGGAAGTCTCTCGATAGAGATGTTATTTTTCCCTTTTTCTATTGCACTGATGGCAGCTCTTCCGGCAAAGCCTGACTTCTTTGCGAGTTCTTCCTGAGACATACCTTCAGCCTCACGAAGTAGTTTGATATATTCGCCTAATTTTTTCAGTCTTTCTTCTTCCATATATATGCCTCCGACCTCATTATATCGAAATATTACAAACGTGCAACAAAAACACGACATAAGTCAATTTGCACTTGACATAGGTTTAACAGATTGTTAAGGTAACAGTGTCAAGCAACACTTGACAAATATAACGAAAGGGGGAAACGGCATGATAGATTATGCCAAACTTAAAGGCCTTATGGTCGAACGCGGTCTCGAGGTTACAAAGCTCGCAGAAATACTCGGTATTTCAAGACAGGCAGCCTCGGGGAAGATCAACGGGAAGAGCCCGATCAGCCTGACTGATGCTCAAGTTATTGCGAAGGCTCTTAATATGTCAAAAGAGGAAAGAGACACTATTTTTTTTAAAAACGTTGTCAAGTCGGAGGCGACATTATGACGGCTTCGGGTGGTCTTTATCCGTCGTTAGGTCGCTACTTTGAGAACATGACGGAGCTGGCTCATGCAGGATGTATGCACAGAGACACGGTCCGGAAGTGTTTAGACGGAGAGAAAGACTTTACCAGAGCACAGAAGAAAGCAATCTCGGCAAATATCGCCATGAAGCTCTTGAACTCACCGAGTTATGACTATAAGGAACTCGAAGATGCAAACAAAGCCTGGAGCGGAAAGTTTGACGAGATATATCGAAAGAAGGAAGAAACATGAAAGACGAAATTACACTCACAAGAAAAGAACTCGCATCCGCTGCTTCAAAAGCTGCAACAGAAGTCACCGAACAGATGATGAAAAAAACAAACAAGTCGGAGGTATCACTTGTCTCGAATCTTTTCGGAGTCATGTTCACGGCCCAGCTCATAAAGGACCTGTTTAATGGATCTGACGAAGACAGTAAATAATCTGCTCTTGACTGCATCATTCTCGCTCGCGATCGGTCTGACATTATTCGTAAATCTCGGGCAAGTTGACAGGTCAAAACTGACTAACGCGGTCGAAAATGCCGAAAAGGTTGATGATTCAGAGATAAGATCACCAAATAGGCATCCGAACCCGGCGATCTTAGAAGAAACGGAACTCCGGAACATCTGGCAGGACATCGGGATCGAATACATCACACCAGAGTTCGATTACATAGGACAACATTTTATCACGGCTTATAGTCCGGAAGAGTGCGGTTACAGGATCTACGAAGACGGAACCGATAACTTCCCGAACGGATGGATCACATCGACAGGAACAATCGCACACAGAGAAGAAGAATGGTGGAATCCATCGACCTGCGGAATCGCGACAGACTATCACAGATACGGCGAGCTTTTTCTCATAGACGGAAAGATATACAAGGCAGAAGATACCGGATATATCAGCGGAGCGTGGATTGACTTATTTATGCCGGATTATGAAACGATGATGCAGTTCGGTTCACATTATACAGATGTTTATTCGGTTGAATACGTTTCAAACTCATTAACAAAAGAAGAAAGGAAGATAAATCATGAACATTTTGACGATTATTTACATGGCAGGTGTTATGGCGATCGGATTCCTTATCGGTGTGATCGTTGAGCTCTGCATCGACTCGCAGACCATTATGGATCTCCAGGAAAAGAACAGAAAACTCAAGCTCGAGAATATGCAGCTCAAAGACAGAGGTCCGGTCAAGATTGTCAAGATCGTTGACGACTCTGTCGGCGCGAATATCGACTTTCCAAACTCGGTCGGAGGTGTATGAGCATGGCAAAAGAAAAGACAAAGACCGGCGTCGTTATGCTCGACCGTTCTCAACTCCAGCCTCATCCGGATAATCCGAGAAAGGATCTCGGAGATCTGGAAGAACTCAGAGAGTCAATAAAAGAACACGGCATCATGCAAAACCTGACTGTCGTTCCTGTTGATGATAACCTTGAGAACTTCCGCATCCTGATAGGACATAGAAGATACGCAGCTTCGGAAGGAATACTCCACGAGCTTCCGTGTGTTATCGTTGAAGGCTTATCTGACAGAGAACAGGTCGGAATCATGCTCTGCGAGAATATGCAGAGAGCAGACCTCACCGTTTTCGAACAGGCTCACGGCTTCCAGATGATGCTCGATCTCGGAGATACCATCGAGACTATCTCTGACAAGACGGGATTTTCGGAGGCTACCGTTAAGCACAGGCTTGAGATCAACAAACTCAAAAAGTCATCTATCGAGACCGCGCAGGACAAGTTTCAGCTCTCGATCGGAGACTTTATCGAGCTGGAGAAGATCAAAGACCTCAAGGAACGAAACAAGATCCTCGAGAATGTTGATTCGTCAACGGAATTGAAGGATGAAGTCGATGATTATTTGAGAAGAAAGCTCCGGGCCGAGAATGAAAAGAAGTATATAGAACTCTTCAATTCATTAGGCTGGAGAGAGACGAAGGAATATATCTATTCTTACGGTGATTATGCAAAGTGGAAGAAGATCAACGGACTTGAGCAGATCGACCTTGATAAACCGTTCAATGATGAAACGATCAAAGCTGCGACCGTGAGGATCTCAGAACCTATATTTTATCATAACTCGGGATATTATATCGACTTTGGAATCAAGAATCCCGTTAAGCAGGAACAGAAAAAGAAGACGAAAGAGCAGCTTATGGAAGAGGCCCGTGAGAAATGCAAAACGGCTCTCGAGTCATCCAGAACTGAGATCTGTGACCTCTATTATAAGTTTATCCTTCAGATCCCGGACAAGAGGATCAAAGAGGTCAATGAAAGAGAATACAAGGCCATGATTAAGGTGCTTGTATCAATCCTCATAGATCTGCGCGGTTCGATGCACGATTTCTCGAATCTTTGCAACATCAAAACAAAGATGAAACTTGAAGACATATCGAGCGACTTCCAGAACTATGACAGCCTGCGTAAGCTCATGCTCTTAACCTGGTCAAATCTCGCTTCGAATTATTCGAATAAGTTCGTCGAGTGGAACTTCACGAAGAACACGACAGCCTTGACAGCTCATCAGATGCTCTTTGATGTTCTGCTTCCGTTCGGATTCAGACTTGATGATGACCAGAAGGCGATCATAAAAGGCACGTCTGATCTCTATAACGCGAAGATATGAGGCACTCATGAAGGGACAAATGAATATATTTGACCTGGTCAATGACGGTAAGCCGTGCCGATATAAGTTTCAAAGATCACTCGGCCAGAAGGTCGAGTTCTGGAGAACCGGAAAGTTCGGGATCATCGTCGAGATCCGCGAATATTACACGATAGTCAAGTCTGACGGAAAGTTATTGGTCGGAACGCCTTACGACATTAGACCTGTTTCGGAGGATAAAAAATGATTCAGATTATAGGAACCAGACAATCAGGCAGAACAACACAACTCATTAGGCTTTGCAAGAGACTTAATGATGAAAACGGGTATAACGACACAATCATTATGGTAACGAGTCAGGCAAGAGCTCTTGAAATTATGAAAATCGCGAAAGAGATCGGCTGCGATGATATTCCGTTTCCTTCCATTCCTTCCGGTATCATTCATCAACACACGACACTTTATAAGCGTGTTCTGATTGATGACATGGAATATTTTGTCCAGCAGATGCTTGGCTCATGGGAGTTAGCAGGATATGCGATTCAAGGCCCGGAAATGACAACAGAGTTCGGGGTTCGTTCCTGGATTTCCGAACGTGAGGTTAATCCATGATGAAGACCTGTGAAACGTGCGGACGATATACCGCACACGAAAAGAAAGTATTTGGCAAAGACGGACTCTGTCGGCTGATCGTAAAGAAGCCGACTGCGGTCAGTAAGAATCATTTATGTAAATACTGGATAGAAAGGAAGACTCAAAATGACTCAATGTGAAACAATTCTCAATTACATAGAAGAACATGGCTCGATAACAGCAAGACAGGCTTATAAACTCGGAATCATGCGACTCGCATCAAGAATAAGCGATCTCAAGAAAGCTGGCTTTGACATCAAGTCCGACACGATCAAAGTGAAGTGTCGTGACGGATCTGTCTCTTATGTATCGAGATACTCGATGAACAAGAAAGAGGCGAAGCCATGAACAACAAGAAAGTTATCAGGAAGCTCAATGAGATGTGGCAGAAGTCTGATGATGATGACGAGAAAGCCTCTCTCGAGAGAGCGATCCTCGCGGTCAGGTGTTACCGCAACTGCAAGAACTGCACTCATCGGGTAATTGTAAGCAAATATGCTTTTTGTTCTCTCGGTGACTGCGATTTTGAACCGCGTACGGAAGCGGAGAAAGAGGCAACGGCATGAAAGACAAAGTTTTAAAGAGCGAAGTCATGAAGGCTGCCGAAAATCTCGCGAGAGCTCTTCGCAATTATACGAACGAAACGATGTATCTGAAACTCGTAATCATCACTCGAGAACCGAACTTTAGAGATGACAGCGATCCTGATGACAGCGTCCCGGATGCTTACCATGCTGAAGTGTCAGGATATTATCCGGAAGATATTGAAGACAAGACGCTTGTTGTTAAGAATAAGCTCTTTTATACCTGGGACGAATATGGTGACGAGAGCATCAGGTTTGTCGTTCCGATAGATCCAGGGCCGGAACCGGAGGACATGAACGATGAGTGAAAAGAAATATTACTGGCTCAAACTGCCAAGAGACTTCTTCAAGCGTCATGATATCAAGTTCATCAAGACTCTTCCTCACGGTTATGAAATAGCCTTCTTTTACGTTGAACTCATGGCCGAGTCAGTCGATCATGACGGAGAGCTCCGGTTCTCGCCTGGCTTGCCATATTCGGAGGTTATGCTTGCAGCTCTGACAGACACTCCGGTCGAGATCGTGACCGAAGCCATGAAGGTTTTAAAAGAACTCGGGCTCATCATCGTTACCGAAGACGGCACGATCCAAATTCCGAAAGTTGAAAAGATGATCGGTTCTGCTGGTGATAGTGATAATGCAAAAAGACAGCAGCGTTATAGGGATCGGAAAAAGGCTGAAAAACTCGCGAACGTTACTGATAACGTTACGCATAACGTTACGCATAACGTTACCGTTACAACGAATAGTAACGAGAGAAAGAGTAAGAGAAAGAGTA
>JAFWQC010000119.1 GCA_017509245.1 Clostridiales bacterium | reverse complement strand
TTTGATTGAATCCTTGGTATCAAGGGCAGCCTTGGCTGCATCGGCCGCAGCATTTCGAGCAGAGACCTCCATCTTATCGATAGCTTCCTGATCTTCGTTTTTATCAGAACTCTCAGAAATGGTTTTGGCATGCCTAATAGCCGCAATACTTGCTCTTCTTGCAGCATTTGCTGAGGTCTGAAGGTTTTGCTGTGTTTCATTTATTTGAGGCTTGCCTCTAATATGAGGTGTTGCCATTGATATGGATTTCTCCGTTGCAGGCTTTAAGTCATCCAAACGCGATACCTGCTTAATATCGTGATCGCGTTCCACTTTGCTTATTTGTGGCATATCACTTTACTCCTTTGTGTTGATAAATGAAAAAAAGCCCCTGCCGGATATAACCTGCAGGGGCGAAGATCAGCCATTTGCGAACTGTCCTTCTCCCGGACGAGTCGTCATGAGCTGATAAAGTTTAGTGTCCCTATTGAACTTATTAACAAAAGGGACAAGTGCAGAGCCGTACTTGATAAGCCCTGATCCTGCAGGCGCATTAGTGATATAGCGCATCTGGATCTCGGAGATGTTAAGGAGCTTTGCAAGCTTGGCTCTATCGGAAGCAGCCTGATTGAGCATGATTACGAACTCTGAGTTTGAAAGCATCGTAGATGCCTGAACGGAATCCAAAAGATACTCAACATTCTGCGTGATGGCAGTAGGATAGGCGTTTCTCTTACGGAACTGTCTCCAAGCTGAGTTAAAGAACTGTGCTGAGAACTCGTTTTCGAAAACGACATGGAACTCGTCGATAAAGACGTGTGTACGCTTACCTTTCTTCCAGTTAAGAGTAACTCGGTTAAGCATAGTGTCTGTTATGACCAGGAGTCCCGTGGGCTTAAGCTGGCTGCCTAAGCCATGAATATCGAAAACGACTACACGCTTATCCATATCAACATTGCTCTCACGTCCAAAGATATCCAAGGATCCGGTAGTAAAGAGCTCAAGAGACAAAGCGATCTGCTTTGCTTCACGCTCCGGCTGCTCAAGGAGCTTCTCACGGAAAGTGCACAGGGTTGGGGTAGCTCCGCCAGAAGACTTGCATCTTTCCGCATCACGGTAGACGGCTGCAGCGCATCTGTCGATGATGGACTTCTGCTGAGGGCCGACGCCTTTCTTATCGATCTGCTCGACAAGAGACATGATGAACTGCGACTTAACAACAATAGGATCGTTCTCGCCATAGCCATCGACCATATACATGGCGTTGAGCCTATCGCGTCCGCCGGCCGATACACGGATAACCGAGCCCATCTCAGGTCCCATTGCCTCTACAAGCGGGGCATACTCGCCCTCAGGATCGCAGATCAGGATATCGTCATCCGTGTTCAGCATAAGGAATGTTATGAGTTCCTTGGCAGAGAAGGATTTACCGGAACCGGGCACGCCCAAAAGGAAGGCTGACTGGTTCAAGAGGTTTTCCTTGTTGCACATAATGAGGTTATGGGAAATAGCGTTCTCACCATAGTAGATGCCGCCTTTGTCCATGATCTCCTGAGTTTTAAAGGGCAGGAACACAGCCAATGACTCCGTATTAAGAGTCCTGAAGCAATCGATCTTTCTGACACCGAAGGGCAGGGCAGTGTTTAATCCGTCTGCCTGCTGCCACTTAAGTACTGCCATCTGGCAATGTCTGCCCTTAGCAACGGCCTGGATGCTCTCTGTATCGAGATCGAGCTGTTCCTTTGTATCTGAAGAAATCGCAAGCGTAATGAGACAGAGCATCATGCGCTGGTCACGGGTAGTAAGATCTGCCAGGAACTCCTTTGTCTTGTTGCGCTGTAACTCCATATCGTAAGGGATGACAGCGGAGAAGTTGTTGTTCTGGTTCTGCTTTCTCTGCCAGTTGGTGATGTTTGTCTCAACGCCTAAGAGCTTATTCTCGACTTCGCGGATCGCTTCATCGGTCGGAACGGAGAGAACATCGATCGAGAGCATCATGTTCCTGTTCATGTCGGTAAGTTCGGCAATTGTATCGTCGCTGATATAGTTGCCGTAATCCTTTAAGAACATAACTCTCACATACTTCTCGCCAAGCTTGATATAGTCGTTTCCACGCTCGATCGTATCCGGACAGATATAGTCACGGAAGTCATGACCGAGCTTTGCACGCTGCGCTATATCAAACTCAAATGTGATCTCGTCGCCGGGACGATAGAAGTCATGGAGTATGCGGAGCTTCTCTACGGCATCCAGATCTTCGAGTCTGCTGCCTAAAGAAGAAAGGCGCATCTGAAGATCGGCACCAGTCCTTGCGAAGTACGTCCTGGCATCTTCAACGCTTTTCTTGTTGATCGATACGGTAATATACTTCTCTTGGGTGATACCGTTAGCTCCGGTCGCTTTCTCCAGGAGCATATCGTTATACTCTTCACGGTACATGTCGAGACCGTCGTGCTTCATAGGCATGAGGATCGAATCCTCAAAGTCCTTCTTATTGAGTCTGTGGTTGTTCACCGTGATCTTAGTAGTGGCAGCACTGTCGAACGAGTTGAGAACGTCAGAATAGAGCAGGAACATATTCTCCTTGTCCTCTTCGCTTGCTACCTGATAGTTGATGTCCGTGAACTTCCAAGTCTTTGAGAACTTGTTAGGTCCGACCTGAAAGATACCGTCAGGCCAGATGCGCTGTACCGGGATCAGGTCCTGGACCCGTCTCGGCACAACAAACATCTCCTTATCCTGCTTCAATAGTGTCTGTATGCTCTTGAGCATTGATTGCCTCCTTTTCCTTTTTGGCGAAATATCCCTTAAGAGCTTCCTTATAGATGTTGTTGGACTTAATGGTCAGCCTTCTCGGACAAATGAAGTTATCCTTGAGCCATGCCACGAAGATCTTCTCCATGGGCATGCCGTTATACTTGATGAATCCGATGGCAGCAAAAGGAACGGCAACTGCAATGCAAAGATAAGTGATCATATCGTTTGCCACAGTGCCCCTTGCTCCGAAATAAACCGCTACTGCAGAAGCAACGGCGAGTCCGGAACAAATAAGCTGCCTCAAGTTAAGTCCGAAGAAGACTCCTTCGGTGTATTCGCGAATGTCTTTGTTTATGTTTATTTCCATGTGTTTTCCTCCTTACAAACCCATCATGTCGTGGATTATCCTGTCAGATCCCTTTACAAGGCCAAGCAAAACGAGCATGTTAAAACCGATTTCACTCACATAGCACCAAACCATAGTGATAGGAGCAGCATTTGTATCTATCTGAGGCATAGAGGCTGCATAAGCTGTGAAGATGATGCAGGCAAGGACGATAACGACGCCCTGCATGCAAACACCGGCATAGCTCTTAAGAAAACTTTTAGCGATGTTTTCTGTAGGCTGGCCTGCCAAAGTGGATAAAGGTATCGGTGCTATTGCCGTGTACATATAGATCCTGAAGAATCGTCCGTACACGGTAAGAAGCAGAACGATACCAATGACAATGAATGCAATGTGTGCGATGAAACATACAGCCCAGACTGGGATAGCACCGTCAAGTATACCGATTCCTTCAAATTTGCTTTGAACGGTTGATGGGATGGAGAACTCCAGAGCAGTGCCGATAGGGCTTGAAGCGGTTATTTTTGCTATTATGCTCTGAACAATCGTAACGAAATTAACCATGAGTTTAAGGCAGTTATCGATAAGAAATTTTGAAATAGCAAAACGGATGAATACCTTAACTGCCGTCTCAGGCCTCTTGAGCTCGGCAAAGCTACCGCAAGTCTTGATCACACCGATGGTGAAAAACAAGACGAGCAGGGCAGTGCCGATTGCGCCCAAGACGCCATTGATGGTCGTGATTATGTTCCAGATGCCACCGCCCTTGAAGCTCTGCGGTGAAGTCGTAAGGAGGGCCCACATTTCTTTGAGCCTATTACCAAGGTACTGAAGTCCTAGATAAAGCTCGTACCAAGCAGCGGTACCCAAAATATCACCCCCTTAAGACATCAGCTGAATACGCCGGGAGCGATTGCAGTCAGGATCGACTTTGCAAAGACGATGATGAGACCGCCGGCAAGGCAGAGGAAACCCTGAGATCTCTGGGACGGATCATGGCTCTGGAAGCTCATACCTACCTGAACAAGGCCCCAACCTGCAAGGATAACGCCGATGGCTCTGATGATGCCGAAGATGATGTCTGACATATTCTTGATAGCCTTCTCGGCATCACTCTCAGCTACAACCGGGACCATTGCTACACAAACGATCGCTACAGTAATAGCAATCATGAGGTAGCGCTTCAGCACTGTTTTCTGCTTCTCTTTTGCAAGAGCGGTTTCTTTGTTGTTTGAATTGATCTTATTCATTTTGTTCAATCTCCTTTGTCTGATAGATTTCTTCGAGATCCTCAAGTGTGAGGACCTCATAGTCGTGTTGTTCTTGGACAAGGGTCTCAATGTTGATTGCCTTGCCTCTCAGTTCGGGATCATTACCGACGAGACTGATGGTCGCTTCGGATTCTGTATCCCTGCCGTGAATGAACGGTTCTGCGCCGCCATCTTCCGTAAACTTGATCTTCGGATGCTTCATGAGGTCATACTTCAGATCCATGACCGGATACTCGCCTCTTATGAAGAGGATTGCGTACTGGTTGTCGAGCATTCTGACTTCATCAGGAGTCATGAGGTCACGAGCTTGTAAGAGCTCGTGCTTTGTCGAACTGCCGTTTCGTCCTCTGTTGGTGTCATAGTGAGTCGTATCGATCGTTTCCTTGCCCAAGAGCTCACTGACATATTTGTGAGTGCTTTGCTCATTGCCGCCTAAATAGAGGAATTCATCACAGTTGCCTATGATGGATTCATATCTCTTTTCAAATAGGACCTTTAGCTGAGCCAAGTTCTGCAGGATTATGCTTACGGAGATCTCGCGGGAACGCATCGTTGCCAGGAGTGCATCGAAAGAGTCCGGCAGACAGACATTTGCGAACTCGTCCATGATGAAGTGAACGTGATAGGGCAGTCTTCCGCCGTGTTCAAAATCGGCACAACGGTACAAC
>JAFWQC010000118.1 GCA_017509245.1 Clostridiales bacterium | reverse complement strand
TGAATGGCTTGACAGCGGAGAGTTTGAACGCACGATCAGCCGCATAAGGAATAAAACATGATGAGATTGATTTCTGAGAAATCCAATGTCAGCATATAACCAGGACACGCAAAGAAAGCTTTGCCTATTCCTTAAGCGAATAACTGGTGTGAGGGAAGAGAATTGACAGAGAGCATATGTCTTCTGCAGAGGGAACACTTGTGATGGTTTTGCAAATTACAATCATTAGAATTATGCATAAGGAGAACTGATATGGCAAATGAAAAAATATACGAAATGCTATTCAATAAAGTCTTTCCAATGCTTATAGCAAAAGCAGAACGTAAAGGAAGAAAAAAAGAAGAAGTATATGAAATAACAGAATGGCTTACTGGCTATAGCGGAGCTGATATTGGTAATGCGCTTGGCTCAGAAATGTCTTATGGTGATTTCTTTTTGAATGCACCTTTGCTGAATCCCAATAGAAAGCTGATCAAGGGAGTAATCTGTGGCATTAGGGTTGAGGATATAGAGGAACCCTTAATGCAGGAAATCAGATATTTGGATAAGCTAGTTGATGAACTTGCAAAAGGCAAGGATATGGAAAAAATCAAGAGGTAGAAATGTGCGGCAGCTTCTTTCTCTGAGGATCAAAGACAGGTTATAGTCAAAGCAATCTATTCTCTGTCCAGATATCTACTGGTATTCCACAGAATCCGTCATGGCGTATTACAGTCAGATCACAGGAGCATTCACATTCCCGTTTCCGACAGAATCCAATCCGGAACCGTTTGTGTTGGGAAAATACAATACGCAGAATATCATGGAGATCATAAACGACGGTGACGAGATCGGCTTCACGCTTGAGATTGAAGCTCTCGAAGATGCAAGATCGCCCACGCTGTATAATGCGGATACGGACGAATATCTGCAAATCACCGGTGATATTCTTGCGGGCGACATCATTACCGTGACGACAAAAACGGGCCATAAGACGGTCACGCTCGACAGAGGCGGCGTTAAGACCAATGTGAGAGAAGTACATTCACTGAACATTCGGCTGCCGATGCTTGTTATACCATCCGGAATGATGACGGATCAGCATTGAAAAGTGAAAATAGAAATAACGGAAAAAGGACGGTTCAGTTGAGCCGTCCTTTCGTTATCAATATTTTTCATAGTGAACCTTGCCAAAATCAAAGTCTTTTTCAGTATAGCCACGCTTAATTTCGCCCTTGCCGCCGAGTGCGATCAGGTTCAGGACAGCATAACCGTCCGGCACACCGAGCAGTTTGCGGATTTCTTCATCAGAGGACTTGCATTTTCCCGTCCTGTTGCGGATATGCACCCAGCAAGCACCGAGGTCATACTGCTCGGCAGCAAGCAGAATGTAGGAAGAAGCGATAGCACCGTCCTCAATCCAGAACTCGCCTCTGTCGAGCTTCACCATGACAACGATAACAGCGTCAGCACCAATGATCTGCGAACCGCCGAGACTTTTGCACTCGGCAAGCTCTCTTATTTTATCTCTCACGATTACGAGCTCTACAGGTCTGTGACCGAAGGAACAGGGAGCAGCGAGTGCCACCTTCATGATCTCATTCAGTACTTCATCGGAGATATGTTCATTTGTGTATCGCCTTACCGAACGGCGTTTTGCCGCAAGGTCAAAGAGTTTGTTTTCCATATCTGATACCTCCATTATTCCTTATCCGGCTGCTGTCCGTCATGTGCCTTCCAAGCGCATTCGGTGATCTTCATATCGGTAAATATCGCCTTAAAGCTCGATTCTTCGGGACTGCAAGCGTAAATGCCGAACCGTATCGTGCCTTTGCCTTCCCACATATGACACACTCGCATCTGCGAGAAGTTCACGCCGTCATAGGAGCATTCGATACAATAATCGTCCTCACGGCGGCTGAAACGATACCACATTCATTATAACACAATTCCTCACATTATCGTATCTATTCAGACGTCCTCACGGATAAAGTGTGTAGGCTGCCACGGTTCTTTCTCGGGAAGTCCAAACTGTGCCTTGCCGAGAGCGATCGACTTCATCAGGAAGCTCATATTCTTGGCAAGTGTTCTCATCGTCTGCAATCCTTCTGCATCAAGTGCAGCCTGTCCCTGTTCTCTTCCGTGAACGCAGTTCCAGTACTGGCTGGAAGCG
>JAFWQC010000117.1 GCA_017509245.1 Clostridiales bacterium | reverse complement strand
GGATAAGAACTGGATCGCCGTCAGGTATCCTTTTGTAACCGGTAAAGACGATTACACCACGCGTCTTTATTTCTATGTCGAACATGTCTTAAAGCAGCTTCCGATGAAGGTGGATAATCTTGATTCAAAGATGTCTTTCATTAGATCTGACGAGGCAGGGAAGTTCCTGTCATTCCTTGTTGATAAAGACATCAAAGGTGCAATCAACGGCAGCTCAAAAGGAACTGTCTCGATCAGGGAGATCCTGGATTATATAGAGAAAGAGACAGGATACAGCGCAGTTTTGAGTGAAGACGGAGATCCCGCTCCTTATAACGGTGAGCCTGAATACAGCATCAATACTGATAAAGCTGAATCTCTCGGATTCAGCTTTACGGAAGTTAATGACTGGATCTACGGCCTGATCGATTATTATATCGACGTGGCGCATGAAGGTCTGCTGGGCCTTTATGATGCGTAAGTGTAAAGAAGACCCGCATATAATATCGTAATTATCAATAGGATGATGCCTGCGATTATGAACAGAGGCCTCAGTTTGCCTAAGTATGTCGGAGCAGGGCAGAAGGCTTCTCCGGTCTGGCCGTTTATGGCAACCTGATATGTGTGCTTACCGTATCTGTATGTGGCAAGATATATAGGAGCCAGAAGACATCTGAACTTGACGTTGTAATAGTTGGTTGCTATCTTCTCCACGTAGAAGGTGTGTCTGTTCTGCTTCCACATGTCGTGTTTCAGCTTTTTCTGTATCTGAACCTTAGTACGTTCCCAGCCATCGTTAAGACCTACCGTATAACGCTCGGCAGGAATGCCTGTGAGATATTCAGGCGAATAGGGAATGACTCTCTTGAAGTCGAATTTCTGAACCCTGGAAATATACGGGTGGTTGATCTTGTCAGAAGCATAGGTGACGATGTCATTAAAATACTGGTTCCACACACCTGTGAATCCATATCCGTCACTGTTTCCGTGGCCGTATGCGTGGGCACTGAAAGATGAGATCGTAAAAGCATCGAATGTCCAGAACGGGAGGTAGATGCCTATGACGTTCTCAAGCTGGCAGTTTAATGCGCTTTTGACAAGGCAGTGCTTCTTTTTGAGGAAATTGATAAAGCACTTCTGAGTCAGTTCTTTGCTGATAGCGAAAGGTATTATGCCGTTGGGAGCCATGATCTGCGCGTTCTCGGCAGCGGGAGTAACGCTTGCAGAGCCGCAGAAAGGGCAGGCACCTGTAACCTGTTCGGCGTCGTAGATGGTCTGACCGCCGCAGTTGGTACATACGATCAGCTTTTTGGCTCTGCCCCAGTCAACATTTGCACGCTGAAGGGCAGAGTTGAAATCGAGCTCCTGGACAGAGTCTATCGTACCCGGCTGCGGAAGCGGTGAAGAAAGTCCGCAGTAAGGGCATAAAATTGTCGAAGTTGCAGGATCGAACTTAAGGCCTGTAGAGGCACCGCATCCGGGACACTTTATTTCCGGACTCGTAACGTTGACTGCACCAATAAACGGAAAGTTTTCTGACATCTTTACCACCTTTTCCATCTAAAAGATATTTTACCAAATGAATCTTACAAGGTATACTGTTCGTTGGCTTTTATGGGCGAATATTTAAAAGGGTGTGACTTTACTTTGTTTAAGCGTGTAGCTGTTTGTTTTCTTGCCGTGCTCGGAATGGGATTCTTTCTCTCGTTCCTGATGCTTTGCGGCCTTGGCACAGACCCGTGCTCTTTCATGAACAAGGCTATCTCTTTAAGGCTCGGGATGCTCTTCGGCACCTGGCAGCTGATAATCAACGCTGTCATGCTAGTAATCGTTTTGCTGTGGGACAGAAAGAACCTTGGCTTTGGAACTGTCTTTAATATGGTTCTCGTCGGGTATTACGTGGATTTCTTTGACTGGGTATGGAGCAAGACGATCCCTTCACATATCTTTACCGATAATGTTACCAGGTGGCCCGTATATATCGTGGCTCTGCTTTGCTTTATCATCAGCGCGGCAGTCTATATCAATTCCGACATGGGAGTCGCGCCTTACGATGCGCTGCCCAAGATCATTACTGAAAAGGTGACGGGAAGGTTTCCCAAGGTCCCCAAAATGCTGATCCGCATGGCCTGGGACTTTTCTGCTATCATTATCGGTATCCTCGCAGGAGGTATACCTGTGGTAGGAGTCGTGTTGATGGCAATATTCTTAGGACCTGCCATAAGCCTTGTCGGCAGGCTGTTTTTCAGCAAGAACAAGCTTACTGATTCGTAGGAGATCATATATGGAAAAGAGAGTTAAGGAAATTTCAGTAAGAGTCACCGCAGCATTGCTTATGGTAATCTGCGTGTTTTCGTTAGCTGGCTGCGGCAATAAAGGCATTGAAGGAACGTGGGTCCTCGTAGAGGAGTATGAGGCTGACGGAAAGAAGATCTCAGGCAAGGAACTTGAGGATTTAGGTGTATCAGAGAAATACGAGATCGAAAATGGTGAGGTCAAGTATACTCTCACGATGAAAGAGGCCAAGAAACCTGTCACCATAAAGTTTACCCTTGAGGAACTGGGAAATAACAAATACAACTTCAAACTCGGCAAAGGCAAGATCACATTTGCTACGGCAGAGGTTAAGGGCAATACAATGTCTTACTATGTCGGCGAGGGCGAAAACAGAATGAAGATGGTATTTAAGCGTCAGTAAGCATCTGCGCTGCGGGCTTTTCTGTATAATGAAATAGGAACTACTGTTTGCTATATTTGCATTGATTCAGGTAAGGTGTTTTATGGGCACATGGAGTGAAAGCATAACAGGAAACGATACGGCACAGGATCTTCTTGATGAATACAGGGCTGCTTTCTTCAAATTCGATGTTGATACTGCCGTTAAAAAGATAGATGAATACGTCAGGACGATGTTCGATGAAACGGACGAGGAGGAGTTTTGCAGCTACTTCTATTCTCTGGCGGATTTCATGTGGAAAAAGGGCATCCTTACTGATGACATAAGAGACCGTGCTGTCAGTATGGTGGACAGTGACTTCGGCATGGGGGCATGGATCGAAGCAGGTAGCTCTGCCGAGAAAGCACGCCGTAAGGTTCTGAAAGCGTTCAAAGAGAAGATAATGTCTCCGCAATGCGCTCCGAAAAAGATCAGGATCGATTTCCATATGGAAGACATCTTCAATGACGGTGAATATGTTGCGATTCAGCTCAAGACCCTTGGTAAGCCTTACACTTGCCGTTCTGATACACGTAAGGGGATAACTGACGAAGAGTTTCACAGCCTCGACGGTAAATATGTCGTTCTGCAGAAGATCAAGTCTCATATTTCCTGTGTCTCACAAATAGTTCCGGAAGTGTGCGACAGATGGGCAGTTTTCAGGATGTTCAAAGGGATATACGATTCAATTTCCAATATAGATATTGCATCTCTTGAAGAAGTTGAATTAAGTCCTGGCAATCCTTTCTTTACCACTGAGAGCAGCATGTCGTATTTTAAGAAACGCGGATATCAGGTGATAGGAAAGGGCATAGCTCCGGATGGAAATGTCAGGCGCAACGTGGTTCAGGGTATTTACTTTGGAATAAACCAGCCGCACTATAATCCTGATTCGCAGATTGTAAGCCGCTTATTACCGTTTCTATGAAGATCTGAATGAGAGGTTAACTGATGAAACTGGATAAGTTATCAGAACATATATGGGTATTCCCGTATGAAGAGAAAAGGGACAGGCCCAATCTCTGTTATATTCATGGCGACCGCTGGACCCTTGTGGTAGACGCAGGTCACTCTGAAGAACACGTAAGAGAGTTTTATGCTGCACTTGAAGAGGCAGACTTGGCGCTTCCTGATCTTACAGTTATCACTCACTGGCATTGGGACCATATACTCGGTATGCATGCCGTTCACGGCCTTACGCTCGCCAATGAATTGACCAGACAGCATATAGCTGAATTCAAGAACAAGATAGAAAACGAAGGAACTGCGGATTTCTTTGCTTTCGATGAGAGGATCCGTGAAGAGTATAAAAACGGCCAGCAGGTTTTGGTTACTCTTCCTGATATGGTCTTTAGCGGTGAGATGACGTTCGACCTCGGAGGCTGCACCGTCAGGATATTCCAGGCTGAAGC
>JAFWQC010000116.1 GCA_017509245.1 Clostridiales bacterium | reverse complement strand
CGCTGAAGACTTCGCCGGGAAATGCAGTCAGCTTGCAGCGCTGATCAGCAACATCAATCCTGAAGCAACGATCTGTTTCATAGCACCTTGGACTTACGTGGGCTTTGACGACAAGACCATGCAGCGCGGTGTTCAGTTCCGAAAAGCGCTTGAAGATATGTGCATGCAGAAGGAATACAGATATATCGATCCTGATCCGGTCATCACGTCAGTATTTGCCAAAGACGGATACAAAAAATACATGTTAAACGGATTTCACCCTGAAGCTCCCGAAGGCGTGGAACTCTTCAGTTATGCGGTCCTCAAGGCCGATCACGACAGGAGATCAGTCAGGAACTGATCAGACAGAAGCTGCCTTATGTTTCTTATGCAGTATCCCCTGTGAGATCTGATACCTGTCAAACAGCTTCACATACATGAGCGGTACTGCACCGACTATGGCAGCACTTGCCTGAATGCCGTTGGGAATGACTGAACCCAGTGCGGCTGCGACACCGTACATGAACGGCAGAGACTCAAATGCAAAATATCCCGCAACCATAATAATCTCGGCAATGAATGAAGCCGAAAGTTTTCTTCCGAGCGATACCTTGCCTTCTTTGTTTCTCTTGAGCAATGCTCCCGCAACAAATCCCATGATTCCTTTTATCAGGAATGTAGCAACAGCATACTGCGGATAGCCTGCAAGAAGGTCGGCCAAAGTGGAGCCGATTGCCGCAGGGACAAACGCAAATGGTCCGAGTATATATGCGCTGACCAGTATTACGAGGTCACCGAGATTGATGTGTCCGATAGCAGTCGGAATATGAAGTTCCGTACCTACGAAGATCAAGCCTGCAAGCACGCCCGCATATGCTATTTTCCTTAAGTTCTTTTTGTTCTTATCATTAACGCTCATATGTATTTCTCCTATAGTTATAATGCTGCATGATCAAGGTACTGCAAACGCATCTTCCCTTCATCATGGATGTATGTGTTGTTATGAGGCTCAGCCTCATAGATCAGTTCTCCGTTGCGGTAAACCATAAGCCGGTTCTGCAGAACTTCCTCCCACTCCAAATCATCCAGAGGATGAGTGGAAAACACTGCCGTTCCCGGTTCAACATGCCTGAACATAGTTCCCGGTTCATTCTTATGCACATACATGTATTCTCCGTCATATAGCAGGAAATTCAGTTTGTTACCCGGAGTAAGCTCATAAACTATTTCGTTTATGAATTCGAATCCGTATTCACCGTAGTTTCCGGACAGATTATTCTTATTGATCTGTTCAACAATGTAGTGCAGTATCCTCTCGCTGTCCGTTGTTCCTTCCTGAACATACAGATACGGATTCAGGACTTCGGATTCGAATATGGTTCCGTTATGAACGAATACCCATTTTCTTCCCGTATAATCACTTAAAACGAACGGATGCGTATTCGCGAAACTGACATCACCGACTGTAGCTTTCCTTATATGCGCCATACATCGGGATGACTCGATCTTTCCGGTAAGTCTGTTCTTGAGATATGTGCTGTCGATGGCACGGACAGGCTCTTTTTCCAAAGAGACCATACCGTCATCAAGCAATGCCAGCCCCCACCCGTTATGGTGTTCGACACTGTGCTTGAAAAAGACATCCAGATAGCCGTTTAAGCGGATCTTTCTGTCAGCTGATACCCCAAAAAGCTCGCACACTTTCCAAATACTCCTTATCTGCTTCAGGCAGCTCTGCTATCGCAAGCTCAGCCAAATGGGCTGCCCACTCAGCTGCCTTTCTTCCATAGACCTCAGCATTGTACCCCTTGATCTCTATCTCTTCCACTGCTTCCTGGATCTTTTCCAGCGTATCGATATGTGAAAGTTCTTTCTCAAGCACATTGAGGTTTTTGTCTGAATAAACGATTCCCTTGATGAGTGCCACATACCCCAGGGCGCGGTCCAAAGGAACACTGTCTGCAACACGTATCTCAATGTATTTCTTGATCCTGAAATGGAAGAAACCCATTGAGATAAAATGCTCTATAAGTTTTGTTTTTCTTGTCTGATCCAGAGATCTTTCTTCGATAACACCTTTTTCAAAAAGATCCTCCGCAGTATCAGAACCGACATCAGTCGTTTCTCCTCCGTCTGTAAGAAGGATAAGCGGTGTATGCAGGATTGTGTCCGCTACGGAATCATAACCGAATCCTGGTTCGAAGGAATGCGGGTAGAATCCTGTCCTGCTCTCATCAAGATCATCCCATTCCTGGATCCTGAAAAGATGCGGCTTGTCCGGATGCTCTTTTAGTGTTGACCCAGCATCGGTCTTATTCTCCATCGCGATCATGAGGATCGGTGAGATCTTCTGGAGCACAATAAGTTTTCTGACCAGATCTTCTTCCGACCGGAAGTCAACAGATACCTGCGTGGACGCAGACGCTCTCATCATGTACTTGCCGTATCTGCCGGAATTCCTGAAATAAGCATCCATGTACTTATATCTTTTCTTCGGTGATAACGTTATCTCATCAGGATCAATGATCCCTTTTTCAACAAGAGGAAGATTTCCCTTTGTCTCAAGATGATAACCTTTCGCTTTGAGTACGGGTTTCCATAATATCAGGAAATCCTCATAGACTTCTTTTATGGAATCAATATCGGAATACGGATTGATACTGATCTCGAACTGACATGCAGGCTCCAGGGTTATCGAATATTCACCTGTGACATATCCCACCGGATATCCGTCCATGTAGATTATCTCGGCCTTAAGTATCTGCGCCATCTTCTCGATCAGCTCAGATACCTCATGAAAGCCTATCTGAACACCTTCATCATTTACTACAAAATGCTCGATCTCAAGACCGAGACCTTTTTCGTATGACTCACCTTTTCGTATGTAATCTCTGATATCGTTCTTTATGCTCATGTGATTTCCTTTCTGAAACAAAAACGGGAATTCTTTAAGAACTCCCGTCAGTTAACCTTATTCGACTGTTATTTCCGTCATGTGTAACACATCACACAGGCTATTTCCGGGAGAGTGACTCTAAAGCAGCACATGCAAAACATATTGTTCTGTGTAAATGTCTTCATAACACACCTCCTGTTTGATTGGGATAAAGTTAACATTATTAACCTACTATGTCAATAGGTTATATGCCGTTAATCGTAAATCTAAAGAAAAACTGTTATTTACTTACCTTCAGGATAAAGTACGGGAAGGGTCGGAAGTTCAACGGATACTGTCTGCTCACGCATATGAGCAACCGGAGTGACAGTTCCGTCAGGAGCTACGGATACAGGCGTACCTGTTCTCTTCTTTATTGCATCAACATAGTCAGCAACGGAATCGATCCTGTTATCGAAAAGCATTCCGCCCATTTCTTTGTCATGGTAAAAGTGTATATCAGAACCGGAAGTCATGGGCAGTCCGAGCTTTGTGCAGTATTCAAAAGCCAGTGCATTCATGTTTGCACCGTTCGCGGCATTATATACTTCAATGCCGTCAACCGTCTCAGGTGAAAGCTTGATGTCACTTAGATAATCCCTCTCCCTGAAAGGATGAGCCTGGATCATGATGCCGCCTGCTTTATGAACGCAGTCGAACAGTTCATGCCTCGTCATCTCCATGATGGATTCGTTATCAAGGAGCCACTTCTTATCTACACCGTAAAGAAGATATTCGTCTTTGTTGAAGTTGAACTCGACACCGAACATGACATTGAAATCAACGCCTTCTGCAGCCTTTAAAGCGCGCTCGTATCCGCTGCAGTAGATCTCTACCCTTTCCTTCCATGAAATGTCAGAGGGAACACAGGTGTTACCGTTAAAGAAATGATCAGTAACGATAATGCCGCTGTATCCCTTCTCCATCATGTAGGGAATGTAGTCCTCACCATGCAGTCTTCCGCACTTGCTGGCTTCACACGTATGAAGATGTGTCTCGTATAAAAAGCTCATTAACCTCTTCCTTTAATGCACAAACATTAAGCACTGCAAAATGCTAACACTCGTTGAAGAGGTAATCAAGTTTTAATGGCAATCAGCCGCAGTACGCCACGGCATCAACCTGGAAATGAAGGCCTTCAGGTCCACCAACATGAGCAAAATCAGTCTCAATGGATTTCCTTGCAGGATATTTGCCGTTGAATCTTTCCTTAATGACTTTCTCCATTACCGGAATGTTATAGATATCCCTGAAAAGGCAGTCCATGTGCACGACATTCTCAAGCGTAAGTCCGACCAAAGCAAGTCGTCTTTCCATCTCGTCAAAAGCACCGTTGATCTGCTCCTCTATCGTGCCGCCGTTGCTTGCACAATAGTTGAGAAAACAGAAATCTCCCGCCTTAACGATGCCGGAATGTGCCCACTGCTCATTAACGTCATATCTTTCAATACTGCCCATATTCGCACCTCACATTATACAAACATTTGTTCTATCAGTTTAGCATAATGCGGAGGGAAATCAATATCATGTCTTTCTGTGCTTCTTTGACATCCAGATGCCGAGTTCCTGAATGAGCATTACCATGATGATAAGCAGTGTGACCGTTGTCCAGAGAACGTCCTTCTGATATCTGTAGTAGCCATACTGCAGTGCGATCGCTCCGAGTCCGCCGCCGCCGATTACGCCTGCCATTGCAGAGTAACCAAGTACTGTAGCGACATTGATCGCGCCTCCCTGAAGAAGCGAAGGCATAGCTTCAGGAATAATGAAATGGATAATCGTATAAAGCGGTGATGCGCCCATCGATGTTGCCGCTTCTATTATTCCCGGCTGTACTTCATTGAGTGATGATTCCACCATTCTAGCAACGATCGGTATAGCGCCTATTGTAAGAGGCACGATTGCAGCTGTCGTTCCGATCGACTGTCCTACCACAAATCTAGTAAAAGGGATAAGGAGTACAAGCAGTATCAGAAACGGCAGTGAACGCGTGATGTTTACTATTGCACCAATAACAAAGTTGACTCCGCGGTTCTCGAGCAGACGTCCTTTGGATGTTGAATAAAGAATCACGCCTAAAGGCATGCCGACTAAGTACGAGAAAAGTGATGCGAAGAACGTCATCACGAACGTCTCCCAAACACCTGTAATGATCGCGTCTTTTATGTAATCACTCATATCTGTTCACCTCCGATACGGATAGTCCGCCGGCTTTGAAAAAGTCGATGACGGTCTGCCTGTCCTTTGCAGGCTTTGGCGGCTCGATTATCATCTGACCGTAGCCGATTCCGCCAACGCTCCTTGTATTCGCACTTAAGATGTTTACCTTTAGTCCGGTCTGCTCCACAAGATTAGCGATGAAAGGAACGTTCGACTGGGTTCCGTCAAATACGATACGTATCAGCTGAGCATTTTCATCTGAAGGGTCAAAAGGATTGCTCGGGAATACGAGTTTCTTCGCGGCTTTTGACTTAGGATTAGAGAACACATCCTTCACATCACCGATCTCTGCAAGATTACCGTCATCGATGAGCGCAACTCTGTCGCATATCTTTTCGACAACGCTCATCTCATGAGTGATGATGACGATCGTAAGTTTTCTCTCCTCGTTGATCTTTTTGAGCAGATCCAGTATCTCTCCCGTTATCTTCGGATCGAGCGCACTCGTGGCTTCATCGCATAACAGCACTTTCGGATCAACGGCAAGCGCTCTTGCTATGGCAACTCTCTGCTTCTGACCGCCTGAAAGCCTCGCGGGATATTGATTTGCCTTCTCGGAAAGACCTACGATCTCAAGCATCTGCTTTGCCTTTTCTTTTCGCTCTGCGCGGGGTGTACCGATGATCTTCAGAGACTGCTCAACGTTCTGTATTACCGTACGCTGATTTATAAGGTTGAATCCCTGGAAGATCATGGAGATCGAGTGCCTTACTTCGCGCAGTTCACGTGCCTTGAGCGATGCAAGATCCCTTCCGTAGAAATTTACCGTTCCCGAAGTTACTTCCTCCAGACGGTTAAGCGTACGTACAAGCGTTGATTTGCCTGCACCGCTCATTCCGATTATTCCGAATATCTCTCCTTCATTTATCGTCAGACTTACTTCTTTCAGCGCGGTAAATTCCTTTCCGTCGTTCTTATAAGTCTTGTATACGTTTTGAAGTTCAAATACGCTGTCCATCAATCAAACAATCCTTTGCTAAGATATCTGTCTCCCCTGTCAGGGAATACAGTTACTATGTTTCCTTCATCTATTTCCTCTGCAAGTTTCAAAGCTGCGGCAAGTGCTGCACCCGAAGATGAACCGGCGAGAATGCCTTCATGCTTTGCAAGTTTCCTTGAAGCTGTAAACGCTTCATCATCTGTTATCTTTATGACCTTATCCACAAGCGAGATATCCATTGTATCCGCGATAAAATCATTTCCAATTCCTTCAATGTTGTAATCAAAGTGCTCTCCGCCGCCGATCGTTGATCCGTAAGGATCCGCAAGCACGCCCTTTATGTCGGGGTTTTGTTCTTTCAGGTACTTAACGACTCCCGAAAATGTTCCGCCGCTTCCTGCGCCTGCAACGAAATAATCGACTTTTCCGTCAAGCTGCGAATAGATCTCGGGACCTGTCGTCTCATAATGAGCAAGAGGATTTGCAGGATTCCTGAACTGTCTTAAAGAAATTGATCCCGGTATCTGCTTAAGCAATTCTTCAGCTTTATGCTCTGCTCCGAGCATCCCCTCTTCTCTTGATGTGTGTACTATTTCCGCGCCCAGAGCGCGCATGACCTGCTGCTTTTCAATGGAGAACTTCTCGGGGACCGTAAAGATCACCCTGATGCCCTGATTGAGAGCTGCAACCGCAATACCTATTCCGGTGTTGCCGGCGGTAGCATCGATTATCGTTCCGCCCTCTTTGAGCACGCCGCGTTTTTTTGCGTCATCGATCATGTAGACACCGATACGGTCCTTAACGCTTCCCGCGGGGTTCATGAGTTCAAGTTTTGCATAAATGTTTACTCCGGGCTTGACGCCCATATGATTGATCTTCAGTATCGGTGTGTTTCCGATCATGCCTCTGATATCTTCGTATACGTTATTCATTTTCTTTTCCTCTTATGCTTTTGCAGAATTCTCGATCGCCTGCTTAAGATCTGCGATGAGATCATCAATATCTTCGATTCCTACAGAGAATCTGATGAGTTCGTCAACAATGCCTACCTCTTTTCTGATATCAGCAGGGATCGCCGCGTGAGTCATCGTAGCAGGATGGCATACAAGTGATTCAACACCACCAAGACTTTCAGCCAGCGTAATCAGTTTTAAGTTCTCAAAAAACTTCCTGTAATCATATTTGTCGTTCAGAACGAATGAGATCATCGCGCCTGCACCATCTGCCTGCTTCTTCTGAACTTCATAACCGGGATCTGATTCAAGGCCGGGATAGTAGACTTTGTTTACATAGCCGCTGTCAGCGAGCCACCTTGCTGCTTTTTCGGCATTTGCAACATGTCTGTCCATCCGTACACCCAATGTCTTGATTCCTCTGATAATGAGGAAGCTGTCCCAGGGAGCAAGGACTCCGCCGATGGCATTCTGCAGATAATAAAGTCTGTCAGCCAATGCTTTGTCATTAACAACAACAAAACCTGAGATCGTATCCGAATGACCGCCAAGATACTTCGTACCGCTGTGGATGACGATATCAGCGCCAAGCGTCAAAGGACGCTGCAGATATGGTGTAAGGAAAGTGTTATCAACGATCGTGAGCTTGTTATGTTTTTTAGCGATCTTGGAAACTGCTTCGATATCAGTAATCGTGAGAAGCGGGTTTGCCGGAGTCTCGATATAGACCGCCTTAACGTCATCGTCGATAGCAGCCTCAACTGCTTTAAGATCAGAAGTGTTTACGATCTTGTAAGTTATATTGAAGTTCTTGAATACGTTATCGAGGATCCTGAATGTACCGCCGTAAATGTTGTCAGATACGACAAGCTTGTCTCCGCTCTTGAAAAGAGACAGAACAGTATTTATTGCTGCAAGGCCTGACGCAAAAGCAAGACCATACTGTCCTTCTTCAAGATCTGCGATAAGCTTTTCAAGTGCAGCTCTTGTGGGATTGCCTGTTCTTGAGTACTCCCATCCCCTGTTCTTACCGATACCGTCCTGCTTATATGTTGAAGTCTGGTAAACGGGAACGTTAACGGCACCTGTTGCCTCATCTCCGTCAATACCGCCGTGAATAAGTAATGAATTTCTTTTGTAGCTCATTTGTTTTTCCTTCTTTCTGTAAAAATAATAAAAGCCCGGGGTGTTTTCCCGGGCTGATCAGTCAGATGCTTTCAAATCAACATCGAATATCGTCAAGGCGCATTACAGTGCAGTCAAACGCCGAGCCCGATACAGCCCGTAAAGAATGCGTACAACAACACATGATCCTTTTCATTTTTGCGTCTCCTTTTGTTATATGAAATTATTATAACCTAATTACCTACTATGTCAATGGGTTTATATTGATTTACCTACTGACCTTTAGGTATAATAGGTTAAAAGCAAATATGGAGGGATAAGAAAATGATCTCAACAAGAGGAAGATATGCGTTAAGGGTGATGATCGACCTCGCCGAGAACAACACCGGCGAATACATTCCGCTCAAGGACATTGCCGAAAGACAGGAGATCTCAAAGAAGTATCTTGAGATCATCGTAAAGGACATGGTCACAGGCGGACTCATCGTAGGTGCCAGCGGAAAAGGCGGCGGTTATAAGCTCGTCAAAAAGCCTGAGAAATACACTGTCGGAGAGATCCTTGAACTCATGGAAGGAACTCTCAATTCCGTTGTCTGCATGGCCGACAAAAAGTATAAATGCGACAGAAAGAAACTTTGCAAGACCCTTCCCATGTGGAAAGAGTTTGACAAACTGGTTCACGACTATTTCTACGGAAAGAAGCTTACGGATCTTCTGTGATTAATTTCCGAAACTCTCCTGCGCCTTTTGCGCGGTCAGCCTTCTCTTTTCAAGAGTCTTTTCAAACATCATGTCAGCAGCCTGAGGGAACATGTCATAAATGACTTTTGTTCCCTCTTCTGTTATTCCGCCTTTTGTGGCAACTCTGG
>JAFWQC010000115.1 GCA_017509245.1 Clostridiales bacterium | reverse complement strand
GTCATCCGTGACAATGTTGCGCTCTTTGGTGTCGATGTTCCCGGCGTCCTCGTTTACAACAAGATATCCATTGATGTCTTCGTTAAGAAGTACGACGCTTGGACAAAGCAGGTTATTACCACAGCAGGCGATCACCCCGAGAACATTCACCTTACCTTCTATCTCTACAAGGATACAAACGGTAACGGCGTTCTCGATAAGGATGAGATGGGATCTTACCAGGTAATGGTCGATACTGATGACGATGGCAATGTAGTCTTCAAGGACATTCCTGCAGGAAAGTATATCCTCAGAGAAGTTGCTACCGTCAACGGTTACTACTTAACAGCTCCCGATATTGCCTTTGAGGTAAACGATGCGATCAACTTCGAGGCACATCCTGCCAACACCCCTTATGCTGAGCCAGTAAAGGTCACAAAGGTTGACAATGAGACAAACGAGCCCCTTTCCGGTGCTGAGTTTGCAGTATTTGTTGATTCTAACGACAACGGTGTTTGGGATAAGGCAGACAAGAAGGCTCAGGTCTGGATCGATGCCAATAAGAACAAGCTCATTGATGACGGTGAACTCAAGGAATGCGTCATGGCTGAAACATCCAAGGGTGTTTATGAGTCAAACGGCGTGCTCCACTTCAACGACGGCAGCAAGGAATTCGGTAACAGGTACTTTATCGGTGAGGTAAATGCCCCTTCCGGATACTTCTTTGTTAAGCCTGACGGCACTTTCACGACTGAAAACACTTTCGAGGCTTTCACTATCAGAGGCAAGGACACGACAGCTGCTGATTTTAAGGTCGGCGTAAAGGAATTCAAGTTCCGCAACCAGACCGGCTCTGTATATGTCCGCAAGGTCAATGACAAGGGTGAGTTCCTCTCCGGTGCCGAGTTCGTCATCTATAAGGATGAGGACTGTACGGTAATGGTCGGTAAACTCGTAGAAAACACAAAGGATCAGGTATATGAGTACAGAGGCCTTGGTATCGGCAAGTACTATATCAAGGAAACAGTAGCTCCTGAGTACTATATCGAAGATCCGAATACGTATTCTTTCGAGATCACGACAAAGGCAATTCATGCTACAGTCGACAATATTGACTGGAAGCCTGAGCTCGGTATTCGCGGTAACTTCCTGAACTTCAATCCTATCGTTAAGACAACTCTGACTGATACGGAGACAAAGGGACATATCGTTGCTCTCAGGAAGACGATCACCCTGGTCGATACCGTTAAGTTTGAGGGTCTTACAGTTGGAAAGACTTATATCATGGAAGGCACCCTATACGATAAGGCAACCGGAAAGGCCATCCTTGGTCCTGACGGAAACCCGATCACAAACTCTGTACCTTTTAAGCCTGAGACAACAGACGGAACAGTCGATGTACCTTTCACTGTGGAGATCGAACTCGTAACGGGTAAGACACTCGTTGCAGGTGAAAAGGTTAAGCCTGAAGGCAGCGACAGATATTGTGGTATCCACTACGATCTGAATGATGCCCCCCAGACTGTTTATGTACCCAAGATCGGCACCACAGCTACTATCAACGGCAATAAGGCTATCTACCTTGGCTCTAAGGAAGTAAGGAACATCACTATCACCGACAAGATCGCCTACAAGGGACTTGAACCCGGAAGGACATATCGCGCTGAAGCAACTCTTTACAAGAAGGACGGCACTCAGCTTATGAGCAATGGCAACCCCGTTATCTCTATGCTTGAATTTACGCCTAAGGCTTCTGAAGGTTCTGTGGAAGTTAAGATAACGTTCTCCTCTGAGGGCTTGTCCGAAGGCGACAAGATCGTTGTTTTTGAGAAGGTTTACGACGTAGAGACCGGTATACTTATCGGCTCGCACGAGGATCTGAACGATGACGATCAGACAGTAACTATCCACTTTAGACCTTCTACAGGCGAAGTAATGCCGACTTATATGAAGTTCGGCGCAGCACTCCTTTCATTATCAACTCTTACTGCTTCGATTTTTATCAGACGCAAAAAGAAGTTCGCTTGCTGAAGGTAATGGCTTACAGCCCCGTGGGTCTTAAAACTCGCGGGGCTTTTCCATGAAAGGAGGAAAAATGCACAACAGTAAAACATTAAAGATTATCGGCAAAACGGTGCTAGTCATGCTGTTCCTATTTGGCCTGGCCTTTATGTGTATCGGCTGGATCAAGAATCACGCAAGACAGTCCGTTTCAAAGGACGCGGTCAAAACTGTAGAAAGCGTGATCGAGGACGGCGGAGAAGATAAGGTGACTTTTGAGGTCCCGATATCTGACTTCTTGGCAGTTGATGGTGAGTTGGGAGAAGATGACACCACTCTGGATGAACTGATGCGTGAGATGAGCGAACTATCTTCCAATCACGAGACATTAACGCTGATCGGGATACTTGAGATCCCTTGTTTAGAGGTTAAGGAACCCATATGGGATTCTTGTTCCTCTACTGCCCTGCGGTTTGGCGTCGGGAGATTTCCTCAGACAGCCAATATCGGAGATGAAGCAAACTGCACGATCTTCGGTCACAGAATGAGACAGAGCAAGACGATCTTCTGGCAGCTCCAAACTCTTGAAAAACATATCGGTGAAGAAGTCATAGTCACCACCACAGACGGTATAAGACACACATACAAGATCTATGACACCGTTTATGTAAAAGATGCTGCTATCGATCCGTACTTAACAGCAGAACTGTTCGATACAGAGCATTTATGTCTCGCAACATGCGGCTACGGCCAAGACCCTTACAACAAAAAGATCTACAGGGCAAAGAATACGGAATTCATCGTGATCTGCGTCCCTGCTAACTAACAAAGGAGAAAGCAAAATGACTAAAGAACAGAAACTCTACGATTACCTTATGGCTAAGCACGTCGGTCAGGATAATGCGGTCCACAGCAAGAAGCTGGAGAAGCGCTTCAATATCTGTCCCAGGACGGTGCGCACATACGTCAACAACCTGCGCAAGTCCGGATATCCGATCTGCAGCGACGATACAGGTTACTGGATCGCCAAGGATCCAAAAGAAGCAACTCGCACCGCTAAGCGATTAGGCAATTTTGCGGGCGAGATTAACAACGTCAAAACAGGTCTTACTGTTGCTGCAATTCAGATGAGATCTGTTACAAAGATCACAGAAGAGAACGTACTTATTACCGTTAAGGTAGGCTGATACGTTCACCAACACAGTTAAAGAGACCTGCTTTCCAGTGATGCGGTAAGGCAGGTCTTTTTATATGCCCTCACGGGCAAAACAAATTTATTTCAAGGAGGTATCTGACATGGAATCAGATGTAATCACAATGCCTAACCCGGAGTTCATCACTAACAAGAACAATGGCGTAAGGCTTTTCGCTTATGCGAGTGCATTGAGCGGAAAAGAAGGTGGAGCTTCGGCTTCAAAGGGCGGTTCCGGCATCACCGGGTTAAGAAATGAGCTTGAAAAGACAAAGCTCGATGTATGAGAAAGGAAGGTAAAGAAAGATGGAATTTGAAGCATTCAAGAACACAATTATGGATCTTGTATCCAAAGAGGTTGAGGACAGAGGTCTTGAGGGCATCTCAATGAAGCTTACTACTGTCGAGTCACCTGATGGTATGACTGACAGACTCATGGTATCTGTTGACGATTCCAAGATGTCAATGGCTTTCAGACTCAAGGAGATCTACCAGAGCGTAGAAGATGGTGAGGATATCGATCACGCCGTTTTCAAGATGGTCAACACCATCGAGGACAACATTTCCTTTGTAAAGGAAAAGGAACAGGATGTTAAGAGCTTCATCAGCGATTATGAGAAGGTTAAGGATAACACTTATCTCAGACTCATTCCCGGTGACTCTCCTATCCTCAAGAGCACTCCGCACAGGATGATCGAGGATATGGCACTTGTCGTAAACGTCCACCTCGATAGTTTCTCCGATGAACACGGAAAGTCTTGTGTTGTAGTCACTAAGCCTCTTATGGAGATGTACGGCATCGATGAGACTCAGCTCTTTGCTGATGCCGAGAAGAACTCACTTGCGAATGAGCCTATCGTTTTCAAGCCTCTTCTCGATATGGTAAAGGATCTCATCAGCAAGGATGAAATCCCCAATCCTGAGGATGTAGGCATTGTAACCTATATTGCTACCAACCAGAGCGGATTCCAGGGAGCTGCTGTTGCAGGTTATCCTGACTTCTGCGAAAAGGCTGCTGAGGCTATCGGCGGAAGCTTCTATATGCTTCCTTCTTCCGTTCACGAGTTCATCCTCATCAAGGATGACGGTACTCCGAAGGCAAAGGATCTCAACAGGATGATCAAGAACGTCAACGAGACAGTTCTCGAACCCAGGGATGTCCTTGCCGCTCAGTGCTATCACTATGATGCGAAGGCCAAGGTTCTCGAAACCGGTCTTAACTACGCTCAGAGGACACAGCAGAGGAAAGGCGGCGCAAGATGACCTACGAGAACTATATCGAAGAGACAACCAACAACTGCATGTCGGTCTTGGCCGACTGCAGTTCAGGTCAGCTTCTGGATGTCGAGTACATCAGGAAGATCCTTTGGGAAGATGACAGAGTCACAGGTGTTTACAGCGGATACTGCACATCATCTAACGGTGCTGCAGCTGAAAACATCAAGGAAGTCCTCTTCGACGAGCAGTTTCTCGCAGATTTCAACGAGCGCAACATGAATATGCAGGAAATCATGGCTCACGGTGCTGAGGCGATCGATGTGGTCGCCCGGTGCCTGGCCTTGAAGCATATAAGCATTAAGAAGCTTGTTGAACAGGAACGTCAAAGGCGAATCAAGAGACAAAGAGAAGCACGCACAAACTCCGTAAGAGTCTGATGCGTGTGTGAGGGAGGGGCCGTTTGGTCCCTCCTTCTTTTACTTATCAGATTATTAGGAGCAATGGAAATGAAACAAGAAGAGGCAAACACAATACTTCATAAGATGTCGAGGGTAATAGATAACAGCCAGATGGTCAAACTCAACACCATTCTTGAAGAAATAATGGTTGAAAGCGAGTTTGGCGAACCCCTTAAGTCTTCAGAGGAAATCCTGAATATCTTCCTGGAATCAAAACGCTTGGAAGGCAGATCCGAAAAGACTTTGGAGCTCTACCGCTTTACTATCGAAAAGATGCTGGAAAAGATCGACAAGAATATCTGCACGATAACCACTGAGGATATTAGAAACTATCTTGTAGAATATCGTGTTGATCATAATGTCAGCAAAGCGACTATTGATGGAATAAGACGTAATCTCTCGAGCTTATATCATTGGCTAGAGGACGAAGATTATATTTTCATCAGCCCTTTAAGAAAGATTCATAAGATAAAAGTCACCAAGAAAGTTAAGGCGGCTTACTCCGACGAAGAACTCGAAAAACTTAGGGATGGCTGCAAATACCTTAGAGATCTTGCGATAATTGAGTTTCTCTTCTCAACCGGTATGCGTATCGGAGAGCTTGTAAAGCTTAACCGTAGTGATGTTAATTTCGAAGAAAGAGAAGTTAAGGTTCTCGGTAAAGGAGACAAAGAACGCATCACATATTTCGATGCAAAGACCAAGCTTCATCTTCAGGAATACCTTGCAACAAGAGATGATGATAACCCTGCCCTGTTTGTCTCAATCAGAAAACCCGCTTTGCGTATAACTACCGGCGGTATAGAAATCATGATGAGACGTTTAGGTCAGAGATGCAATATTGAAAAATGTCATCCTCATCGCTGTCGCAGGACAATGGCCACAACGGCGCTCGAAAAAGGCATGCCGATTGAACAAGTTCAAAGGGTCCTCGACCATCAGCAAATCTCTACGACCTTGCTATATACGGTCATTAAGGACTCCACAGTCAAGAACTCTCATAGAAAGTATCTGGGTTAAATTCTATTGCTCCTTCGGAAGGAGCAGAAACATGCAACTAATAAGCAATGAAGATATGGCACGGGCCAGAGAAATGGACCTGTTAACATATCTTACCTACTACGATCCCGGGAACCTCAAACACGTTTCCGGAAACACATATTGTACTGCGGAACATGATTCTCTCATCATAAACAACGGCAAATGGTGCTGGTTCTCACAAGGAATCGGCGGCAAATCTGCCCTGGATTACCTTATAAAGGTCAAAGCGATTCCGTTCCGGGAAGCTGTTGAGCGAATACTTGGCCGCATCTCAGAACCGCTTCCACCGGTAAAACCCAAAGTGGAACAGCCCAAAGCATTCTCTATGCCGAAGGTTAATGATGATCCGTCTAGGGCCGTTTACTATCTTGTCGGGCGTGGGATCAGTCCTGAAATAATACACTGGTGCATAGAGCACAAGCTCATTTTCGAGACTACAAAATTCAGCAATGTCCTGTTCGTCGGATATGACAATGCCGGGAATCCGAAGTATGGTTCCGTAAGAGCAATTGACGGCAAGTTCAAAGGTGATGTCACTGGTAGCGATAAGCATTTTTCTTTCAAGATCGCGCGTGCCGAAAGTCCAAGAAAAGTTCATGTGTTTGAGTGCGCGATAGATCTTCTCTCATATGCCACATGCGTCAAATTAAGAGGCGGAAACTGGCGTAAGGAGACTTATCTGTCGCTTGGCGGCATCGGCGGAAAAGTCATGCCGTTGGCGCTCGAACAGTTCCTGAAAGATCATCCGGATATCAGTCATGTATACCTTCACCTGGATAATGATCAGCCGGGACGGAAAGCAACAAACAGCATCACCGAGATCCTCAAGTCCAATTACGTCGTTAAAGATGTCCCTCCACCTGAAGGAAAGGACTTTAACGACTATCTGCGGATCCGTTTATCACAACACAAACCTATTACGAAGGAGGCTTCAAGATAATGAAGGGATTTAAGAACGCATTAGCAATACTGCTTATGCTAAGCACCATGGCATCTTTTACGGGCTGTATCAGTAAAGAGCAACCGGAAGCCTCAGATGCTACCCAGGTCACATACCAGATCGGTTCTCCCGGTAAGGCCGAAGATTTTGAGTTCGGTGTTACAGGAATCAATTCATTTGAACTGACAACCGAATATGGTGAGACATTTCATTGTCTTTTGGTAAGCGTGACCTATACGAATCTATCCGAGAAAGAACAGGATATAACCAAGAGAAATATCGAATTCTATCTCGATAACGAAGAGATCAAGCCTTGTGAATATCGCTCCGAGTTCGAACCCTTCTTCGATGAAGGCAATCTCTTCAACGACAACAACATCAACCCCGGAAGGACAAAAAGAGGATACGTCGTTTATCGCATCTATAAGGATTACTCCAAGATAGATGTCGTCTTGAACGGTATTACCGTTTCCTCAAGTCGAGATGCCGTCAAACCCGTTTTGCCGGTATCACCTACACAAGCAACAGAGAGCTCGTCAGCTCCATCAGAGTAAAAGCCGAAGGCTTTATTAAGGGTCTCAGGGATATTTCCCTGACAAGCTCTCCTGTATTTGTATATACAAATACGTTGCTTGTTATTCCATTCCGAGGTCGTAGGACAGAGACAGTATTACCCAGAAAGGAGGAGTCCACATGAGTGACAATTCGGATGTTGAATTCTGTCTGGTCTCGAAAGAACTACTCGAAGACCGACTGGTATCCGCAAAGGCGAAAGCGATGTATGCCCTATTGTGCAGTTGTCCTGAAGGTTCTGATCGTTCGATCAAAAACCTTGCAGCGAAACTGAACATGAAAAGAGAAACAGCATCCCGTCTGTTATCTGAACTTGAAGGTTATGGATACGTCGAACGGACACGGATTCATGGTCCTGACGGAAAACATTTCGTGACGGATTTCCGAGTCTATCCGCAATCAACTATCTAAAAACGAAGAAAGGAGAGGCACACTATGGCCAACCAAAATGAGAAACACTCAGTTCAGTTTCTTATCCGCATTACTCCAAGTGAGTATGTTGAGATCAAAAAGAACACTGCCATGTCCGGTTTGACTATGAGCGAATATGCAAGAAGGATCATCACGGGCGAAACAATCGTAGCTGCCCCTCCGGCTGATTTGCATATCCTTATCCGTGAGATAAAGAGAGTCGGCAGCAATCTTC
>JAFWQC010000114.1 GCA_017509245.1 Clostridiales bacterium | reverse complement strand
GCATACCGAATTTGAGTCCGGTAATACGTATCACAGCTTTAACTGCAGCTATACAGGTTCTGCTAAGATATCTTTTGAAACGGCATATAAGGATCGACTCCGCTTCGCTGTTGTGCTCATCTGCTGCGGCGCGTTCATCTTTGCTTTCATTCCTGCAACCATCGTCTATAACACAAGAAAGAGAAACTACGAGATATTTGAATACCGTTTGCAGACGACAAATGCCATGGCCCATGATCTTAAGACGCCGCTGGCTGCAATAGGAGGATACGCTGAAAGCCTTTCTTATCATATAGGTTCGGACAAGCAGGAATACTATGCTGAAAAGATAGGGGAGAAGGTCACGCAGATGACCGGCATGATAAACAACATTCTGGAATTCTCAAAATCTGAAACCCTGTCCGGGAAGGTTAACAAAGAAGACGTTGATATCGGTCAGGTCATCACCGAGATCATAGCTGACAACGAACTTGCAATTACAGAGCGTTCCTTGAAGATCAATTATGAGCAAAAGAATGTAACTGTTAATACAGACCGGGAGCTTTTCAAGCAGGCACTTGCAAATCTTATCGGCAATGCGGTCCTTCACAGCAAAGAAGGCACACAAATAGATATCAGCTGCGATAAAGAATCAGTCGTCATTATCAACTTTGTTGCCGAGAAGATCGATGATATCAAGAGCATAAGAGAGCCGTTCGTCAAAGGCAGCGAGTCACGCGGCAATAACGGCAATGGTCTGGGCCTTGCCATAGTTGACAACAACCTTGCAATGCTGAGATATAAGCTGGAACTCAAGATTGAAGGCGACAAGTTCTTTGCGATCGTAAAAATGCAGGAAAAGTAACCAGCATGACGACAGCGATCATTGACCTTCGCTCTTTTAAGTAATGCTATAATAGCCTCAAACGCCCGAAAACAGGACATGTTAATTTGCATTGCTTGTGTATGACACGCCGGAAAGCTATAAACGGAGCATAAGCAATGGAGGTTTGCAGATTATGCTCAGTGAAAACATTAAGGAATTCAGAAAACAAAAAGGTTATACCCAGGAAACCCTGGCTCAGGCATTAAACATAGTAAGACAGACAGTCTCTAAATGGGAGAAGGGCTATTCAGTACCTGATGCGGATATGCTGGAAAAGCTGGCAGAAGTATTGGATGTCTCTGTAAGCGACCTGCTTGGATCATCTTCGGATAATCAGAAACAAGCATCAGATCTTGAAAAGATCTCTTCCCAGCTTGCAATGCTGAACGACCAGATGGCCCGGGAAATCGCCAGGCGTAAGCGCAGCAGATTGATAAAGCTGATTGTCGCAGCGGTCGTGTTTATTGTTCTCGCCATAGGTCTGTTTTGGGTTTTCCCGCGTGAGCGCGGCATGGCAGCAGGCGATGTCAGTGACGTTGAAGTCAGGCTGGTTGCTTCTTCTATGTACTCACAGGATGATATCGATGCTGCGATAGATGTTGTGAAAAGCGATTTCATGAAAGACTGGTGGGGCTGCGAACTCACCTTGATCTATTATGCAGGTGATGAGCGCTGTAAACTTGAGAGCAGGGAAAGAGGCGTTGAGACGCTGGTCCTGTTTTCTGATTTCAAGACCGGAAAGTATCTGGGGGACGAGAGTTCATTAAATACGAACGATACGTATAAAAACTGGAACTGGATCCTTGTCCGTTCAGAAGACGGTACGTGGAAGCATATTGACCACGGCTATGGCTGATAAACTCACGCGAAAGCAGAAAGGGTGATTTCATGGAAGAGTATATAGAAGGCAATAAGGCGGCATGGGAAGAGGCCTTTGATAACAGGGACTCATCATGGGGCGCTGACATAACAGAGCGCATACAGAAAGAAGACTATCCTTTCTTTGAAAAGGAAATGGCTGAGATCCTGCGCGGCATCAATACGGAAGGAAAGACGATCGGCCAGTTCTGCTGTAATAACGGCCGAGAGCTGCTGTCTTTGGTAAAGAGCGGAAAAGCAGCGAAGGGAATCGGTTTTGACATTGCTGAGAACCAGGTTGCCTTTGCAAACGGAAAAGCAAAAGAACTAAGCCTTCCTTGCACATTTGAAGCCGCAAATGTCTATGATATCGATGAGAAGTTCAATGAACAGTTTGACATTGTGATAATCACGATAGGGGCATTGTGCTGGTTTAAGGATCTGGACCGCTTTTTCGAGGTTGTGGCCAGATGCATGAAGCCCGGAGCGCTGATCTTACTCAACGAACAGCATCCCTGCACCAACATGCTTGCCGTGGAAGGCGATGACGAGTTTGATCCTGAGCACAGGAAGGAATGTCACTTCTCTTATTTTGAGCATGAATGGACCGGAAACGGCGGCATTTATTATATGACCCGTAAGAGCTACCACTCTAAGACGTTTACTGATTATACTCATTCGATGTCAGAGATAATAACCGGGATGTGCAATAGCGGTATTGTTGTTACGGGACTTCAGGAGTTTGATCATGATCTCAGCGGAGGTTTTACTGCTATTGATAACAGTGCTTTCCCGCTTTCCATGATTCTGCAGGGAAAGAAGCTCTGAGAGGATAAGCATGAACAAAGAATGGTCTGAACAGAATAAAAGAATGCAGATGCTGATCAAAAAGGCTGACACTTTTGATCAGGGCAAGGATGTCCTTTTCGGACTTCGAAATGATCTTATGGATACCCTGCTCTCGTTTAAGAAAGAACTTAACAGGGAAGACTTTGATGCCATGCCTTTTATGAATGCTGACGGATATCACAGTAAGAATATCGCGTATTCCATATGGCACATATTCAGGATAGAAGATATCGTTGCGCACACGCTTATTAAAGGCGATGATGAGGTGTTGTTTTCCGGAAACTATCAGAGACGCATTAACTCACCGGTAATCACGACCGGAAATGAACTCGTTAAGGAACAGATCTCTGATTTCACAAAGCAGCTGGACATAGATGAACTGTATTCGTATGCTGCAGATGTTAAGAAAAGCACGGAAGAGATCATACGCGATCTGACGTATGGTAATCTAAAGAACAAGGTTTCTGATGAACGGAAAGAAAACCTGCAAACATTGGGCGTTGTAAGCACTGATGAGAACGCCGTCTGGCTGATCGATTACTGGTGCAAAAAAGATGTGAAAGGGCTTATACAGATGCCGTTTTCGAGGCACTGGATAATGCATATAGAAGCGTGTTTGAGAATAAGGAATAAATTGAGAAAATGAGCAATGAAGATTACATCAGAAGATGCTATGAACTGGCTGTAAGCGCGGGAAAGAAAGGCCATGATACCTTTGGCGCGGTTCTGGTCCATAACGGAATGATTTTAGAGGAAGCGGAGAATACCGCTGATTTTGAACGCAAGATCTTCGGGCATGCCGAATTCAATCTT
>JAFWQC010000113.1 GCA_017509245.1 Clostridiales bacterium | reverse complement strand
TTATGCAAATGCTAAATGACGGAGGACTGACAATGAAAAAGCCTGATGACAAAGTGATCACAGCTGCAAAGATCGTTGCAGGCATTACTGCTGCATTTATTGTCGGTGCCAATGTTACCGGATGCGTTTATGGGCCACCTGGGCAGCCTGCTCAGACAACACCGGCCAGAGATAATATAGCCAGGCCCGTCAGTCACATTGAAGCGGACAACGGCAGATGAATCCTGTTGATCCTGCTAAAGCCAGGCTTAAGACCTGCCATCTGGATCAGCTTTCAGACCATATTGACGGACTTTATCTTAAGCCGGATCTCAAGTTCCTGTTTTTCGAGCTTACACTTGCATGCAATGAGAGATGCTTTCATTGCGGCAGCAACTGTTCGGTTCCCGGTAAGGACGAGCTTTCAGCTGATGAGTTTAAGCGTATCTTGGACCAAGTCAAAGAGGATTTTGACATAAGCCGCATTGCACTCAACATAACCGGCGGTGAGCCGCTTCTTCGCAAAGACTTTTTCGAGATTATGAATTATGCCAAAGAGCAGGGCTTTTGGTGGGGGATGACCAGTAATGCGACGCTGATCACGAAAGAGGTCTCTCATAAGCTTGCTGAAGCGGGGATGAGGACCATTTCGGTATCAATCGACGGGCTTCCTGAGACTCATGACAGACTACGCGGCATGAAGAATGCGTATGACCTTGCCATGAAAGGCGTTCAGAATCTCATTGATGAGAAGGCTTTTGAAGCGATACAGATAACCACTGTCGTAAATCACGAGAACATAAATGAGCTGGAACAGCTTTTCGATGTCATGAAGGCAATAGATATAGATTCCTGGAGAGTCATTAACCTTGAGCCGATCGGCAGGGCGCTTACGCATCCTGATATGCTGTGCACCAAAGAAGATATAAGGACAATGTTCGAATTCATACGCAAGGCCCGGAATGACGGCTTCCCCGTGGAATACGACTGCAGCCATTTCCTGGGGTTGGATTACGAAGTCGAGGTCAGGGACTGGTACTGGCTGTGCAATGCGGGCGTTCACACCGCAAGCATAATGAGCAACGGCGACATCGGGGCCTGCCTTGACATTGAACGCAACGCTGAGACGGTCCAGGGGAATATCAGGCAAGACAGGCTTAAGGATGTATGGGAAAAGAGGTTTGAATTATTCAGAAGGAATAAAGCTTCTGACTGCAGAAAGTGCAGCGGGTGTGAGCATTCGAAATACTGCAGGGGTGATGCCGCGCATTCGTGGAATTACGCAAAGGGAGAGCCTCTTGTATGCATGAAGGGCATCCTTTTTGATTAAACGTAAGGATTAATTTATAATGTGTTATCCGGGGACGGAATCTCCGGTTAATCTGCTTTATGCAGGAATAGGGGAATCTGAAAATGAGAAAGACACTTGCTTCGCTATGCGTACTTGTAATGACTCTTTGTTTTATGACGGGCTGCGGTCTGTTCAGGGCAAAAGACAAGATCTGGAGCATTAAGGGAGACATCAAATGCGAGTTTCATATAACTTCGAACCACAAGATTGGCAAGCCTGTTGATATCAACAATGTTGAATTCGACAAGGATCAGTTCATAAAACTCTACAATGAGGGCAAGTCTTACGATTCTTCGTACTATATGAAGCACCTGGATAAGTTAAGTCTGAGGCTTGATCCGAATACTCAGCTTGAAGATTTTATGAATATGGACGATTCCGAGATCAGTATAACGGCAAAATATGAGGGCGGTCAGAATGTGATCAGTGTTTACCGTTACAATGACAAATTGTATTTTTTCGTGCTGAATATGGGCGGCAGGAGCAAGCCTGAAGAACAGGGTTCTTACTATATGGAAATGTCTGATAAACTGGCGGAATATTGGGGACCTGTCATCGAAAAGGTTTTGCAGGCAGGCTGAGCTGATATTCCTCAAATCACTTGACAATAACGGTTTATTAAAATAAACTGACGGCACTTTAATATGTTAAACCATTTTAGCCGTTACCGGCTTATAAGGAGGAAAGATAATGTTTTGTCCTAATTGCGGAACACAAAACAACGACGGCGTTAAATTCTGCGCAAACTGCGGAACAGCCTTAACGCCTGATACACCGGCAGCTGCTCCCGTACAGCAGTACAATCCCGTAAATGTTAATCCCGTAAATGCCGAGCCGGTAAACGTTGCTCCGGTTTACACTCCGGTGAATACGGGCGCTGCTCAGAAGACTAACGTTTTGTGCGTGGTAGGTTTCATTGTTTCACTGGCTTCGATCGTTTTGCTTGGTACCACGGCGATCATCGGTCTGATCCTTTCGATCATCGGACTTATCGCTGCCAACAAGAACAATCAGAAGGGCAAGGGCATGGGTATTGCCGGTGTCATCATTTCCGGAATACTCGTTGCAGTATGGATCTTTGCTCTTATCTACGGCATAAGCGATGCATCTTCAAGCAAAAAGAAGTATACACGTAACACTGAGCGTACCCGTGTGACTACAGAGTACGAGGAAACCACCAGAAGGCGTGAGACCGAAAGAGAGACCACGGAAGAGACTGAGGAAACAGAAGAGACTACAAGAGCTACTACCAGAGAGACAGAAAAGGAAACAGAACCTTCTGAGTCCAAGCGCAGCAGCGGTTTGTCTTCTGTAGGTAATGCAAAGACAGGAACTGTCAAGCTTACCGAGGGCACATGGGCAACTTTTCATGAAGCAGGCGGATTCTCCAAGAACATTGTTGAGCATGAGCAGGCTAAGGATATCAAGAGCGGCGCGATCATCGGACTGTTCGTTCTTGATGTCAATTATTCTGCAGAAGACCTTGCCAAGTCTCAGATGGCGGCAATGGAGCAGGCAGGCGTTAAGAAGCCTACAGGCGCACGCGTTAAGCTTGGCGGTTACGATGCGATCCAGTGCTACGGCATGTATCCTGACGGAGTGATCCTTGTATGCTGGTTCTTCAAGGGCAATGACGGCCAGATGAGAAAGGTCACCGTAGAATTCAAAGAAGAGAACTACAGCATTTTCAGCATGGTCGAAAAGGGCTACGTGCTCGACTGACAGTTTTAACTGAATTAACGAACGATTCAGAGGCTGTCTCGGACAAAGAGGCAGCCTCTATTGTATAATCTCGAAATACGGGTTTTCCTTGATGAGGAGGTAAACATGAAAAAGATAGGTCTGGTAGGCGGTACGGGCCCTGAGTCCACGCTTATGTACTATAAAGAGCTTAATTCAAGGATTGATCAGATGACAGAAGGCAGGGCCATGCCTGATATCGTAATCGACAGCGTTGATTTCCGCAGGGCATGGAGCTATGTCGTTGATGAGCGCTATGATCTCCTTACGGATTATCTTTCGGAGAAGGTCCTGAACCTGAAGAAGAGCGGAGCAGAGGTCATTTCGTTGACCGCTGTAACGATGCATGTTGTCGCTGATGAGATCTGCAAAAAGACCGGCGTCGGCATGATCAGCATTCCGCAGGCCGTATGCCGCGAGGCTTTGGCCAGAGGATATAAGACAATAGGCCTTCTCGGAACGATCTTTACGATGGAAAAGGACTACATGAAAAAGGCTTTCAGAGAAGCCGGGATCAATGTCGTCATCCCTGAAAAAGAAGACAGGGAACTGGTTGCAAAGAGGATATACGAAGAACTCGAAGTCGGCGTAGTCAAAGAATCCACGCTTAAAGAGTTCCAGGCCCTGATAACAAAGATGAAGGAAAATGACGGGATCGAGGCCGTCATTCTGGGCTGCACTGAGCTTCCGCTGCTCTTAAATGCGGAAAACTGTCCGGTTCCGTGCCTGGACAGTGTAGAGATACACATTAACGAACTGATAAGAGAGGTAAATATCAATGGATAAGACATGGATCGAAATGTATGAAGCCGCTAAGGCTGTAATTGGCGAAAAGGTGATCTCCGATTATGTGACTGCCGGAGGTGTTTCCGCGGCAGTGCTTTCAAAATCCGGAAAGATCTATACCGGTGTCTGCATCGATACCGCTTCAACGCTGGGTATCTGCGCTGAGAGAAATGCGATCTTCAACATGATCACCAACGGAGAGTATGAGATCGCGAGAGTCCTCTGCATTCCCCCGAACGAAGGAAAGGGCGCACCCTGCGGAGCCTGCAGGGAACTGATGACCCAGCTCATGCCCGGAAGATACAAAGACATCGAGATCATGATCGATTACGCAAGTGACCGTGTCATGAAGCTCGGTGAGCTCACTCCCGAATGGTGGATCGATTAAGGATAAGCGTATATGTGGAATAAAAAGGTCAGAGGACAGAGAAGGAAACTCAAGGCTCTTCTTAAAGCGATTGAGAATCACCGCGATTTCTTTGCTTTCGAAGGTAAGTTTAACTGTCTTGAGGTTCCGTCCGATCCGTGGATAGAGAAGCCCAAGACTTACGGGAAGGTAAAGACTGCCTTCTGCCGTAAGTGGATCGAAGAGACTGAACGTCTGATCAGCCAAAAGCCTGAAGATGATGGCTTCTGCAAAGTCGTAGGAGCCATTGTCTATCCGGAACTGTGGAATTCGCAGATCATTATTTTCAAAGACAAGGAGTATTACGACTCCTTCTTTGAACGCAAAGGTCCGTATCAGACGTGGACGCGTATAACGTACCGTTCTTTTGCTGCGGAAAGAAATATCACTACCGGGCTTCAGGAAGTCGGATTTGTAGAAGACCTTGTGGATGAGGATTTCGAGCACAGGTCATACATATGGTTCTATATGGATCAACATTAGAAAACCCGGATGTGAATCCGGGTGTCAAACAGGTAAGGAGTTATGAAATGGGTTTGTCAAACTGACTTCAGTATGCACCCTCAACCTGAAATGAACTTTAATTTAACTGTGTGAAATTTGAGTGAACTCGGATTTTTTGGAAGATTTCCGGTGATATAATTCGCAGTATGGATGGAAAGAAGAAAAGGCAGAAGCTTACGGTTGTAAGCATGATCCATTATTTCAGACTGATATACAGGTCAGTCCTGTTTATTCTGCTTGCCGTCGAATATGTCTTATACCGCGTTCAGTCTCGCGTTTTCCCTGAACCCGGCATCGGCAGGCAGACCGCGGTGTCCCTGATAATATGGACAGTTTTCGCGGTGGAGATGGTATTCAGGTTCTTCCCGTCAAAGTATGAGAGCCCGGGATGCCAGAAACAGTTTAAGAGAAACTATATCAAATCAGGAAAGACCGAGATCAAGATAGCCGACAACAATGCCACGATGCTCGTAGCGCTCGTCTGGGCCGTATTAAACTGTATTTTCGGCGCGCTTTACATGCTCGACATCTTTGATAAGGGCATCATGTTCCTGCTCTGCCTTGCATATTCGGTATGCGACATGATCTGCATACTCTTTTACTGTCCGTTCCAGTCGATACTGCTTAAGAACAAGTGCTGCGGATCGTGCAGGATCTATAACTGGGACTACGCAATGATGTTTACGCCGCTGCTCTTCATCAGAGGTGTCTTTACATGGAGTCTTCTGACCCTGGCGGTTGCGCTCCTGGTAAGATGGGAGATCACATTCTATAAGTACCCTGAACGTTTCTCTGAAAATACGAACAGATATCTTGAGTGCAGCAACTGCACCGAAAAGCTGTGCATGCATAAGAAACAGCTTGGACGTTTAAGAAAACAGATCGAAGAATATACCTCTAAAAAGATCGGCCGTTTGAAAAAGGACTGACCTTAAGGTTAACCGCCTGTCTTAAAGGCTGTATGGGATCCTGAATATTCGAATTTTAACGGATCTGCCGTAGTAAACATCCTCTTGTAATGCTTTCCGCTCAAAAGCCTGGTGCCGTCTACGGTGTAGAAGATGATCAGGGAAGTGCCGGGTTCAGGCGCGTTTCCGTCCTTGTAAAGAATCCCGTTGAAAGCCTCATCGGTAAATGTGATGGCCTGACCTTCGTCAGTGGTCTCTTTTGAAGCGACTACGGCGGTCTCAACATACCATTTCTGATCAGACCCCAGTTTTTCTTTATACATTGTCTGGATCATCTCATCGGTTATCTTTGTAAGGTTACTTTCGGTTTCACCGTTGATCTTCTCTATGGCGGGATTCCATTTTGTCTCAAGCTTCATGTTCTTTGCTGCGCCTGATGCAGTGTAGATGCCAAGCCAGATCGCTATGGTGACAAATGCAACAGCCAAAAAGACTTCAAAACTGATTATGGCGGGATGCGCGGAAACCGGAGATTTAATGTTTTCGGGATGCTTCGGATCGACTTTAATGGGAACATTCTGACCTAAAGCGATATCCGAATCTTGTTTTGTTACAAATTCATCCCAGACAGCCTGATACTGAACGCCGTCGACTGAATAGCTGAACAAAGGGGAAGTGTGTATGAAAACGGTTCCCCTGTAGTGGTTGTCAGAATCTCTGCTGACGTAACGGACGTAGCCGGAACAAGTTGCCGTAACCTCACGCGTATAGATGAGCTTGCCTGAAACAGTTCTGAAGACCGCCGCGAAAAGCAAAGTGATACCGGATAAGCCGAAAGTTATAACGAAGATCAGGATGAATACTTCTGCGCCAGCGAATAGCTTTCTAAAGTAAATGAGAAGAATAAGCAGAAGGGAGGCGAGAGCAATATCGAATCCGATAACCTTGTTCAGGACCGCTCTGCTGGACGATTCGACGATCTCACCTTTGCCCGTTAAGAGCATAGATATTCCGGCGAACAAAAAGACACCGCATCCAATATAGCCGAAGATGACCAGGTTCTTGAAGATCAGAGACAGTATAAGACCTGCGAAGACCAGGATGCCTATGACGATGCCGATGATGCTCTTGCTTCGCGTGGAATCTGAATCTTCAGAGTCGTTTTTAACGCCGTATATATTGGCGCCGAAGTCCCTAACATCTGTCTTGAGGATCTTCGTTACAAGCTGTTTGCTTTCCCTGATGATGCGAGAAGACTCTTCGCTGCTGATATGTTGCTCTTCGCTGAAAAACCACTGCGGATTGTCCTTGTTGTAAAGCATATTTATTCCCCCTAATCCAAGATTATTCTACCACGATTAGTAAAATTTATTTAATGTATAGATAAAGAGAAGTTATTATTTCGTTTCCCCGTATCGTATAATTCTATGTTGGGGTAATTTGTCAGGATTTAGTTTTAGGGGGACATGGAATGAAGAGAAAAGAGAATTCAGAGCGCAAAGGCGAAGTAGAGAAGATCCTGCTTGAATTAAGCGGATTGGATCAGAAGGCGCTTTTTGAAAAGTATCAGACGGACGAATATGGTCTGGACCCGGTTCAGGCCGCTGACCG